>NZ_CAMLAC010000022.1 GCF_946477935.1 uncultured Sphingomonas sp. | reverse complement strand
GCCGACGACCATCAGCGCGGTGGCCGCTGCGATCCAGATGCTCCGCTTCACTTCACACTTCCCCCGCTAGACGGCATGGGCGCAAGCTTAACCAGCCCGGGCCTTGCGACGCAATGAACGACGTTTGCGCTGATACCGCAAATTCTCGTCGCAAAGGGTGCAAGTCCTGGTTGATCGCCTCCCCCGGCCCCGCTATAGCCGCGTCTCGCCGCATCCGGAGACGTGGGTGAGTGGCTGAAACCAACGCTTTGCTAAAGCGTCGTACGGGAAACCGTACCGAGGGTTCGAATCCCTCCGTCTCCGCCAGACTTCCCCGTAATCGTCGGTAAAAATTGGAAATGGGTACTCTGTGCCCATTTTATGCCCACTTGATTTGGTTCGCGGCGGCTCATCGCGGACGTAGCCGGACGTTTGACCACCATCGTCAACCCAGTGCGGTGTACGTGAGGTACGCGGGTGAACCTGGCTTGCCCCAAACTTCGGAGTAGAAAAATCAATCGATCGGCCTGCCCAATTAGAAATTTCTGGTGGAGCGCTGAGCGATTCCGCGAGCTGCCAACTCCTTGAAATGCATCGATCCTGGGTTCGAGCCGTTCAGCCGGTGCAATTGCATCAGGAACTTAACATGGCTGACCTCACCAACGTTAAAAAGCATATGGAAGTCGTCGGGGCGGATGGCGTCCACGTTGGAACCGTCGACAAAGTCGAGGGTGACCGCATCAAGTTGACCAAGCAAGATAGCGGGCAGGGTAGCCACCAGGGGCACCATCACTATCTGCCCGGTGGCCTGGTTGCCGCAGTTGAAGGCGACAAGGTGCGCCTGTCGGCAACGGGTGCGAACGCCTTGCTTTTTGAGGAAGAAAAGGATCGGTCGTCGGGTGCCAAGGTCGGCACCAACCCCGATCACACGCGCAGCGCTTTCCAGGACCGTGCCCAGCCGACCAACTCGGGACCGGACTGGTCTACGATCGGGCTTGGCCTGGCAGCAGCTGGTGTCGCTGCCGGAGCGGCGTTCCTAGCCCGTAGCAAGGCCAAGGCACATGACGAATTCGAACTTCGCTTGCAGACTGACGAGAATGTTCGCCTAATCTCCTCTGCGAAGGTTCAGGGAACTCCCGTGGTTGGCCGTAATGGGGAGCATCTCGGCAAAATCGAGAACTTCATGGTCGATAAATACACGGGACGTGTTGCCTATGCGGTGATGTCGTTCGGCGGCACGATGGGTTTTGGTGAGGCGCTGTTCCCACTACCCTGGAGCTACCTGAACTACGATGTCGACAAGGACGGTTATATCCTCAACATCACCAAAGAACAGCTGGCAAACGCGCCTAAGTTTAAGCCCAGCGAGGCGCCTGAGTTTGATACCCGGTACCGGCAGAATGTAGCGCGGTTCTACGGCCGCGCCTCGATATAATTTCGCTGGCGGGAGGGGTGCAGCACCGGCCCTCCCGCACCATCAATCCTAAATTTGACCGCGATTGTTTGGGCACTCTTGCTGATTGCAGAGGATGGCATGACGTGGGCGCAAAGTGGGACGTCCAGCGCGGGTGGCGAACCAGAGAGTTGCCCGGCTCGGGCTGCTTGGGCGTCGCACAATTGTCGGGGATGGCGTGAACGGCGTTGTCGGGCGGCAATTCGGCCCCGACGACACTGAGGAAGAGGATGAACTGTTGGTGGCGGTGGCGCTGCATGTTGCGCCCGACCACCGATCCATCTAGCACGTTCAGCGCCGCGGTGCCGTTGCGCTTGTAGTCGTGGGGCATGGTGGCCCCCGGCCGCGCTTCAGCGGCTGCCCCGACTGGGTGCGGTCGAGCACTGGAGTCTGGCTCTTCTCGTCAACCGGCGGCACGATGGCGTACGCAGGCGGCGAGACGTACAGATCGACCACGTTGCGTGGTTTCACGGCAATCGCCTTGCCGTTGGACAGCTGAAGCTGCGACAGCGGGGCGGCGCCCATTCGTTTTCGTGCCAGATCTTTACCACCGAAGATGCCGTAATGCCGACCGCCTTTGCCATGGCACGCACGGTCCAGTGTGTCGCCTTATGGCCGGCCGGCTCCAGCGTCAGCGCCATCGCCCTGCCGACCAGCGATGATGCCGGCAGCGCGATCCAGGCGGGCGCGGCCTGTCGCGGAGCAGACCTTCGGCGCCCCCCGCCATGAACCGATCCTGTCAGCGCCATACGCAGGTCTTCTACTTGCCCATCGCTGCCATGATCGCGACCGTGCCAGCGGCATCCTCGCTGAGCAGAACGGTCCATGTCTGCCATACGTGTTTCGGCAGCAACCTGTGCGCCGCCGCGACTCCTCAAGCTGCGCCCTGTCCAATGCCATGACGACGATGCTGATCCCTCTTCGCATGGCGTATCATCACGTACCCAACTCGCGGGCGAAATCTTTCACAGGACCCTTCCGTCCCAATCAACCCTCTAGGCTGGGGCCTTCAAAGGCCGATCCAAATCATGTGGCGAGCGGTTCGCGTTGTACTGCGAATGCCCTGCTAGCCAGTAGCCGCCCGCTCGATGCCGTTTGGGAAGGGCTTTTCAATAAGTTCAATACCTTATTGACAACACCTAACTGCCGTATGAGTATACGATATAAGTGATACAAGGGGGAGCCAGATGCAAAGGGTTTTGCGTTTCGGTACGCTGATCGCAGCGATTTCACTGATGCCGACAGGGGCTCAGGCACAAACGACAACCGTGGTGCAAGATGGCGATCCTAGCGAGGATCGGACGGAGATCGTGGAGCCAACTGGTACCCCCGATGGATCAGCCAAAACCGACATTCTGGTCATCGGTATCCGTGGATCAGTGACATCTGCGGCGAACAAGAAGAAGAACGCCAAGCAGATTGTCGACTCGGTCGTTTCGGAAGACGTCGGCAAGCTGCCCGATAACAACGTTCCCGAGGCCTTGTCCCGCATCACTGGCGTCCAGATCACGCGTGAGCGGGGGCAGGGGCAGAGCGTGGCCATCCGTGGCCTCTCTGGTGTGCAGACCACGGTAAATGGTAACGACACCAGCCTTGGCACTGGCCGCTCGTTGAATCTGGCCGATATCCCTGCCGAGCTGTTGAAGTCGGTCGACGTCTACAAAACCCGCACCGCCGACCAAGTCGAAGGCAGCATCGCCGGTACCGTCAATATCGAGCTGCGCCGGCCATTGGATATGGTGAAGGGCTGGACGGTCGCGGGCAGCGTCAAGGGCATCTACGACGATATCGCCGAGAAGGTGAGCCCGTACGCCAGCCTGTTGGTCGCGCGGCGGTTCGAGACGGGAATCGGTGAGGTCGGCTTTCTCGTCAACGGGTCGTGGACGCGGACCAACTACAAGGAAAATTTCATCGAGAGCGAATCGCCCGATATACCATTCGGCAGCGCGGCGGAACCGAACAGCCCGCGCGCCGGCTTGCCTGCCGGGTTCGAGAATACGGTCATCCCGTACCGCGCCTTCTACGGGCTGGAGGAAGGCAGCGTCGACCGCCCGTCCGTCAGCGCAGCGCTGCAGTGGCAAGCCAACGACAATCTCGACTTCCTGATCGAGGGCCAGTATCTGGGCTCAAAGGCGCGCAACACGTCCGACCGGTTGTATTTGCTGACCCGGGAGACCGGATCGCGGTACAGCAACATCACGCTCCAGCCCGACGGGCGAACCGCGCGGTCGCTGACCATCAACGTGCCGATCAACTCGGTCACGCCAGAGGGGCTGCCGGCCGGCATCGACTCGATCTACAGCCGCGCGAAGTCGGATTTGTACACCACCAATTTCGAGATGCATTGGCGCAGCGACCGTGCGCTGCTGAACACCAGCATCCAGTACAATTGGAGCAACGTCGACACGGTAATCGCGGAGCATTTGACGCGACCCTACGGCCTGACATCGGCGACGATTGATTTTGCCTCCGATGCCTATTCGCGACCGGTGCCTTCAATCACCTTCAATGGCATCGATCTGGGGAATATCGCAACCTATGGCGTGCAGCGATATCAAGACCTGACGAATGCGGAGCGCAATCGCGAATTTGCTACGCAGTCCGACCTGACGTTGATCGTCGGTGACAGCGGACTGCTGCGCACAATCCAGACCGGCGTTCGCTTAAATCGCCGCAGTACGAGTCGCGAGTACGGGTATCGCGACGGCCTGCCGCGCATCAACGGCCAGTTCACCCCGTTATCGCAATTCCCAGGAGGCAATCAGGCGGAACTGGTCGGTCCGGATCTACCCGGCGCACTGCAATGGTATCGCATCCCCGGCGAGGTTGTCTTCGGTAGCCGGCCGGCGATCCGCGACTATATTCAGGCAAACGACCGCGGTAACGCCGTGCGCTTCTCCACCGAGGCGATCCCGCCCGATCGCGGCCAGAACTTCGACTCGACCGAAAACCGCCTCTCCTACTACGCTCAGCTTAACTACGCATTCGACCTGCTCTTCCCGGTGGAGGGCGTGGTGGGTGCCCGCTACACCAACACATGGGGTACGGTTTCCAGCTTCAATTTCCGTCCGGGCAATGCCGCCAATGGCAACCAGGACATCGTCGAGAGCGGATCGGGGAAGGTTAATTACCAGGACCTGCTGCCAAGCGCGACCGCGCTGATCCATATTACGCCCAAGCTGCAGTTGCGGCTCAGCTATACCACCAACGTTCAGCGACCAGGCTTCTACGACCAGCGCCCGTTCTATTTCGTGGATTTGGGTCAAACGCCACCGGTCATTGCGGCGGGCAACCCGGACCTGAAGGCGCAACGCGAGAAGGCGTTCGACGTCAGTGCCGAATATTATTTCGGTCGGGGCGGCCAGCTGTCCCTCGCCGGCTACTACAAGAAGGCGACCGGCTTCCTGTATTACAGCCGCGAGGTCGTGGGCGAGCTCGGCCGTTATGGCCTGCCGGGGCAGAGCGGCTTCGTCGAGCAGCTCCGCAATGCCGGTGATGGTACTTTCGCCGGTGTCGAGGCCAGCGCGCAGACCTTCTTCGACATCCTGCCCGGCTTCTGGCGCAACTTCGGCGTCAGCGCGAACGGCAGCTATATCGGCAAGGCCCGGATCGAATATCCTTATCCAGAGGACTTCCCGGGTGCGTTCGATTCGACGGATACGTCGACATGGACTGCGAACGCCGCGCTGTTCTATGACACGCCGACGTTCAGTACGCGCGTCGCGTTCAATTATCGATCCGCCTATCGCCTGTTCGTCTGGAACGCCAATCCGGAATATTCCTGGTACAATGACGACACGTATCGACTGGATGCGGCAGTCAATTTCACGCCGGTCAAGTTCATGACCCTGTCGATCGAGGGCACCAACCTGCTCGGCAACGATGTGTACCGCTACTTCGGTCAGCAGAATTTGCTGCCGCTCGGCGTGCGGACCTTGGCCAGGACGGTGCAGGGCAGCGTTCGCTTCCGCTTCTGATTGGATGGGGGCGGGGGCGGGAGCGGCGTCGTCTCCCGTCCATATCAGGCGATCGAACAGGTCCTGAAGTTCGCCGCAAAAACCGGCGCTGTGCTGTATAGTCCTGCCGGTGGAATGTCCCGGTACCAAGGAGATGATCGGTGACGTCTGCATTGAACCAGCCGGATGAACAGCATCACGGCGACGAGCATGGGATCGCGCGTCGGCACGTCCTGAAGATCGCGGCTGGTGCGGCGGCTATCTCGCTGGCCGATCACGGCTTTGCGGCACCGGTGATGACGGACACCGCTCCGGTCAACCTCGCCAAGGTGGCGCTGGCGGACAGCCATTTCACGTCGGGTG
This sequence comes from uncultured Sphingomonas sp., assembly GCF_946477935.1. Classification (GTDB taxonomy): domain Bacteria; phylum Pseudomonadota; class Alphaproteobacteria; order Sphingomonadales; family Sphingomonadaceae; genus Sphingomonas. The sequence continues at coordinate 22,798 of NZ_CAMLAC010000022.1, read as the reverse complement.
ACACCAGCCTGGCTGCCCTGAACAACGGTGCCGAGCCGGAGCGCTCTGCCGATACCGCGCACGGCGCCTACGGGACTTGGCCCAGGACGGATGAGCAATGGGTCACTTATACGTGGAACCAGCTTGTCTCGACCGACTCGGTTGAAATCTATTGGTGGTCGGACGGACAAGGGATCGCTCCACCGCGTTCTGCCAGATTGCTGTACTGGGACGGGAAGGCTTTCGTCCCCGTGCGCAATGTCCGCAGCGGCAACGTGGTCGCGCTCGACCGCTTCAACCGCCTGAGCTTTGACCGGGTCAGGACCGACCGGCTGAAGCTGGAATTTGTCGGCGACGCAGGCAAGTCGGTGGGTATCCTGCAGTGGCGGGTCTGGAGCGCGGGGGCTGTACCTGCGTTCGCACCGGTGGTCGCGGCCGGGGTTGACCGGTCACTGGTTGTTGGCGGCCAGACCTTTCTTGCAGGCCGGGCCGACTGGCTTCGGCGCAGCCCCGGTGACACGGTCCGCTGGACCAAGGTAAGCGGGCCCGGAAAGGTGATGTTTGCCGACGCCAGCGCGCCTGCGACGCGCGCGACGGTAGATGCGCCGGGCGACTACGTGCTCGGCCTGACGGCGACTGCCGCGGGCCAAGGCGCCAAATCGACGCTGGCGCTGCATGTTGGATCGCCACCGCCCGCCAAGCGGCTCGATGTCGTCTATACGACGCGCTACGCCATCAATAGCCCGCTGTGGAACCAACGCGCCAAGTCGCTCATCGTGAACTGGATTCCGCATTGCATCGCCTATTGCGAGCGGACGGATTTGAAGACCGGACAAGGAGGACTCGACAACTTCGTCGAAGCGGCAAAGGCGCTGCGCGGCGAACGCCATGCTGCACATAAGGGCTATGTCTTCTCCAACGCCTGGGTCCACCAGACGGTGGAATCGATGTGCATCGCGCTCATGGTCGATCCACAGGGTGATCGCCAGATCGAGGCAGCGCAGGCCGATATGCGCAAGACGCTGGAGCGCTGGATCCCGATCATCCTCGCGGCACAGGAGCCGGATGGCTATCTCCACACTGCCTATACGCTGGCGGATCGTTCGGACTGGGCAGAGCGCTGGTCACCCGAACACCGTGCCGATCATGAAGGCTATGTCGCGGGATACTTCATCGAGTCCGCGATAAACCATTACACGCTGACCGAGGGCCGTGACCTTCGACTGTACAATGCGGCCAAGAAGTTGGCGGACTGCTGGGTGGCTAATATCGGCCCCGGCAAAAAGCCGTGGTTCGACGGACATCAGGAAATGGAGCAGGCACTTGTCCGCTTCGGCCGCTTCGTCAACGACATGGAGGGGCAGGGCCGCGGTGACGGGTATATTGCGCTTGCCCGTTTCCTGCTCGACTCGCGCGAAGGTGGGTCCGAATACGACCAGAGCCATTTGCCGCCCGAACAGCAATATGAGGCGGTCGGCCACGCCGTGCGTGCCGTGTACTTCTATTCCGGCATGGCCGACATTGCCGCGGAAACCGGAGACCGTGATTACCAGAGCGCGGTGATGTCCCTCTGGGACAACATGGTGAACAAGAAATACTATGTCACAGGCGGCGTCGGCAGCGGGGATACGTCCGAGGGTTTCGGTGGCAACTATGCCCTGCGCAACGACGCATATTGCGAGTCCTGTTCGAGCTGCGGCCTGATCTTCTTTCAGTACAAGCTGAACCTGTCCTACCATGACGCGAAATATGCCGACTTGTACGAAGAGACGATGTACAACGCGCTGCTGGGATCGACTGACCTGGCCGGCAAGAGCTTTTGCTATACCAACCCGCTCGTCGATACCGAGCGGGCGAAATGGCACACCTGCCCGTGCTGCGTCGGCAACATCCCACGCACCCTCCTGATGATGCCGACCTGGGCGTACGTGAAGGGCGATGACGGCCTCTACGTCAATCTGTTCGTCGGCAGCCGCATCGACGTGGGTGAGGTTGCCGGCACCCGGGTCGAGATGGTGCAGCAGACCGATTATCCCTGGAAAGGTGCGGTCGGCATCACCGTCAACCCGCGCGAGCCACGCCGCTTCTCGGTCCGCGTGCGCGTACCGCAGCGGACTACCAGCGCACTTTACACCGCGACCCCGGAGGTTGGCGGGCTGCTACGCCTGGCGGTCAATGGCCAAGCCATGACCCCTCGGATCGAGAAGGGTTATGCCGTCATCACCCGTGAATGGCGGGCCGGCGATCGGATCGAGCTGGAGGTTCCGATGGCAGTGCAGCGCGTGATCGGGGACGACAAGATCGAGGCGACGCGCGGCAAGGTGGCGCTGCGCTATGGCCCGTTGATCTACAATGTGGAGCGGGCCGACCAGTCACGCATCGATCTTCCCCTTGGAAACGGGCCGTTGGAAGCCGAGTGGCGGGGCGATCTGCTTGACGGCGTGATGGTAATCCGGGGCCGATGGAGCGATGGCTCGGTGATGACTGCCGTGCCCAATTTCGCTCGCGCGAACCGCGCCGGCGAGCCGATCCGTGAATTTCCGGGCGAAACCGGTGTCGAATATGCGCCCGGCGCCAGCACCGGCGAGGCCGCTGGCGCGGCTGCCGGTGATGCCCGGCCCAAACGGCGGCACGGTGATACGGTGGTATGGATCGCGAACGGTGGCACTCCTGTATGATCAGGGTTCGCCTTGTTCTTGCTGCAGTGGTTCTTGTTCAGGCGGGTGCTGCGGTGGCGACTGCCGCGGAGGATTATCCGACGCAAGTCATCACTTCACCACCCGCGGCACTCGCGCTCGACCCGTTCTATCGTCGCTACATCGATGCCTCGGGCCTGCCGATCGTCTCCTCGGGAGCGGTCCCCGATGCCGCGTTGCTGGCCGCCCGCGACATCGCGACCGCCATGCTGGTCGAACGGCCCGATATCCGTCGCACCATGATCGCACGCGGCTTCCGCGTCGCGATCATGGGTGTGGAGGAAGGCACCGTCGATCTGCCTGAGCAGCGTGACTGGAAGAAGCCGACACGTGACGATCCACGGCTGACGGTATGCGAGCGCAAGCAGTACGACGAGCGGATCGGTCGGTTGAGTGACCGAGGGTACTGGAACAGCCGTGCCCGCGGCATGGGCGGCGATTTGACCAGTGCCGCGACCGAGAACCTGCTCGGTCAGCCTGGGCAGCGCTACTACGGCGAGAACATCTTCGTTCACGAGTTTTCGCACGGCATATTGGAAGGGGTGCGCACCGCTGATCCCGCCCTCTATGCCCGGGTCGAGCGGGCCTATGCCTCCGCCATGGCGCGAGGCATGTGGAAGGGCGAATATGGCAGCACCAGTATCGACGAATATTGGGCCGAGGGCACGCAGACCTGGTTCAACTCGAACCGGCTGGCGATGATCGACGGCCGGCGCATCCTGAATGACGATGATCTCGAAAGCTACGATGTAGCCCTCTACAATGTGCTGTCGGAGGTTTACGGTAGCAACCACCGGCTGGCCGGCGACGTCTTCTACATGCACGCTGCACGCGTACCGGATGGGCCTGTTCCTACTTCGACCGCTGAGGTGTGCTGACCACTGACCGGTTAGCCTGATCCACCTCGCCCCGCTCGCCCACGCCGATGCAAGGCATCGGCGTGGGCCCTAGCCGCAGGCAGGCACGGGGTGGGCGGGTGCCTCAGTCGGAGCTTTTGTCTGGGGGGCCAGCGCTTCCCATTCCTGCACAGCGACGCCGGCATGGCGTCCGCCAGAGCCGGAGGCGTCGAACACCGCACGCAGACAGCGCGTGGTGACGGGTGCGAAGCGTACCGTCTGCCAGACATCGGGTGCTGTACCGTAGACATTTGCTTGCGGTACTGGCCGCCATCCCTTGTTCCAGTATTCCAACCGCCACCGGGCAGGCGGAGCGACACCTTCGTCCGCCCCTGCGGGATGATCCGCCCAGAAGCGGATGCGGCTCCCGTCGAGCCTGACCGGTTCCGCCCAGCGATATTCGATCCACTGGCTAGCCGGGTTCTTCGGTGTCCAACTGCCCCACATGTCGGGCGGCAGCGGGGCCGCCTTCACGATGCCATCATTGAGCGCCTTGATCCAATATTGGACTGGGATCGGCTCATTGGACGCATAGGCTCGCGCCGCACCCGCGACATTGCGGGTCGGTGCTGCCGCAGGGGACGGCCGCCGCGTTGGGGTGACAGGGCGGATTGCGGCGGGGGACACACTATCGTCCCATTCCATTCGATCGATCGCGACACTGCGACGGAAATGACCGCCTTGGGCCGCATCAGCAGTGTGGTAAGTGATGTACCACTTCCCCTTAAACTCGACCGCTCCTGCATGACTGGTCGTTGAACTGACTGGCTGAAGGATCGTGCCACGCCAGGTCCAGGGGCCGAGTGCCGAGGGGGCTGTGCCATAGGCAATGCAGGCGTGGTAAACGGCCGGCGTGCATTGAGAGTTGGGGCCGGCATTGTTGCCGGCATAGAGCATATAATAAATGCCATGCCGCTTCATCAGCCAAGGAGCTTCAAAGAAGCCGGTCAGGCTATTCACCGCCACCACGTCCCCTTTTGGGGTCAACATGTCGGCGGCTAATTCTACGCCTCGCAACTGACCGAACGTGCCCCAATACAGGTAGACGCGACCATCGTCGTCAATGAGGATGGTGGGGTCGATATTCTGGATGTCGTTGGCGACAGGTACCGCCTGCGATACGATTGGACCGGCAGGATGCGCGTCCCGCCAAGGCCCGGTGATCCGGTCGGCGACGGCAACGCCGATCGCGAAACGGTCTCCCTGGGCATCCCCCCGCTGCATCACAGGCGCATAGAGATAGAAGCGGCCGTCGCGAGCCTTGATGATCTGTCCGGCGTAAGCCCGGCCTGGCTCCGCCCAGGCGAACACCGCCTCAGGCTTCGCAGTTGCTGGGTAATGTTGCCACTGCCCCGACGCCGGATCCTGTGTCGATAGCAGCTGCCACTCGTTCATGATGAAGTCGTTGACGTCCGCTGGCGCTTCATCCCGGCCTGCGAGAATCCACAGCCTGTCGCCTTCAACGATGGGCGCGGGATCTGTCGAGTAATAGCGGCCGTCTGCCAGGATTGGATTGCCCGGTGCTGTTACCGGCACACTGTTCTGCGCCAGTGCGGTCGCGGGCAGGGCGGTGAAGAGGGCCAGGGTAGGGATCGTCTTCACTATTTCTCTCCGGTGAGGTGGAAGCAGACAATCGTCGAAAAGTGCGAGGGCAGATCGGTCTTTTACGACGCGCGGTAATGGTCTGACCAAACTCTACGATGCCGGTGAACGCATACTGCGAGGGCGTTGATGATGCAGGCTGCCGGCGACCTCCCCGCGCGATAATGAACCTCGCAACAGCAGCGGCAGACGTGACGATCCTGGCGGACTGTTGCTCGTGTAGATGGCGCATCCTCCTCTTGCTTACGCCGCAATACTCGGACATCATAGTTCCGTATACCGTATAAGTCCAATCGGAGATCGCTGTGGCTGCCCGGTCGAAAAACAAGAGGCCTTTCCGCTGTTGCAGCTTGGGTAGTAGCGCCTTGCTCGCAATGATTGGATGCGGCGTCGACGGTGCGGTACCCAGTCTCGCGGCGGTGCCGCAGGCTCCAGTCTCACCTGGATTGGTGTCGCTGAGTCCCGTCACACCGGTCCGAGCTTCGGCCTGCATAGCTGGGTCATGGCATGTCGTCGCTACCGACCCCTCAGACAAATCCAATGCCGCACTGCCGCTACGTTACCAGACCGAACATTTCGCGATCCACTGGCAGGGCGACAATGTTCGCCAAGCGGACGCAGAGGCGGCAGGACGGCATCTGGAATATGTCTGGACGCAGTTCATCAATGGCATGGGGTTTCCGGAGCCGGATTGTGGGGCGGCAAGCAAGCGCAAGGTCAACATATTCGTTGGTAAAGATTACGGTTTGACGGGAGGGGCGGACAAACTGGGGCAACTGGGAATGTGGATCGGACCCGGCGGGGTCCGAGACCGGTTTGGATTGGCACACGAGTTGACCCATGCGCTGCAGGTTGGATCCGGCGGCTTCCAGGATTCGCCCTACACCGGCTGGCTGTTCGAGAGCCATGCCAACTGGATGACCCACCAGTTGCCGGAGTTTCGCACGACTACGCACTGTTCGGTACTATCGGTCGACTATCCTCACCTTTATTTTGGATCGACGCGGGTGCGATACTGCAACTGGCAGTTCTTGGAGTATATCAAGAACCGCTTCGGCTATCAGGCGATCAACGCCATGTGGTCGCGGGCGCCGCGCAAGGAGGATCCCGCTGCGGCTACCGCCGATCCAATTGAGGTGCTGATGCGTAATCAGGGCTGGACCGTCGCGCAGATGAACGACGCGTTCGGTGACTGGGCGATGCACAACGCCAACTGGGACTATACTAACCCGGACGGAAGCGATCAGGGTGCGGTGTATCGTCGTGAATATGGGGAATATCGCGAGCAGGGGGCTGAACGGCTGTTGCGTACTGCAGTACTGGATCCAATCGATTTGCCTCGACGCCGCTTCGCAATACCGACCTCGGCCGCACCGCAGCGTTGGGGCTATAACATCGTCCGCCTCCATCCCGATGCGGGTGCATCCAGCGTTGCGGTCACCTTCCGCGGGGTGGTGCAGCAGTCGTCTGCGACGACGAACTTGCCAGGGTTAGCTGACGAGCCCGATACAATACCGACGCCCGCGAGCGGCTGGCGCTGGGGCCTGATAGCGGTGGGGGCGGACGGCCGAAGCCGGTATTCGCCGATGCAACGCGGCGCCGACGGGGAAGCTTCCATACAAATACTGCCTGATGACACAGGCTTGTTCATGGTGGTGCTTGGTGCGCCTAACACGTTCCAGCATATCCGTTGGGAGCAGCCTTATTACTCGATCTACCGCTATCCCTGGATGGCTCAGTTCAGCGGTGCGATGCCCGATCGTTATCAGCCAGGCACGTCCGAACCAGTCGCAGGAGGGCGGCGTCATGCCAATGGTGGCGGATGGGTCGCGGCAGAAGCCTCTGTAGATGCTGGCGCCTATGTCGGCCCCTATGCCCGGGTACTTGCCGGCAGTGTGCGCGAGAATGCACGGGTGGAAGATCATGCGGTGGTGGCGGGCGGTCAGGTGCTCGGCAACGCTCGCATCAGTGCCCTGTCGGTGATCCGAGGCGATACCGTAGTGAAGGGCAACGCGCAGGTCGCCACCACCTTCCTGGGCATTGGCGAGTATGAACGCGGCATCGTCCTGTCGGGTAGCGCCCGCAACATCGGTGACGTCGAGCAGCGCGGCGCATCGGCGGTGCGTGGTACCTTCTACGGGTTCGTCGACCCAGGCGTTATCGCCGATCCCAAGCGAGGTGCGGCCCTTACCGCGGCCGTGCAGGAAGTGACCGCTGCGCCTGATTATCATTGGCGTGACTGATCTGGCGCGAGATGAAAGTGAACCGGGGAGCCCCTATGTATCGTCTGTCGATCGCTCTTGCTCTTAGCGTCTGTCTCATGCCGTGCTCGGCGTCGGCGCGCGTTGGCTCAACAACCGCGGTGGTTCTGCCGGACCGCACCGGCGCCATGATGAACGTGGTCTTCGAAAAGCCAGTGGCACGGCCGGGAGTGCGGCTGATGGAATTGACGCGCACCGCCAATGGCTGGCGTGGTCAGCTGACGTCCGACTGGTATGGCACCATGCCGATGACCAACATCGTGCGCAACGGACGCTCAGTCAGCTTTGACATTCGGAACATCAACGTGCGCGGCGTGCCGACCAGACGCTGGACTGCGACCGTGACGCCGCAGGGCGTTGTACTGACGGGTGGAATCTGGGATCAGGAGGTGCGCCAGATCGGACATGTCGCAACCGCTGCAGCGGCATCTGCGCTGGCACACCGCGAAGTGGCCTTGCCACCGCTCGGTACGATCGCGCCGGACGGTCTTGCTGCAACGCCACCGATGGGATGGAGCAGCTGGAACAAGTTCGCAGAGCACATCGACGACAAGACGATCCGCGCGATGGCCGATGCAATGGTGTCGAGCGGACTTCGCGATGCTGGCTATCGCTATGTCAACATCGATGATGGCTGGCAGGGTACGCGCGGGCCGGACGGCGAACTGCAACCCAACGACAAGTTTCCCGACATGAAGGCGTTGGCCGATTACGTCCATTCCAAGGGCCTGAAGCTCGGCATCTATAGCTCCCCGGGACTTAGAACCTGTGCCGGTTATGTCGGTAGTTATGGTCACGTCGAACAGGATGCCCGCACCTTCGCAAGGTGGGGCGTCGACTATCTAAAATACGACCTGTGTTCGGGCGAGTGGCAATATGCCGATGCCGATACCGTCCGGCGAACCTATTACCAGATGGGTGCGGCGCTGAAGGCGACCGGGCGGCCAATTGTCTATTCGCTTTGCGAATATGGTCGGTTCGACGTTGCGTCATGGGGTCGGTCGGTCGGCGGGCATCTCTGGCGCACGACAGGCGATATCACCGACGATTATACCTCGATGGGCGACATCGGTTTTGTCCGTAATCCCAAGTTTGGCCACGCCGGACCTGGCGGCTGGAACGATCCCGACATGCTCGAGATCGGCAACGGCGGGATGAACCAGGAAGAATACCGGACGCATATGACCCTATGGGCAATGTCGGCCGCGCCGCTTCTGATGGGCCAGGATCTACGTACGACCAGTTCAGAGGCACTCGCGCTGCTGTCAAATCGTGATGTCATTGCCATCGATCAGGATGCACGGGGGGTTCAGGGCAAGGCAGTACGTGTCGTCGGCCTGCAAGAGGTATGGGCCAAGCCGCTGGCGAATGGCCGTGTTGCGGTCGCTCTGTTCAACCGTGGACCAGATCCGGCACGGATGACACTGGAGCCGCAAGACGCCGGATTTGTCCGCCTTAAAGCTATTCGCGATTTGTGGCGAGGCCGCGTAATCGACCAGCAGGAGCGCACGTTCAATGTACCCCCACACGGCGCAGTGCTTGTTGAGGTTGCTGGTGACGTTTAATTCCAGCAACTTTAGTAGGCATACGCCGAATTAATACTACTAGAAGATATGTCGTAATGTATTTCTTCATTGTGCATGCTGGCGTCGCATATCAGGATAATTGTGTTATTTCATATAGGGAATTAATGCAGCTTCTGAGAAGGTAAAAATACCTAAATAAAGATAAAAACATTTAGCTTTAATTAGGTTGGCTAGAGTTCAGGAAAACTTCAAAAGTATCACCACGGCCGACCTTCGTCGTTCGTGCAAGCAGAGAGGCGACGACCACCCATTCCTGGTCGGTGCAGTCGCTTGCGTAACATCGCCCTCCTCGGTCATGCTCACGCCGAGCGGTTCCGGTCCACCCTCCACTGGCTTTCCACCCATGCTGCGCATGGCTGGAACCTTGGCCGGTTCCGCCCATGTGGTCCTCGTGGTCTTCGCAACCCCGATGAATCACAACTGATTGAAATCGCCCAACGCAATTTTCGATCGGGTTCTAAGACATCGGATATCCTATCCACGACCGGATCGGGATGTATCCGGTCACCATATGATCAGCGGCTCGATAGGGTGATCTTGCCACTACCGTCGTCCGCGTCGTTCTTGACGAGCAACGTCTTCGCCGTACGAGAGGTCGGCGCTATACTTTAGGTGGCGGGCAAGACCGAAATATCCCCGGCCAGACTTTGCCTACGACGTCATGGTTACGACATCTACCGAGTTGAAAGCAAAAGCAGATCAGCCTCCAATGGAGCGACTGCCACCGGCAGTGTAACCGATTGGCGCAGGGGGCGCGTCATGCTGTGCGTTGCAGGGGCTTGCGCGGGATCATCTGCCACAAGGGGGCCGGGTCATGGCGGTCGAGACTGACCGGCCGAGCTGGCTGGAGTCGCCGCCCAAGCGGCGCCTGCGCGTCTATGCGTTCGACCCGCGATCGTCGGTAACGCTGGAAACCGCGGTCTGTAACGATGCGGTGATCGGACTACCCTGGGAAACGCCGTGGGAGGATGCGCTGGGGCCGGGGCCGAGCAACGACTATATCGAAGTGGTCGATTATGATCCGGCCTGCGGACTGTTCTACGCGCCGGTGGACCTCAACCATCCCAATCTCCTTGCGCAGGACGGTCTGCCGCAGGCGGAAGGGCAGCCGCAATTCCACCAGCAGATGGTGTTCGCGGTCGCGATGAAGACGGTGCGCGCGTTCGAGCGTGCGCTGGGCCGCGGCGTGATCTGGGCCAGGCCCGGCGAGCCCGGTACCGGGGGCAGCTACGTCAAGCGGCTGCGCATCTACCCGCACGCGCTGCGCGAGGCGAACGCCTATTACAGCCCCGACAAGACCGCGCTGCTGTTCGGCTATTTCAAGCCCGACGATGCGGTCGGGCGCGAGTCCGAATGGGTCTTCACCTGCCTGTCGCACGACATCATTGCGCACGAAACCGCGCACGCCATCCTGCACGGGCTGCAACCGCGCACGATCGACGCCTCCAACCCCGACATGCTGGCTTTTCACGAGGGCTTTGCCGACATCGTCGCGCTGCTTCAGCATTTCACCATGAGCGAGGTGGTCGAGCAGCAGATCGCCGGCTCGGCAGGGTCGCTGCGCGCGCGCGGGCTGCTGTCCGGCATCGCCGCACAATTCGGCCATGCGACCGGCCGTGCCGGAGCGTTGCGCTACGCGCTGCAACAGATCGAGGAGGAGGCGCAGGGCACCGCGCCCGTCCGCACGCTGGAGGACACGACCGAGCCGCACGACCGCGGCCAGTTCCTGGTCGCCGCCATCTTCGATGCGTTCGCGACGATCTACGAACGGCGCACCGCCGACCTGTTCCGCCTTGCCGGCTACCGGGCGGACAGCGGCGATGCGCCCCCGATCGAACTGTCCCGCCGGCTGGCACGCGAGGCGGGGCAGACCGCCGATCAGGTGCTGCGCATGTGCGTGCGCGGGCTGGATTACCTGCCGCCGATCGACAACAGTTTCGGCGAATATCTGCGCGCGATCGTCACCGCCGATGCCGATCTCGTCCCCGACGATCCGCTGCGTTACCGCGTCGCCTTTGCCGATGCCTTCCGCAAGCGCGGCATCCCCGTGCCCGGCTGCATCTCCTATGCGCCGTCCAGCCTGATGTGGGCGGAACCCGATCTGACCGGGCTGACGCATCTGGCGACGGAAAACCGCGTCACCGGGCTGATGCAGGGTGCGCTGGCCACGCTGAAATTCGGCATCACCTTCGATGACAGCGACAGTGCCTATGGATCGTCCAAACCCGAAATGGTCGAGCGCCGCAACCTGCGCGAAGAGGCGATCGGCGTCATCGAGCACAATCAGCTTGCATTGTGGCAGTGGCTGAACGCCCTTCCCCTGTCCGGCAGGGCCAGGGAATGGGAACAGATTCTCGGCATCCGGATGGTGACGGACGACCATCCGACGATCGCGCTTTCCGGTACGACCGGCCGGCCGGCCTTTGCGGTGAACACCGCCCGCATCGCGCGGCGGCAGGGGCCGGACGGGCGGGAACTCCATCAGTTGATCGCGCATATCACGCAGCGCCGCCGCGGTTATTTCGACTCGGCGACGCAGGAAAAGGCGGAAGCTTCCGGCAGCGGGGCGCGCGCCGAGCCGCCCGTCCAGGATTTCTGGTTCCGGGGCGGCGCCACCGTGATCGTCGACCTGCGCGACGGACGTGTCCGGCGGATCATCCGCAAGCGGATCGACGACGATGTCCGGCTGGCGCGACAGCGCGCGTTTCACACCGGCGATCCGCTCGCCCTGGCGTTCGCCGGCCGTGGCCGCACCGGCGAGCCCTTCGCGCTGGTCCACCGGCAATGAGCGGACCCGGCATCACCGTCCGCATGTATCGCGGCCCGCAGGCGGACGCGGGCAAGGTCGAACGCGGGCTGCTCGGCGACTGTTTCCTGATCCGTATCGAGCAGGGCGAGGCGCGATCCTTCATCCTGATCGACTGCGGCGTGCTGACCGGCACGCCCGATGCGCGGGGCGTGATGCGCGCGGTCGCGCAGGATATCGCCGCAACCTGCGGCGGGCGCCTCGATCTGGTGATCGCGACGCACCAGCATGCCGATCATCTGTCGGGCTTCGCCCATGCCGCGGACCTGTTCTTCGGCGGTACGATCGCGATCGGCGAGGTCTGGCTGGCCTGGACGGAGGATCCCGACGACGATCAGGCGAACGAACTGCGCGCGCGCTTCGATCACGCGCGCGCCACGCTGGCCCGGCTCGCGGCACCCGACCCGCACAGCGCCTTTGCAGGCGCGCCGCAAACCGCGCTGGCCGGGCTCGATGCGTTCTTCGCCGTCGCGCCCGCGGGGTCCGGCGCGCGCATGACGACGGGCGCGATCATCGACCGGCTGCGCGAGGCGCCCGCAAAGGACAAGGTTCGCTATCTTGGCTCCGGCGCGGTGTTGCAGACCCCCGGCGCGATACCGCTCGGCGCGATCGTGCTCGGCCCGCCGCGCGACCGCCTGCTGTTCAAGGATCTGCCGACCAAGCGCGGGGACGAGACCTATGCCGCGCCGCCCGGATCGACGCAGGCGCTGGTCGAGGAGGCGCTCGACTCCACGGACACCGACCGCAGCGGCCACTCCCCCTTCGCCCCCGGTGAGCGGCGGCTCACCGAGGCGTCGGTGCGCGCCGTTGCCGACGATGCGGCGGCAGGGGCGGACGATGCGGCACGGCAATGGCTGCGCCGGCGCTATTATGACGACCTGCCCCCCGACCCGCCCAGCCGCGGCGGCGACGTGCCCGATCAGAAGCGCCGGCGGATCGACGGCGACTGGCTGGCCGCGGCGGGCGCGTTCGCGCTGAAGCTGGACAGCGACACCAACAATACCAGCCTGGTGATCGCCTTCGCGCTGCCCGATGGCGACTTCATGCTGTTCGCGGGCGATGCGCAGGTCGGCAATTGGGAATCCTGGCACAACCAGCCCTATGTCTTTGGCGGGCAGACGCTCAGCGCAACCGACATCCTGGCGCGCACGCGGCTCTACAAGGTCGGGCATCACGGCAGCCACAATGCGACGTTGAAGGCGAAGGGGCTGGTGCTGATGACGCACCCAGGGCTGGTCGCGATGGTCTCCACCGACGAGGCGTTCGCGCGCTTGCCGGCCCGCGGGTGGCAGATGCCCGCGGCGCGCACAAAACGCGCGCTGCTGGAGGCGACGCAGGGGCGACTGATCCGCGGCGATCGGCGCTGGCGCGACGATGACGATGTGCGCGCCTTCCCCGCCTCGGGCGACTTCCTCGGGCGGCTGGACGAGAGCGGCGATCTGTTCGTCGACTACCGCGTCTACGGCGACGCGGTCTCCAGCCCCAAGGCCACCGGCACAAAAGGCACGGGCAGAAAGGGAAGGCGCGCACCATGACGTTCGATCTGGAAAAGGCACGCGCGGCGATTGCCGCGGCACCGTTGCCGCCCAAGCCAGCGGTCGTGCTGGGCGCCGCCCCGGCCGTGGCCCCGGCGCTCGCGACCGGCGCGCCGCAGGCGCTGGTGGTCGGCTCCGACCTGGTCAGCTTCGACGCGCCGGTCGGTGCCGATCATCGCCAGGCGATCGCCGACGGCATGCTGCTCGCGCAGTTCATGGCCAATGCCCAGGTGCCGGGCGATGGCGACCCTATCGTCTGGTTCGACGCCTATACCGCCGCTCTCGCCACCTTCGGTTGGCGCGTCCAGGCGAATGACGGCACCACGCATGCCTTCAAGGGCGACGGGCTGGAGGTGCATCAGGCGATCATCGAGGTCGTGTCCGCCTTCCTGGTCGCGGCGCCCGCGGCGGTGGCGCTTGCCGTCACCACGCTGAACGCGCTCGGCTCGATGAACAAGGATTCGCCGCTCATCACGCTGTTCAACCGTGAAACGCAGCATGCGAGCGCGGGGCGTTTCCAGGTGGCGACGGTGCGTGACGATCCCGGTGGCGGGGCGGTGATCGAGGTGATGGCGTTCTCGCTGAAGGCGGACAGCCGGGTGACGCAGATCCTGTTCTTCAAACTGCACGCCGACCGCACCTCGCTTCGCACCCGGCGCGCCACCCTCGCGCTAGACGACGGCACGATGCGCGCGGTCGCGCCGCTGCTGCGCGCGCGCGTCGCGGTGTACCGCGCCGCCTTTATCGGCGCGATTCCGCTTCCCCCTGTCCCCGTTGATTGAGGCGATAGATCATGGCGAAATGCCCCTTTGCGCAGTGGCACCCGATCACCGGACCGTCCGGCAGGCACCTCGGCGGTCCTTACAAGATCGTCCATCACACCACCGAAGGGTCGAGCGCCGCGGGTGCCTTCGCCGCCTTCGCCAAGCATCGATCCGACCCGCATTTCACCGTCGACGGCACCACGGTGTACCAGCATATCGACACCGACGTCGCGGCACGCGCGCTGCGTCACGACGCCGGCACGCCCGAGACGAACCGCGACAGCGCGGTGCAGATCGAGGTGGTGGGCTTTGCCGGCGCACCCAAGCGGACCGCGACGCTGAAGAACGTCGCGCGCCTGTGTCGCTGGATCGAGGCGGCGCACGGCATACCCCAGCTCTGGCCGGCCGGTCTGCCCAAGCCTGCGATACGCGGGCGCGACCCCGGCGGGCACCGGCGCGACGCAGCCCTATGGGGCGATCAGGGTGGTCATTTCGGCCACAGCCAGGTTCCCGGCAATACCCATTGGGACCCGGCCTATAGCGCCGCCGAGGCGAATTACGTGCTTTACGCGACCTTCGACCCCGATGGCGCGCCGACCAATCGCGACGATCCCCGCGTCGCTCCCCTGCTTGCGCGCGCGGCGGTGCCCGCCACCGATTACGCACCCGAGGTGATGGACGATCACGACGCCGATGCCGGGGAACCGGATGCGGGCGAACCCCGATGAGCGAATCGCTCAACCCGCTCAACGACGAGGAGGGCGACGACCGGCTGGAGAATGGCGAGGCGCTGTGCCTGTCGGGTGGCGGCTACCGGGCGATGCTGTTCCATCTCGGGGTGCTGTGGCGGCTCGAACAGGCGGGGGTACTGGCGCGGGTGAAGCGGATATCGAGCGTATCGGGCGGGTCGATCACCGCCGCCCGCCTCGCGCTCGCCTGGGCCGATATCCGCCCGGGCACCACAGGCGCGCTCGACCGCTTCGTCGAACGCGTCGTCGCTCCCGTCCGCGCGCTCGCCGGCCGCACACTCGACGCGGACGCGATCGTCAGCGGCATCCTCCTACCCGGCACTATCGGGGACCGCATCGCCGCCGCCTACCGCAACGCGCTGTTCGGCGATGCCACACTCCAGGACCTGCCCAACACACCGCGCTTCGTCATCAACGCCACCAACGTACAGTCCGGCGCACTGTGGCGCTTCTCCAAACCCTATATGGGTGACTATCGCGTCGGCCGCGTCATGGATCCGGCGCTGTCGCTGGCGACCGCTGTTGCCGCCTCCTCCGCGTTTCCGCCCGTGCTGTCGCCCGTCGAAATCCACCTGTCCGCCGGTGCGATCGAGGCCGATTCGACGGCCGACCTTCAGCGTACGCCCTTCACCACCAGCGTCGTGCTGGCCGATGGCGGCGTTTATGACAATATGGGGCTGGAGACCGCGTGGAAGCGCTATCGCACGCTCTATATCAGCGACGCGGGCGCGCGGATGCGCGCGGAGGAGGAGCCCAAAAGGGACTGGCCCCGTCATGCCTATCGCGTGCTCGACCTGATCGACAATCAGGTGCGCGCGCTGCGCAAGCGTGCGGTGGTCGCTGCCTTTACCGCCGATCCCGCGACGCCCGGCGCCCGGCGGGGCGCCTATTGGGGGATCGGCACGCCGATCGATCGCTATGCCCGCCGTTCCGCCCGGCTGCCCTGCCCGGCCGAGGGGGTGCAACGACTGGCGACGGTGCCGACCCGGCTCAAGCGGCTCGACGATGCCGTGCAGGAGCGGCTGGTGAATTGGGGCTATGCCGTTTGCGACGCGGCACTGCGCACCCATGTCGATCCCGCTCTGCCCGAGCCGGACGGCTTTCCCTACCCGGCGACCGGAGTCTGACCGATGGCGACCGCGCCGAAGACCTGGGTCGAATGGGCCGATTTCTTTTCCAAGACGCTGATCGCTATCGCGGGCCTGTTGGTCAGCGTCGCCACGCTGGTGCTGACCCAGGCAGAGAAGGCGCGTGCAGCATCCGAACAGCGTCGTGCCGATGCGCAAAAGGTGCTGATCGACCAGCGCAATGCCGGCCTGGCCGAGCAGGCCGAGAAGCGCGCAAGGGAGATCAGCAATCGCGACAAGATCGAATTCTATCTGAGGCAGCTTCCGCCCGAGCTTCGCGCGCAGCTCAGCCTTCGCGTCGCGATCAACTATTGCAACGATCCGACCGATGCCGCTTTGCGCAATGCCGGCCTGTGCCGAAACGTGTCCACATTCGGCGACGCGCGCCTGGCCGCCACAGCCTCTACCGCGGCACAGACTGCGCAGGCGGCAGTGACGCAGCAGGATCCGAAGGCGTTTCTCAACTCGCCGGCCGCGGCCGCGCAGAATGCCGGCGTTGCCGCAGCAGAGGCCGCGCGCCCCGCCGCGTCGGGCCGCTGGTTCGCGGTGGTCGGCACGCTGCCGCAGAGCGCGCCTGGCGCGGTCGGCGCGCTTGCCCGGCAGTTGAACGCGCGGCTGGCCGGTGCGGGACTGCCGGCGAACGACGTGCATGTCTATCGCACGCGGATCAGCAACAGCTTTGCGCTTACCTCAGGCACCGACAAGTCCGAGGAGAATGCGCGGGCCCGCGCCCGGATGCTGCGTCGTGCCGGTTTTAGCGATGCCTTCGCACAACCCGATCGCGGCTGGACCCGGGCGGACGATCTGCGCTGACGTCGCGCGATCAGGCGACTTTCGCCGGCAGCGCGAACAGGTCCACGAACGTCTGTGCCGCGACGCGGTCGCCCGACACGGCGAGCAGACCCTCGCCGTCCAGCCCGGCCTTGCCATAGACCGTCCGGCGCATCGCCATCGTGTCGCCGGTCAGCGTGGCGTCGATATCGGCCGCCTCGCCACGCGTGATGACCAGCTCGCCATCACGCAGCCGCGCGACGAACGCATCGTCGGGAAAGCGCAGCGCGATGCTCAGCGTCCGCCCGGCCGCCTTGTCCGGATCGATCAGCGTGCGCAGCGAGATCATCGCCGAAGCGGTCGACATGAAGGCCAGCGGGTCGTGCCGCGGCGAGCGCGCCGCCCAGCGACCCATTTCACGGATCGCCCGCTCGGCCTCGCGCCCCCAGTCGCTGAGATCATAGGCTTGTACGCTGGCGGGCGGGAGCAGACGGCGCCGCAGGACGATGCCGGCCGCCTCCAGCCCCTCCAGCCGCTGTGTCAGTACGTTTGCGCTGATCCCCGGCAGGTTCGCGCGGATCTCGCCAAAGCGCCGCGGGCCGAACATCAGTTCGCGAATGATGAGCAGGGCCCAGCGTTCGCCGACGAATTCCAGTGCCAGCGCGGTGCCGCACGCATCGTCATACCAACGCTTGGTCACTTTTTCTAACTCCACAGTTGCTTTTAATAACTACAGGGTGCACAAAATACAAGGCGCGAGTCGCTTATCCGACGGGCATCAGCCTGCGGCACGACAGGAGAGCAGCCTTGAAACCGATCATCACTGCCTTTGACTGGGTGCCGCCCTTCGCACAGGGGCAGGTGCGCGATCTGCGCGTACGCTGGGCGCTCGAGGAAGTGGAACAGCCTTACGACGTCGTCTATCTGGCGCAGGGCGAGCAGAAGCACGCGGCGCACCGCGATCGCCAGCCATTCGGGCAGGTGCCGACCTATCAGCACGGCGACCTGACGCTGTTCGAATCCGGCGCGATCGTGATGCACATTGCCGAGGTGCATGGCGGCCTGCTGCCCGTCGATCGAGCCGGTCGCGCGCGGGCGATCGAATGGATGTTCGCCGCGCTCAACACGATCGAGCCGCCGATCACGGACCTGGCGATCGCGGGCATCTTCGAGGCGGACAAACCCTGGTCGAAACCGCGCATTCCTGCGATCCGGGCGCGCATCGGCGAGCGGTTGCGCGAACTGTCCGACCGGCTGGGCGCGCAGGCATGGCTGGACGGCGACATCTTCACTGCGGGCGATCTGCTGATGGCGGCAGTGTTGCGCAGCGTGGCGGGCGATGGATTGATTGAGGAACACGACAATCTGGCGGCCTATGTCCAGCGTGCCGAGGCGCGTCCCGCCTTTCGCCGCGCGCTGGACGCGCAGATGGCGGGCTTCACCGGCAAGGCGCCACCGACATTCGCCGCGTGGCTGGAGAAACAGCAGCAGCAACAGGAGCAGACGGCATGACCTATATCGAAGGTTTTCTGACGCCCGTACCGACCGCCAGCCGGGACGCCTACAGTGCTCATGCCGCCAGCGCCGCGCCGATCCTGCACGACATGGGCGTCGTGCGCATAGTCGAATGCTGGGGCGATGACGTGCCCCGCGGCAAGCTGAACGACATGTGGGGCGCGGTGAATGCGGCCGAGGACGAAACCGTGGTCTTTTCGTGGTTCGAATATCCCGACCGCGCGACGCGCAATGCCGCGGTCGAGAAGATGATGAACGACCCGCGCATGGAGGAAATGGGCCGCAGCATGCCGTTCGACGGCCGCCGCATGATCTGGGGCGGTTTTGCCAGCGTCAGCGATCAGGGCGACGCGAACGGAACGGGCTATGTCGACGGCGTGGTCATGCCCGTGCCCGCCGCCGATCACCAGGCCTTTGCCGAGTTCGCGCGGGGCGTTGCGTCGATGTTCACCGAAAACGGCGCCACGCGCGTGATGGATGCGCTGGGCGACGATGTGAAGGCGGGTAAACTCACCGATTTCCAACGCGCGGTGCGGCTGGAGGAGGGTGAGACGGTCGGCTATGGCTGGGTCGAATGGCCCGACAAGGCGACGCGCGACGCGGGCTGGGAACGGATCATGGCCGATCCAAGGATGCAGGAACGCGTCCCGCCCTTTGATGGCAAGCGGATGATCTTCGGCGGTTTCGTGCCGATCCTCGATGGCAAGGGCGAGGCATGACGGCCGATCGCGAGGGGTGACGCGGGACGTCGATGGCCCGCGGCCATGCCAACCCCTGCGATACTTCTTGCGATACGGCGCGTCAGGCCGGCAGCGGGGCATCGGGATGCAATATGCCCTGCGCGCGCAGATCCTGGCGACGACCGCGATCAGTTTGTGGCGCCGGTCGCCCGGTATGGGTGTCCGTACACGCCGGTCGCGTTCGACAGCGCCACGTCCCCGGCCCTTCGCTGGGAGATGGCTGCCCGCGCGCTGGAGCTTCACCTGGGATTGGACGGCGTGCGCCTTGGCAGCCGGACGAGATGGCCGCGATTCCGCGCCGGCCGCAAGGAGCTGCCGGCTGGCGTGCTGGCGCTCGCGCCCGATGGGCTGGCGCTGGTCACCCGGTTTAATCGCCGGCGCGAATGGGACCATCGCTGGAAGCCCGGCATGGGGCTCACGCCCGACTGAGCGCGCGATTGGCGGGACGGGTGGGGCAGCCGGGAACGGACACCGCCCTCGACCCACTATCGCAGACGGCGCGAGCCCGACCGCGGTTCGCAAATAGTTCTGTTGCGATCCGGCGTCTTGGCCCTGCTGGATCAGGGCGACGAGGTCCCGGATCTTGGCGAACAGCTCGTCGAACGCGACGACGACCACGCCGTGGAGACCGTAGCGGAACAGGTCGAAGCTTCGCCGCTGCCGTTCGTCGGGACGCTCGCGTTCGAGGTTGCCGATGGTCACCAGCACGCCGGGGTTGAAGACCCTGAACAGTGGGGAGTCCAGGTCGTTCGCCAGCGCATAATAATTCTTGAGGAGCGCGTCGCGATACCCGAACGCCTGCATGACGCTGCCCGACAATTGCGCACTGAGCATGAAGACGTCGCGATAGGCCCCGCTGACCAGCTTTGCCTCAGGTGTCTTTATCTCGACGAGCGTCGCGTTCGATGTCGACCGGGTCGTGTAGATGAAATCGACGATGTTGCCGTGCGGGTTGTCGGGAGACTTGCCGCCGACATAACATTTGCTCACCGGCGGCGCCCCCGAGGCGGTGCCGCGCATGATCGACCTGGCGGCGATTACCGCGATCGCCCGGGCTTACGAACAGGGCAAGGAGATTTCGGCGGCGGACATGCAGGCGCTCGCCGGGGCCGGTGGCTCGGGCGGGGCGCGGCCAAAGGCCAATGTGATCGATGGCGATACGCTTTGGCTGGCGAAGTTCACCTCGGTCCACGACCAGCAACCTGTAGCGCGCGTCGAGACCGCGACGCTTCGCCTTGCCGGGGCCTGCGGCATCCGCACGCCTGAGGTGCGGCTGGAGCTTGCCGACACCCAACACCCCGTCGCTCTCGTGCAACGGTTCGATCGGCGGGGACCGGCAGGTATCCCCTATATCTCGGCGCGGACCGCGCTCGGCCGCAGGGGGACCGAACTCGGCGCCTATACCGAGATCGTCGATTTCATGCACACGGCCGCTGCGACCCCAAGGCCGATTTCCGTGAGCTCTACCTGCGGCTCGTCTTCACCATCCTCGTCTCAAACAAGGACGACCATTTCAAGAACCACGGCTTCCTCTATGTCGGCGGGAGACGCTGGCGCTTGTCCCCGATGTTCGACGTGAACCCGGCGCCCGATCGTAATCCGCATCTCGAGACGGCGATCCTGGAAAGCGGCGTGCATGACCGCTCGATCAGGCTGGCGCTCGAAGCGTGCGAGTTCTCCGATATTCTGGATGCCGAAGCGCGGCAGGTGATCCGGCAGACGGCGGAGCGGGTCTCGGCCGGATGGCGCGCCCGCCGCCTCATGTCGATCCCTGGCATCGGTCCGATCGGGGCAACGGCGTTAGCCGCGTCGGTGACCGATGCGCGCCATTTCCGCTCGGGGCGGGAGTTCGCCGCCTGGTTAGGCCTGACGCCGCGGCAGCATTCGAGTGGCGGCAAAGAGAGGCTTGGGCGGATCTCCAAAATGGGCGACAAGTATCTGCGTACGCTACTCGTCGTCGGCATGACGTCGCTGATCAAAGGCGTGAAGCGAAAGCCGGAGGTTGCCGATCCACGGCTCGTGGCTTTGCTCGCGCGCAAGCCTGGACGGGTGGCCACCGTCGCGATGGCGAACCACACCGCTCGGGTAGCCTGGGCCATCATGGCGCGAGGCGAAACATACCGGGCCGGGCACCAGCCCCAAGCTGGCGGCTTGATGATTTAGCTGGCTCAAAACAATGGAGATCAGCTTCACGAGGTTGTGAGAGCGATGCGATGTGATGGCGAACCGGTCAGACCGGGAGCCGGGACAACCCAGCGGACGTTCAAGGCGTCATAGCCTGTTGAATGAATTGGGACCCAGCTCGCGGAACCCATCAGGGCCAGCAGTTCTTCACCAACTGCACAAACAGGCCGAACAGAGAACTGCACCAGACCATACGTCAGATGGTCAAATTACCCTTGCAACGCGGGAGCCATCCACAGAGAACGTTTGCTTCTGGCGAACGGGGCGCGGAGGTTATCGCTGGGTCGTTCCGCCCGGTTTCGCAATACGGGTATGAGGTGAGCTCGGTTGATCGATCTTTGGCTCGCCGGATGCAGTCCATCGCACTCGACTCAAATATGGGGCTCGCCGTGCCGTACAGCCCATCTTCGCTTCGGGATTTCCGTGAAACACAATCCACTGTTCACGTCCGTCTGGTGAGCGGAAGAAACCGTTGTGACCGGTGGCGAAGATGCCATTTCCACTCGACAGTACTGGTGCTGGCGATTTCGTCCAGGCCGTCGGTGACAACAGGTTCGATCCGTCAGCACGAAGTAACCCGAGTGCATAGTTGTCGGACCAGCATGCGCCTGCGGAGTAGGTAAGAAACACCTGCCCATCGGGCCCTGCCAGAAACTCGGGGCCTTCCATGATCTGACGTCCACCCTGATCTTCAAAAGGCTGATCGGCCTTGGCGATTACGACTTCGCTGCCTGCGATCGTCCAGGGATCGGATAGCCGAGCGAGGGCGATCCCGCTGATCGCATCAAGATATGGTGAGTAGGCAAAGTACAGCGTTCCACGATGTTCGAACACCGTGCCATCAATGCCTGCTCGTGCGGTGTTCACGCGGCCTCGGTCGACCCATTTTCCTTGAAACGGATCAATCGATTCGTTTTCGAGTACGAAGACGCCGCGATGCGCGTCATCTTTGAAATCGGAAGCTGTCGCCGAGTAATATAGATACCATTTCCTGTTGAGCCGATGGAGTTCGGGAGCCCAGATCGAATGCGCGTTTGGGCCATGTGCCGGTGGCGTCCATACCGTGCGGTACTCTGCATGTTTGAGATCCGTGATGTCACGTGTCCGCCACAGGCCTATTCGGTCACCCAGCGTGTGAGTGTAGTAATAAACGCCGCCTTCCTGCGTTACCCATGGATCGGGTCCGGACGACAGAAGTGGATTGGTAAAAGTCGCGACCTCTTTTCGGTCTGGCGTAGAGAGACTACCCGCCGCCGCACACGCGCCAAGCACCACCGAGATTCCCGCAACGAGAGGCGCAAACTTATACATGGATTTCATGTTCGTCGTGTCCGCCTGCTCGTCCGTGCTACGTCAACGATCATGCATGGGGGAGGCGCCGTCAAACCAAATGCACCGGCTGTTCGGGCGAGCCTGGTAGGGCAGGGGCATGCCCCGCCCGCGCAAACCAGCCTCTCCGTTCCGTCACTTCAACTCATCGCCCGAAGCGATCCGGCTGGTGGTGCTGATGTACGTGCGCTTCCCGCTCAGCCTGCGGCTGTGGTGGAACAGGTTCGGTCCGCTGTTTGCCAGCGACATCCGCCGCCA
>NZ_CAMLAC010000021.1 GCF_946477935.1 uncultured Sphingomonas sp. | reverse complement strand
TTTCCTGCCGTGCCTGCCGTTGGTGGCGTTGCGTTGCGTGTCGCGCGTGCCGGCTACAAGGCTTGGGAACGGTGCGACCTGACGTTCGTCACGCTGGCCGAAGGAACGAGCGTCGCGGGGGTGTTGACGAACAGCAAATGCCCGTCGCCGGAGGTGGAGTGGTGTCGGCAGGCGCTGGTGCTGGGGCAGGCGCGCGCGCTGGTGGTGAATGCGGGGAACTCCAACGCGTTCACCGGGCATCGTGGGCGTGCGGCGGTGGAGGCGATCGCGGCGCGTACGGCGTCTGCGCTCGGCTGCGTGCCGTCGGACGTGTTCGTCGCATCGACGGGCGTGATCGGCGTGCCGCTGCCGATCGACAAGGCGGAGGCCGGGCTGGACGCCGCCTTTGCGGCCGAACCGTGCGGGTGGGAGGATGCCGCCGCCACGATCATGACGACCGACACCTTTGCCAAGGGCGCGGTGACCACCGCGGTGGTGGATGGGCGCACCGTCACGCTGGCGGGGATCATCAAGGGATCGGGCATGATCGCGCCGGACATGGCGACGATGCTGGGCTTCATCTTCACCGACGCCGCCGTCGATCCGGCCTTCCTGCAACGCGCGATGACGGGGGCGAATGCGCGAACCTTTTCGTGCATCACCGTGGACGGCGATACGTCGACCAGCGACACCGTGCTGGCCTTCGCCACCGGCGCTGCGGGCAATGCGGTGCTGGTCGATGACGACAGCGACGGGGCGGACGCCTTCCGCGCCGCGCTGGCCGATCTGTGCCACCAACTGGCGGTACTGGTGGTGCGCGACGGCGAGGGCGCGACGAAGCTGATCGAGGTGCAGGTGACCGGCGCCGACAGCGACCGTTCCGCGCACCGGATCGCGATGTCGATCGCCAACTCGCCGCTGGTGAAGACGGCGGTGGCGGGCGAGGACGCCAATTGGGGCCGCGTGGTGATGGCGGTGGGCAAGGCCGGCGAGGCGGCCGAGCGCGATCAGCTCTCGATCCGCTTCGGCAACACGCAGGTGGCGCGCGAAGGTCTGGCGGTCGAGGGCTATGACGAAGCGCCGGTGGCGGCCCATCTGAAGGGCCAGGAGGTCGAGATCGGCGTCGACCTAGGGATCGGCGAGGGCGAGGCCACGGTTTGGACCTGCGACCTGACCCATGGTTATATCAGCATCAACGCCGATTACCGGAGCTGACGAAAGACCCTCTCCCGCCGGGGGAGAGGGCCTGGAACATCAGAGCGCGCCTTCGAGCCAGGCCTTGATCCGGCCCTTGGGCTCGGCGCCGACCTTGGTCGCGGCCGGGGTGCCGGCCTTGAAGAGGATCATCGTCGGAATCCCCCGCACGCCGTAGCGGCCGGGCGCGTCGGGGTTGTCGTCGATGTTCAGCTTGGCGATCGTCACCTGCTCGCCCAGTTCCTCGGACAGCTCCTCCAGCGACGGGCCGATCATCTTGCACGGACCGCACCATTCCGCCCAGAAGTCCACCAGCACCGGCTTGTCGGAATTCAGCACGTCCGCGTCGAAGCTGGCGTCGGTGATCTGCTTGGTTGCCATGTCGTAATCTCCTTGGATGTGGCCGATCTAGGGTCAGACCTTCAACCGCTCAACCGTTAGCTTTGCTCCGCCGCCACAAAGCGGGGCTTGTTCGCCTCCAGCACGGCCGGCGGGATCACGATCATCCGCGGCCCTGCGGTGTAGAGCAACGCCACCTCGATCGCGCGGCCGGGGAAGATCACGCGCAGCGCCGCGGCATAGGCCCCCATCTGTTGCAGATGGTAATCCGGCACCTCGTCCAGCGTCGCCGGCGCGCGGCGGCCGGTCTTGTAATCGACCAGCGAAACCCGGTCCGCCTCGACCAGCAGCCGGTCGACCTGGCCTGAGATGACATGCCCGCTGGGCAGGGTCGCGGCGATCGGCGCCTCGGCCAGCGAATTGGGACCAAACAGCGCGGCGTGCGCCGGATCGTCGAGGATCGCACGCACGGTAGCGGATAGCGCCGCCCGCTCGCCCGCATCGCCTACCTGCCCCGCCGTGGCCAACCAGCGATCCGCCGCAGCCTCCCGCTGCGCAATAGGCACGCCCGGCAGGCGTTCCAGCAGGCAATGGATCAGCCGCCCGCGCTCCGCCGCGGCGCGCATCGCCGGCGTCGGTGGCGGATCGGACACACGATCCTCGCCCAACGCCGAGGGTGCGAGCGGGCGCGGCGGACGCGATTCGACCGGTGCGGGGGCACGCGCCCAGTCGGGCAGCGCGGCGCGTGCCATCGCGGCGACCACCCCGCCCCGCGCACGCAGCGGCACCGGCGGCTGCGGCTCCCGGCCGGTGAAGACGCGCTCGCCCTCCCCTTCCGGCACGCCCAGCGCGGTCAGCGCCCGTGCGCAGGCGGCGTACCAGCTATCCCGTGGCGGCTCGCCCGCCGCACGCTTGCCGAGCGCACCGGCCACGACAAGCTGCTCCTCCGCGCGCGTCGCCGCGACGTAGAAAAGCCGCCAATGCTCGGCGAGTTCGCGCGCGGCCAGTTCGTCGGCGACGACATCCAGCGGCCCGCCGCGCTCGTCCCCGCGCGGCGCGAAGACGGGAATGGGCTGGTCGCCGGCCTCGGGCGCCCAGCGCAGGATCGACCGGGGCGAGGCCGTCGGGTCGATCGCGGCATCGGCGAGGATGACGAGCGGCGCCTGCAATCCCTTGGATCCATGCGCGGTCATCACGCGCACCGCATCCAGCGGCGCGGAAGGGTCGCGCACAATTTCCACATCGCCGCGGTCGAACCAGTCGAGAAAGCGTTGCAGCGACGGCGTGGTCGTACTCTCGAAGGTCAGGGCGGCGTTCAGCAGTTCCTCGATGGGGTCGCGCGCTTCGGTCCCCAGTCTCCGGATCAGCTTGCGCCGGCCATCCAGCGGCCCCGACAGCAATTCTTCCAGAAACTGATAGGGCGTCGCGATATCGGCGCGGGCGAGCATACCGCGAAGTGGCCCCAGCGCGTTCGGCGTCTGGGTGCGGACGAGATGCGCCCACAGGCTGCCATGATCGCGCGGCGCGGCGGCCATCAATTCGTCCTGCGTCCAGCCGACCAGTGGCGAAACAAGCAGCGACGCCAGCGACAGATCGTCATCCGGCTGCAGCACGAAGCGGATCGCGGCGAGCAGGTCCTGCACCGCCAGCGGTGCGTTCAGGCGGAGGCGATCGACGCCCGCGACCGGCACCCCTTCGGCATAGAGCCGCGCGACGATCAGCGAGGCGAGGTCGCCGCGGCGCTTGACCAGGATCATCACGTCCTGCGGCTCCAGCGGACGCCCCTTGCTTTCCAGCATCAGGCCGGCGTCCAGCCAGCGGCGGACAGCGCGTGCGACATCGGTGGCGACCTTGCGGACCGCATCGTCGATCCAGCCTTCCTCGTCCTCCTCGCTGCCGCCCGCATTCACCGCCGGCCACAGCGTGACGCGGCCGGGGCCGGGCACTTCGCTGGCATGTTCCTCGATCGCGGCCATGACGCCCAGCCCGGCATCGCCCACCGCATCGATCGCGGCATCGACGAATTCCAGTACGGGGCGCGTGGTGCGGAAGCTGTGGGTCAGCGACAACTGATTGAACGGCAGGCCGCGTTCGTCATCCGGCACGCTTTCGTCGCCCGCGACGAGGGACGCCTTGCCGCTGAAATGTCGCTCGGCCGCGGCGAAGTTGATCGGGTCCGTCCCCTGAAACCCGAAGATCGCCTGTTTGTAATCGCCCACCGTGAACAGGGTGCGGACCGACGGCGCATAGACGCCGCGGCCGACGAAGAACTCGTCGGACAGCGCGCGCACGATCCGCCACTGGTTCAGGTTCGTGTCCTGCGCCTCGTCGATCAGGACATGCTCGGTCACCTGATCCAGCTTGTAGCGGACCCAGTCGCCGATGCCCGGCTGTTCGAGCAGGCCGACCGTGGTACGGATCAGATCGTCGAAATCGACCGCGCCCACCTGGCGCTTCGCCTCGACATAGGCGCGCGCATAGTCGCGCCCGACGACAAGCGCATCGGCGAGCAGATCGGCGTAGCCGGCCCGCGCCGCCAGTCCGAGCAGCCGGCGGCATTCGCTGCCCAGTTCCAGCGCGATCTCTTCATAATCGGGCTCGGCATCGGTCAGCTTCTTGGATGCCTTGCGCGGCTCGCCCTTGGCGGTGAAGACGGTGCCCATCAGGTCGCCCAGCGTCGCGGCCTGCCCCGCCGGGCCGGCGTCCATCCACGCCTCGATCACGGCGACCACCTTCTGGCCGGTCGCGGTGCCCCAGGCACGGTTCGCCCCCGCGATGCGGGCGATCGCGTCACGGTCCAGGCAGTCGCACCCTTCCATGATCGCTTCATCGATATCGCCGGCCGGCAGATCCAGCGCGCGGCGAAGCCAGGGCTGGATACCGGCCGGCAGCGCCTCCAGCGCGCCCGGCGCGCGGGCACAGGCGGCGAGGAACGCCTCCGCCCCGCCCTCGCCCAGCCGCAGCGACAGGCGGCCGACCGTCGCGATCGGCCCCTCGCGCCCCTCCGCCTCGGCACGCTCCAGCATCATCGCCAACGCCTCGCGCGCCAGTCCCGCTTCCTCACGCGCCTCCAGCGGGCGGAAGCCGGGGGTCAGCCCGGCCTCGACCGGAAAGGCGGCGAGCAGCCCCTGGCAGAAGCCGTGGATGGTCTGGATACGCAAGCCCCCGCCCGGCGCGTCCAGCACCCTGGCGAACAGCGTGCGGGCATGTGCGCGGAGCGCCGGCGACTCCACCTCGCCCAGCGCATGCAGATCGGCGGCCAGTTCCGTGTCCGCCATGCGCACCCAGGCGGCCAGCCGTCCGTTGATCCGCTGCGCCATCTCCGCGGCACCCGCCTTGGTAAAGGTCAGGCACAGGATCGCATCGGGCGACACGCCGCGCAGCAACAGGCGGAACACGCGCGCGGCCAGCACCTGCGTCTTGCCCGTGCCCGCGGATGCGGACAGCCAGACATGCGCCTGCGGATCGCTTGCCGCCTTTTGCGATCCCTTCAGCAGCGGCAGCTTTGCCAGCACGTTACCGGTCCCGGCCATACCATTCGTCCCGGCGCATCAGTTGGTCATATTCGGCATACGGGGCATATTCGGGCACCAGCTTGGCGGTGAACGGCGCGGTGCCGGTCAGCCATGCGCCCGCCGCATCGGCGAAGTTGCTGGCGGCGATGCCGACGAAATCGCCGGTCGGGATACGCTCGCGCTTGCCGTCCGGATCGACCGGCGTGGCGATATAGCCCAGCCCCTCACGCCCGCGCCCCATCGACCAATATTCGAACGCACCCGCGCGCCCGCGAACGCCCTCGAACCCGCCCCGTTCGGCGATCAGGCCAAGCAGGCCGAGCTGCAGGCTGTATCCGTCGCGCACCGCCGCGGTGGAAGGGGGCTTGCCGGTCTTGTAGTCGATGATCGCGACCCCGCCGTCCGCCAGCCGGTCGATCCGGTCGTACCGGCCGGACAGGGTGACGCCCGCATGGACGACCTGCCCCTGCCCTTCCGCGCTCAGCACCGACCGGCCGGCGGCGGCCTGCTCGGCGACGGTGCGGGCGATCCAGTCGATCGCTTCCTCCAGCCGGGGCCACCACAGCGCGCGCATCATCGGGTGGACGCGCTGTTCCTTCAGCATCGCCGCGGCACGCGGGCGCAGCGCCTCGGGCGCGCAACCATCCTCCTTCCACCACGCTTCCAATATGTCGTGAACGGCGGTGCCGCGCCATGCCGCGCTCGGATCGGCATCCACCGGTTCCAGCGGCATCAGGCGCAGCACGCGGCGCGCGTAAAAGGCGAACGGGTCCGCCTTCAGCCGGTCCACCTCGGTGACCGAGATGACGCGCGGGCGCAGCGCGGCGGGCGGCATCGGCGCGGGACGCTCGGCTGGCGCATGATCCGCCGGCTGGTCGAGGATGCGGGTCCAGTCCTCCAGCGCCAGATCGCGCTCGAACCGCTCGCCGGCCATCGCCTGAAGCCGCAGCCAGAAGCGCGAGGCGAGCGTCGGCGAACTCGCGTCGCGGCGGCTGCGCGTCAGCAGCGCGGCGGGTGCGCCCATCGCCTCGGCCAGATCGTGCGCGGCGATACCGATACGCCGCTCCAGCCCCTGCAGGCCCAGATCGGCGCGGATGCGCGGCGCCAGCCACGGGTCGGGTGCGGGGCGACCGGGCCAGACGCCCTCGTTCAACCCGCCCGCGATCATCAGGTCCGCGGTCTGCAACCGCGCTTCGATCAGGCCGTAGATGGCGAGGCGGGGATGGTTGCTGCCGCGTTGCGGGCGGACGGCCACTTCGTCCAGCAGAGTGCGGAGCAGCGCGGGCACATCCTGCGGACTGACGCGCGGCGGGCCGGCATGCGATTCGGCCTCCAGCGCGCTCAGGAACTCGGCGGCGGCGCGGCCCGCCGGTCCCTCCCACAGCACGTCGCCGCACAGGGACTGCGCACATTCGCGCAGACAGGCGACCAGGCCGTGCAGGCTTTGCGGACCATCGCCAAAGGTGCGGCCGACCGGCTCCAGCGCGGGACACGCCTCCGCCCAGAAGGTGGCGGCGGTACCCTTTTTCAGATGCGCGGCAATGCCGTCCAGCCCCGGCGCCGGGCGTGGTCCGCGCAGCGCCCGGTCCAGCGCGCGCACCCCGTCCAGCCAGGCGATGCGCTCGCTCTGCCGGACCAGCGGGTGCTTGAGCAGCGCGAGCAGCGCCAGCGGGTTGAAATGCTGCGACGCCGCTTCCGCCAGCGCGAGCAGAAAGGTGCCCGGCGGCAGGATGGACAGCGGGCGGCCGGCGGAATCGTCGATCTCGATCCCCCACCGGCGGCAATGCACCGCCACCCGGCGGGCCAGCGCCCGGTCCGGCGTGACCAGCGCGGCGGTGCTGCCCGGCGTCTCCAGCACGCCGCGCAAGGCGAGCGCGATCGCCTGCGCTTCCTCGGCCGGGGTGGCGAGATCGATCGAGGTCACGCCGCGCAGCCGCCGGTCCTCGGCGGGCAGGTCGGTCCATTTGCCGGTGAAGTCGGCAGGCGCCAGCGCATTGGCGATGGCACGGCCGCGGGCGGCGCCGGCATCATATTCGGTGCCGCCGCGCCACGTCTTCACCTCGCCTCGGCCGACACCCATGCGGTCCAGCATCAGCTTGGGAACGAATTGCGGATGCGTCTCGATCGACCGGCGACGGCGCCCGGTGACGGGGTCGGGCTGGTGCGGGCCCAGCGCATCCCATTCCTCGATCGGCATCGCCAGGTCGAGCCCGGCGAACACCACCGATCCGCGCGGCATCTCCGACACGCAGCGCAGCAGGCGGGCGACGGCGGGCGCGGTGTCGGTGATGCCGGCGGCACAGACGAAGCCCGTGGGCGGGGTCGCGCGCCAGCGGTCGGTCAGCCGGTCGAGCAGCCGGGTGCGGCGATCGGCCGCGTCGATCATCCCGGCCCGCGCCAGCTCGGCGGGCCAGCGGTCCAGTACCACGTTGAACGTCGCCAATGCGCGCTGCCAGTGGGCGTTCAGGTCGCCCAGATCGATCTCGCGCAGTGCGGTGGGCGGCACCTGCTCGACCAGCAACTGGTCCAGCGTGCGGGCCAGATCGCCGGCCAGGCGCACCGCCTCCGCCGCGTTGATCGGCTGGCCGGCGCGCGCGCGTTCCTCCGCGACCAGGCGGGCCAGGATCATGCGGCGCGCATAAGGGGCGATGGCGGGCGGCGGTGGCTCGGTGGCATCCGCCGGATCGAGCGCGGCACCCGCGGTCTCGCCCGCCTCCGGATCGCCCAGCGCCACCATGCGCGGCAGGATCAGCCCGGCCCCGCTCGCCCGCACGAACGCATCCGTCACCGCACGCACCGCCCGGTTGTTCGGCAGCAGGATCGCCCCTTGCGCCAACGCTAGCGGATCATCCCCCGCCCGCCGCTTCAACCCCGCAACCAACGCATCGGCAAACCCACGATGCGCTGGAATGGTGTAAAGCCGCAGCCCCCGCCCCTCAACCATCGGCCAGCAACAACTCGGTCCGACGGATCGCGCCGGGCGTGCCGACGTCGAACCACAGGCCCTGATGCACCTGACCGAAGGCGCGGCCGGCCGCCATCGCGCGATCCCAGAACAGATTGGTCGAAAACGGCCCCTCCGGCCAATCGGCGATCAGTCGCGGGTGCAGCATCTGGATGCCGGTATAACAGAAGGGGGCAACGGTGCCCGCACGCCGCCGCTTGGTGATGCGGCCGTTTGCGTCGAGATGGAAATCCCCGTGTCCGCCATGATTATGCGCGCGCGCCAGCGGCACCATCAGCAGCAGCGCATCCATCGCCGCATCGTCCCACCGGGAGGCGAGCAGACGGATCGCATCCATCGGTCCGTCGAGCCACAGATTGTCGCTGTTGACGACCAGCACGGGCTCGTTCCCAAGCAGGTCGCGCGCCTGGACCAGCCCGCCGCCGGTTTCCATCAGCCGGCCACGCTCGTCGGAGATGACGATCTCCATATCCGGATAGCGGTCCGCCAGATGCGCCTCCAGCGTGTCCGCCAGGTAATGGACGTTGACCACCGCCCGGCCGATGCCGGCGGCGCGCAGCCGATCGAACACATGATCGATCAACGGCTTGCCGGCCACCTCGACCAGCGGCTTGGGGCGGGTGGCGGTCAGCGGGCGCATCCGCTTGCGCAGCCCTGCCGCCATCACCATCGCCGTGGCCGGCACCGAGCCGCCGGGCACCGGACGCAAGGGCCGCGGCCGGCTCATGCCGCCAGCACTCCGGGATCACCGCGTAACTCGGGCGGGACATTGTCCGCGAACCATGCAGCGACAGGCGCCAGCACCGGTTGCGACAGGTCACGCTCCAGATAGGCCCAGACGCGCGGGCACAGGCCGGTGTAGCGCGGCTTGCCGTCACGCTGCCAAAGCCGGGTGAAGATCCCCAGGATCTTGGCGTTCCGCTGCGCGCCCAGCACGTGATAGGCGTTCATGAACGCATCCCCCTCACCTGTCGCGGCCAGATAGCGGGCCAGCATCGCCCCCTCGATCGACGGCTCCACATCGCGGCGCGCATCCTGCAACAGCGAAACGAGATCATAGGCAGCGTGCCCGGCCAGCGCGTCCTGGAAGTCGAGCAGCCCCAGCGACCGTGCCGGGCCGACCAGCATCAGGTTTTCGACATGATAGTCGCGCAGCACGGCGACCGGCCGCCCGGTCAGGCCATGCGCGAACACCGCATCCCAGGCCGCCCGGTAGCCGGCGGTGTCGACCTCCAGCCCGACGGCTGGCGCGTACCACTGGGTGAACAGCTCCACCTCGCGGTGCAAAACGGCCGCGTCATACGGTGCCAGCCCCTCCGGCGCATGCGCGCGCAACGCGACCAGAAGGTCGACGGCCGCCGCATAGAGCGGCATGGTGGCGTCCGGATCGGCCTCGATCGCCTCGCGCATGCGCGCATCGCCGAAATCCTCCAGCAGCACGAAGCCGCGCGCCTCGTCCAGTCCCAGGATCGCCGGCGCGGCAAAGCCCTTGCCGCTCAACCAGCGCGCTACCGACAGGAACGGTCGCGGATCCTCATGCGGCGGCGGCGCATCCATCAGCACCGCGCTGCGAACGCCATCGGTGACGCGAAAATAGCGGCGAAACGACGCGTCGCCGGCGAGCGGCGCGATCGCCGCCCCCGTCCAACCACAGGTCGCGAGAAAGGCGGGCGCATCGGCGGGCGGGGTCATATCGGCCATCGCTGCTCCCATGCCTCCGGCACCTTCGCTGTCAAGCGGCGACCGCCATCCGGCGTCGGCTCAAGCGACAAAGCGAGTGCATCGGGCCATGCGTCGGGACCGGCCCGATCGGGCCATTCGACGATCAGCAACGAATCCCAGCGCGCTTCCTCCAGCCCCAGTTCGTCCAGTTGCTCCGGGCCGTCGAGCCGGTAGAGATCGACATGAAGGACAGGGAAATCCACCTCGGGCGGGGCATAGGGCTGGACGATCGCGAAACTCGGCGATGGCGCCTCGCCGGCCAGCCCCAGGGCGGCGAGCAGGCCACGCGCAATGCTCGTCTTGCCGGCGCCGAGCGGCCCTTCCAGCGTTATCATGTCACCGGGGCGCACACGGGTGGCCAGCGCACGGCCGAACGCCTCGGTGGCGGCTGGGTCGGGAAGGATCAGCATGGCGCCGGGATAGAGCGGCGGCGCCCTCAAGTCATCCCTGACGGCGAGGCAGCTCGATCGTCGCCAGCGTGCCCGCGCCCAGTTCGGACACCAGCATGACGGTGCCGCCATGCGCCTCGACGAACTGGCGGGCGAGCGGCAGGCCGAGACCGAGTGCACGCCCCCCGGTCGCCTTGATCGCGGGCTCGGCGAAACGGTCAAAGGCATGGGCAACCGCGTCTGCGTCCATGCCGGGTCCGTCATCGGACACGATGATCCGCGCCCGCGCCGCATCGCCGTCCGCATGGAGCAGCACGCGACCGCCCTCCGGCGTGTGTTCGACCGCGTGGCGCAACAGATGCTCGACCGCTTCCTTCAGCCGCCGGCGATCGCCGCTGATCCGGCCGAGCGACCGCGATATCTCCACCGCAAAGTCGAGGCGACGACGGTTTGCCGGGGACCGCAGCGTATCGGCCGCCGCGCGCACCACCTGGGCCAGATCGACATCCTCGAACTGCGCGGCGCCATCCGCCGCCACCGTCAGGTCCAGCACATCATCGACCAGCAGGCCCAGCCGCTCGGTCGATTCCAGGATCGCCTCGACATAGCCCTTGGCCTGATCGGGCAGTGCACCGGCATAGCCGCCGTGCAGCATCTCCGCAAAACCGCTGATCGATGTCAGCGGCGTGCGCAATTCGTAGCTCATGTTCGCGACGAAGGCGGTCTTCACCTTGTCGGCCGCTTCCAGCGCATCCGCGCGGTCGCGCAGCGCCTGTTCGGCGCGACGGCTGTCGGTGATGTCCAGCATGGTGAACAGCGCATTGCCATCGGGCAGCGGCACGCCGGCGAACTCGAAATGCCGCCCATCGGCAAAGGCGACGCGCCCGCCGCGCTGCTGCCGGTCCTGCGTGGCGGAGCGGACCAGTTCGGGCATCAGCCCGGCGCGGCTCGGCGTCATCAACTTGTTCGCGATCTTGGCGGCCAGCGCATCGACGCGCGGATGCGCCGCCAGAAACTCCTCCTCCACATCCCACAGGCTGCGAAAGCGGTTATTCCACAACTGCAGTCGGCCATCGGCGGCGAACACGCCAAGCGCCTCGAACAGATTGTCGAAGGTGGCGGACCGCACGCGCAGCAGCGTATCTCGGGCAGAGGCAAGCTGCACCTGCTCGGTACGATCCTCGAAGATCAGCAACAGGCCGCCATCGGGCAAAGCCTGCGCCACGACACGCAGATGGATGCCGCCCGACAGGTGCCAATGCTCCTCGATCGCGGCCTCGGTCTGGCGGAACCATTCGTGGCGCTCGGCCCGCCAGCCGGGAAAGTCGCGCACTTCGGGCAGCCGCTTGGCCTCGCGCATCCGCTCCAGCACCCGGTCGAATTCCGGGCGGTCGGCCAGCCATTCGCTGCGCATCGCGAACATGCGCCGAAACGGCTGGTTACAAAAGACGAGGCCGCGATCCGGCCCGAACTGCGCCACGGCGGCGGACAGGCGATCCAGCATCGCGCGCTGCGCCTCGGCAAAGCGTTTTGCCCCTGCGCGCGACTGTTCCAGATCCTCGATATCGATCGCGAAGCCGGCAATGCCCCCGGTGGGCAGCGGCACGTCGTAGATGCGCAGCGAACGGCGCGCGCCATCGATCGTCGCGGGCAGGATCTGCTCGTGCGGCCGTCCCTTGTCGCGCGCGGCCGCGGCACCGGCCAGCGGCCCGCCCCGTCCCGATCCTTCCACCAGTTCCAGCCCGCGCGAGACCACGTCAGCGGCATTGCGGCCCTCCACCGCATCGACATAGGCGGTGTTGACCATGGTCAGCCGCAGATCCGCCTCGCGATACCACATCGGCAGCGGGGCGGCCTCGATCAGCCCGGTCAGCGCCTCGAACGCGCCACCCAGCCGCGCCGTCTCGCCACCCAGACGCGCGATCTCCGCTTCGCTTTCGGTGCCGTCAAAGGCCCAGACGACGACGCTGCCATTCGCGCCCAGCTCCAGCGGCGCGCGGGCGCCCTTCAGCACCAGCGACCGGCCCGAGCCTTGTGGCCGCAGGGCGCGGGTGAAGCTGCGTCCCCCGCGCTGCGCCGCCCCGACATCGGCGGCGAGCAAAGCGCCGTCCTGTGCCGAAAGCCCGGCCCCTTCACCCACCAGGTCGGCCAGGAACCGCGGCACCTCCGAAAAGCCCAGCCAGTCGGCCAGCCGCGTGCTCATCTCGATCCGCCCATCGGCACGCACCAGCATCGGCAGTGCGGGCGCGGACCGCAGCAACGCCGCTGCATGCGCCATCTCGCCCGCCCGCCGCCGTGCCGTCGTCCGCGCGGCGGTGCCGAGGTACAGCATCGCCGCCGATCCCAGCAGCGAAAGGCTGATGATCGCCCCCAATGCCAGCGCCTGGACCGTGTCGAGGACGATCATGCGAAGCGCGGGGGACGGGGGCGAGTCATGGCGGCCGGCATGTAAACCGATAAACGCCGTCAGCGGAAGTCGATGCGCACCCTGCCCAAAAAGAAGGGCCGGCCGGACGCGAAGTCCGACCGGCCCCGAAAAGGCAGCAGATGCTGGTGAAACTTACATCTTCACCGACACGCCGACATACATGAAGCGGCCGATATTGTCGTAGATCGCGTCCTCGCCGTTACCCAGCAGGCCATAAGGCGGCCGCTTGTCGGTCAGGTTGTCGACGCCCGCATACAGGCGGAACTGATCGTTCACATCCACCGACCCGCGGACCGCATGATAGAATACGCGCGGATAGTAGGTGACGTCCGCGTAATAGGGATCGAGCGGCGGCACGCCGTTCGTCTCGTGCTGGGCTTCCCAGTCGGTGATCGACTGGCGACCGATGTAGCGAAGCTGGTAACCGAGGGTCCAGGCCTTGTGCGTATAGTCGGCCGAGAAGTTCACGTTCCAGATCGGATCGCCCAACTCTCCCTTGATCCGCTCCGGCTGGCTCGGATTGTCGAGATAGGGGAAGTCGGTCCGGTTGCGCACCCAGGTACCGACGACGCGCAGCGCCAGACGATTGTCGCCATCGAAGCGGTGGTTGTACGCGACATCCATGTCGATGCCCTTGGCGCGCAGTGCGGCGAAGTTCA
Source organism: uncultured Sphingomonas sp. (assembly GCF_946477935.1). Taxonomy (GTDB): domain Bacteria; phylum Pseudomonadota; class Alphaproteobacteria; order Sphingomonadales; family Sphingomonadaceae; genus Sphingomonas. The sequence goes on along the minus strand of NZ_CAMLAC010000021.1, from coordinate 17,867 downwards.
CCGTGCTCTGGAGCAGTGCCGGCTGCTGGAACTCGCCATTGGCCTGACGCGGGTTGATCAGGCCGCAGAACTGGTTGTCGAGCGATGTCGCGTCATAGCACGCGTCCAAAATCGTCTGCGCATCGACCGAGGCGATGACGTTGCTGATCTTGATGTCGTAATAATCCGCGGTGATCGCCAGGCCCGGCAGGAACGACGGCTGCACGATCACGCCATACGTCCAGCTCCGCGAGGTTTCCGCCTCCAGATTGGGGTTGCCGCCCGACAGGATCTCGGTGCTGCCCGCACGGGCGCTGCTGTTGATGAAGCCGGTGGGCACGCCCGCCGCCGCACAGTTCGCCGCGCGGTTCGCACGTCCCTGACCGATGAAGTTGACGTCGCACGGATCGTTCAACAGCCCGAAATTCTGCGTGGGCGACGAATACAGATCACCCAAGGTCGGCGCGCGCACCGATTTGGAATAGTTCACGCGGAACTTGATGTCGCGGATCGGTGCATAGATCGCGCCGGCATTCCACGCCCAGACGGTGCCGGCCGAACCCTTGTAATCCGCCACGCGGACGGCGCCCGTCGCAGTCAGCTCCTCGGCAAAGGGCAGGTTGCGCAGGATCGGCAGTTCCAGCTCGCCATACGCTTCCTTCACCGCGAAGGACGGCGGATCGAAGGCGGGAATGGCGTTCAGGAAGGTCTGGCCGCTGCTGACCAGCTCGTCATACGCATAGGAGGCGGTCTCGCGGCGATATTCGCCGCCGATCGCGAAGCGCACCGGGCCACCCGGCAGCTCGAACAGTTGCGAGCTGTCGCCGACCAGGTTGGCGTTGACGTCGAATTGCGTCGCCTTGCCGCGACGCTCCGAGGTGGTGTTGATATAGTTCAGCGCGGCCTGGCTCGGCGAACCGTTGCCCAGCACGTTGATCGGCACGCAGTTCGGATCGGTCACGCTGGTCTGGTTGATCCGGCACACGATCTGCCCCGCGGCGTTCGTCACCGCGTCCACCGCATTATAGAAATTCTGATTGATGCGGTTGTTGTAGAAGGTCGAACGGCTGCGGAACTCGCCGTAATTGACCGAGACGTCGTACTTCCAGTCCTCGTTGAACGTACCCTCGGTGCCGACGACGATGCGGTAGGTGTCGCGGCGATCGAATTCGTCACGCGTGCCGAAATCATTATTGTTGCGGTTCAGGCGGAAGAAGCTTGCGCCTGCGGGCAGCAATGAGCGGATCGTCGCGGCGGCGCCCGGTTGCAGATACGGATTGTCGAGCGAGATCGGGATGCCGATCGCCTGGCGGGTGAACGCGTTGCTCGCGGGGCGGCTGGTCGGGTTGCCGTCATCGTCCTCGCCGGTGATGATGCCCTGCTCGCCACCCTGCGCGAAGGTCGGCGTGCCCTGGTTGAAGCTTTCGACGCGGACGAACTTGGCCTCGAAGAAGGGCTTGAACGCGTCCGACACGTCGAAATGGCCGAGCACATTGGCGACATAGCGTTGCAGGCGCGGGTTCAGCGTGCCGCGATCGTTCAGGATCGCGCCGTCCCCGCCATTGTTGTTGCCCGACCCGATCGGACGATAATCGGTGCCGTAGTTGTACTCGCGCAGCGACCCGTCGGTGTTGAAGCCGAACACGCGCGGCACGCCCGAACCCAGGCAGGCCGCAGAGATGCCGCCGCCGCAGGACAAAAGGTTCGACCCGTTATAGGCGATGAAGTTGCCGCCATTGTCATAGCCGAAGCTGCGCACGTCGCGCAGGAAGGTGCGGTTGGGCGTGGTGTTGTCCGCTGCCGGGCTGTCGATCAACTGAAACTGGCGGCGGCCGGTAAAGGCGCCGGTCAGCTCGGGGCGATCGGAATAGGTCAGCAGATCCTGCTTGTTGTACTCCAGCGCCACCGCGATATTGCCGCGCCCTTCGGCGAAGTTCTTCCCGAAGGTGCCCGACACGCGATAGGTGCCGCGGTCGCCCTTGTCGCTCAAACCGCCCTGCGCGTTCAGTGTCAGGCCGTCGAAATCGCGCTTCAGCACGAAGTTGACGACGCCCGCCATCGCGTCCGAACCATATACCGCCGAGCTGCCGCCCGTCACGACATCGACGCGGTCGAGCAGGTCGGTCGGGATCGTGTTGGTATCGACGAGGAACTCACCCTCCGACGCGGTCACGTGGCGGCGGCCGTTGACCAGCACCAGCGTGCGCGCGACGCCCAGGCCGCGCAGGTCGAGCAGGTTCAGGCCCGACGTGCCGATGAACTGGGTCGAATTCGCCTGGCTGTAGGTCGAGCGCAGCGACGGCAGATCGTTCAGCACGTCGCCGACCGACACCGCACCCGTGCGCGTCAGGTCCGCGACGGACAGGCTGGTGACGGGGATCGGCGAATTGAGCGTCGGGCGCGAGATGCGCGAGCCGGTGACGACGATCTCGCCGCCCGTGTCTTCGAGCGCGGGAGGCGGCACTTCGGTCTGCGGCGCACCGATCTGGTTCTGATCGGCCGACGGCGACTGCTGATCTGTCGGCGTGACGGTCTGCGCCGTTGCCACGTCGGGCGTCGCACCCAGGACGAGGGCGATGGTGGAAGCCGTGAGCACAAGGCCCGACTTCCGAACAGATACGCGATTCATTTTACAACCCTTTGAAAGCTCGGCTCAGCCGAGAGGCTCCGTTGAAACCTTGGACGTACAAAGGGCAATAACACTGCACTAATTAGTTGTAATAATCCTTAGTTGTTGCCGTTCCGCAACAGGAGGTGGGTACACCATGGATCGCCGGATCCAACCCAGACGCACAAAGGCCGTGCCCACCGAAGTGGACACGGCCTTCTGCTCGCGATCGGCTGGCGATCAGTAGCGGTAATGGTCCGGCTTGAACGGCCCCTCGACCGGCACGCCAATATAATTGGCCTGCTTCTCGGTCAGCTTGGAGAGCTGCACGCCCAGCTTCTCGAGGTGCAGCGCCGCGACCTTTTCGTCGAGATGCTTCGGAAGCACATACACCTCGTTCTTGTAGTTCTCGGACTTCGTCCACAGCTCGATCTGCGCGAGCGTCTGGTTGGTGAACGAGGCCGACATCACGAAGGACGGATGGCCCGTCGCGCAGCCCAGGTTCACCAGGCGGCCCTTGGCCAGCACGATGATCTGCTTGCCGTCCGAGAACTCGACCAGGTCGGTGCCCGGCTTCACCTCGGTCCACTTGTAGTTGGACAGCGCGGCGATCTGGATCTCCGAGTCGAAGTGGCCGATGTTGCACACGATCGACATCGGCTTCATCGCCTTCATGTGATCGGCGGTGATCACGTCGGCGTTGCCCGTCGCGGTCACGAAGATGTCGGCGCGCTTCACCGCCTCGTCCATCGTCACGACCTCGAAGCCTTCCATCGCCGCCTGCAGTGCGCAGATCGGATCGATCTCGGTCACCAGCACGCGGGCGCCGCCGTTGCGGAGCGACTGGGCGGAGCCCTTGCCCACGTCACCGAAGCCCGCGACCGCGGCAACCTTGCCGGCCAGCATCACGTCGGTGGCGCGGCGGATCGCGTCGACCAGCGACTCCTTGCAGCCGTACAGATTGTCGAACTTCGACTTGGTCACCGAGTCGTTGACGTTGATCGCCGGGAAGGGCAGCTCGCCCTTCTTGGCAATCTCGTACAGGCGGTGGACGCCCGTGGTCGTCTCTTCCGACACGCCCTTCAGGTTCTTCACCGTCTCGGTCAGATAGCCCGGATACTTGGCGATGAACGCCTTCACCGAACGCTGGAACTCGACTTCCTCTTCATTCTCGGGCTCGCCGAAGGTCGCGCCGGCTTCCAGCTTGGCGCCCCACAGCGCGAACATCGTCGCGTCGCCGCCATCGTCCAGGATGATGTTCGCGGTCGTACCGTCGGTATCGGCACCCCAGTTGAAGATGTCGCCGACATAGTCCCAATATTCGGCCAGCGTCTCGCCCTTCACGGCGAACACCGGGATGCCGGCCGCAGCGATGGCGGCGGCGGCATGGTCCTGCGTCGAATAGATGTTGCAGGTCGCCCAGCGCACGTCGGCGCCCAGTGCCACCAGCGTCTCGATCAGCACCGCGGTCTGGATCGTCATGTGCAGCGACCCGGTGATGCGCGCGCCCTTCAGCGGCTGCGACGCACCAAACTCATCGCGCAGCGCCATCAGGCCCGGCATTTCGGTTTCGGCGATCTTGATCTCGGCGCGGCCGAAATCGGCAAGACCGATATCCTTGATGACGTAATCGGTGGTCTCGGCAGCGAGCGCAGTGGCCACGAGCAAATCTCCTGGGTGTGTGAATGCCCCCGCCTCTACGCGCTATGCCCCCACGGATCAAACATAAAGATATCTTTATATGTCGATCCGCATGTCCCGATGCACGAGGAAGTCAGGCGGTCCCCCCTCCGATCACCAGCAATCGCGGATCGACGCCGGCGGCGGCGAAGGCACGCGTCCAGCGCTCCTCGGTGGGTGTATCGAACAGCAGCGATGGCTCGCCCGCGACGTTGAACCAGCCCGGCCGCGCCAATTCGCCGTCCAGTTGCCCGCCCTCCCAGCCGGCATAGCCGAGCGCCACCACCCAGCGTTCCGGCCCCGTGCCCTCGGCGATCGCCCGCAGCACATCGACGGTGCCTGACAGCGCCCAGCGATCGGCGACGTTGATCGTGTCCTGCCCACGCCATTCCAGCGAATGGACGACAAAGCCGCGGCGCGGCTCCACGGGTCCACCGAAGTGAACCGGGGCATTGGGCGCGGCGCCATGCGCGATCTGGAACTGGTCGAGCAGGTCGTGCAGGCTCAGCCCCTCGATCGTCGCGCCCAGGCCGATGCCCAGCGCACCATGTTTGTCATGGCCGCACATCGCGATCACCGCGCGCTCGAACCGGGGGTCGCCCATGCCGGGCATGGCCAGCAGAAACTGGCCGGACAGAAAGGTCGCTTCGTTCACGCCGGTCAACATAGGCAGCATGCCGCGCGCTCGCCACGCTTGAAATCAAGGTTCGATCGAACGCATGACCGTCCATGCGCCGCACGCTCTCCGTTTCGCGGCCGGGAGACCATGATGACGATCACCATCGGCGAACGCCTGCCCTCCGCCACGCTGGTCAAGGTGACGAGCGACGGCCCCGACCAGGTGGATGCCGCCAGCTATTTCGCCGGCCGCCGCGTGGCGCTGTTCGCGGTGCCGGGCGCCTTCACCCCCACCTGTTCCGCACAGCATCTGCCCGGCTTCGTCGCCCAGGCGGAGGCGCTGAAGGCCCGAGGTGTGGACGAAGTGGCCTGCACCGCGGTCAACGATGCCTTCGTGCTACGCGCCTGGAGCAAGGCAAGCGGTGCGGACGGCGTGACGATGCTGGCCGACGGCAATGGTGATTTCGCCCGTGCGCTGGGCCTGACGATGGACGGATCGAAGTTCGGCATGGGGACGCGCAGCCGGCGCTACGCCATGCTGGTGAACGACGGGGTGGTCGAACATCTGTTCGTCGAACAGCCCGGCGAGTTCAAGGTGAGTTCGGCCGAGCATCTGCTGTCCGTGCTCTGATCCGCTCATCCTGTCCGGGTGGATCGGACCGCTTACGGAACGGTCTGCCCCGCCGGAGCGTTTTCATTGTCGGACCGTATCGAGGGAGTCAGAACCATGACCACCAAGACTGAAACCGACGCCGAGCACAAGAAGTCGCTGACCGAGAAGGCGCAGGATGCCGCCAAGACGGCCGGCGAGAAGGTCTCTTCCGCATCCAGCGCCACCGTGCAGGCAGCCAAGGATCACCCTTATGCCGCGGCCGGGATCGCCGCCGGCGTGGCAGCGGCCGTAGCGGGTGCCGCGATCGGCGCGACAAAGCTGCGTGAAGGCGGCAGCGAGGATGACAAGACGTACAAGTCTGCCCAGTAAAGCGCGGATAACGTACCGATCCAGGGAGGGCCGCGTGCGCCCTCCCCTTGTCGTGCCGGCGATCGGCCTGCCCTGCCTTGCCTCATGGCCGCATTGGTCCTAGCTCGACGGTCATGACCCAAGCTGAAACCGTTGTCGCTGAACTGGATCGTCTCTACACCGCCTCCGTCGACCGGCTGAAGGCGGCGCTGACCGCCTATCTTGACGGTGGCACCGTCCCCGATGCTGCCGCGCGTGCCCAAGGCTGCTTCGCCTACCCCGAAATCCGCCTGTCCTTCCGCGGCGACGATGTCCGCCCCACGCCGATGCGCTCGTTCGGCCGCCTGGTCTCGCCCGGCGATTACCGGATCAGCGTCACCAAGCCCGGCCTGTTCGCCGACTATCTGAGCGAGCAGTTGACGCTGCTCATCGAGGATTATGACGTGACGGTGGAGGCGGCACCCGGACGGCAGGAAATTCCCTTTCCTTACGTCCTCGATCCCGGCCACGCGCTCAGCCTCGATCAAGTGTCCGCGGCCGAGCTCGCCCGCTATTTCCCGGCCACCGAGCTGGCCTTTATCGGCGACGAGATCGCCGACGGCCTGTGGCTCAGCATCGACGGCACCCGCCCGCTCGCGCTGTTCGATGCGCTGCGCACCGATTTCAGCCTGGCCCGGCTGCGCCACTATATGGGCACGCCGGCCGAGCATACGCAGCGGTTCGTGCTGTTCACCAATTATCACCGCTATGTCGATGAATTCGTTCGCTGGGGCGCATCGCAGCTTGGCGAGGGCAGCCGCTTCACCGCGCTGTCGGGCGCAGGCGGCATCGTCATCGAAAGCCCCGAGGATGTCGACAAGCTGGTGACCGACAGCGCGTGGCGTCGTCACCAGATGCCGGCCTATCACCTGATGGCGGAGGACGGCACCGGCATCACCCTGGTCAATATCGGTGTCGGCCCTTCCAACGCCAAGACGATCTGCGACCATCTGGCGGTGATGCGGCCCGAGGCGTGGCTGATGATCGGACACTGCGGCGGCCTGCGCCCCAGCCAGCGCATCGGCGACTATGTCCTCGCCCACGCCTATCTGCGCGACGATCACGTCCTCGATGATGTCCTCCCCCCTGAAATACCCGTGCCGGCGATCGCGGAGGTGCAGGTGGCGATGGCCAAGGCGGCGGAGATCGTGTCGGGGCAGTCGGGGGACGAGTTGAAGCGGCGTCTGAGGACCGGGACGATCGTCACCACCGACGATCGCAACTGGGAGCTGCGCTATTCCAAATCGGCGCTGCGCTTCTCGCTGTCGCGTGCGGTGGGCATCGACATGGAATCGGCGACGATCGCGGCGCAGGGATATCGCTTCCGCGTCCCCTACGGCACGCTGCTGTGCGTCTCCGACAAGCCGCTGCACGGCGAATTGAAGCTGCCCGGCCAGGCCAACCGCTTCTACGAACGCGCGATCAACGAGCATATGCGCATCGGCATCGAGGCATGCGAGCAGTTGCGGCTGGAGGGCGCCAAGCTGCACAGCCGCAAGCTGCGCGCCTTCAACGAACCGCCGTTCCGCTAAGCAACCGGCGGGAGTGTCGGGCGTTACGGCACCGAATCAATCGTTCGGAGCTTTGCCATGGCCGACACCCCCGACACGCCCAAGCCCTCGGCACCCAAATCGCCGCCGCGCCGCCGCTCGCCCTCCAAATCGAGCGCAACCGCGCCCAAGCGTTCGCGCACCGCCAAGGTGGACAAGCTCGACAAGCCGGCCAAGGCGGAGAAGAAGGCAAAGGCCCCGCCCAAGCCGCGCTCGTCCAAGCGCAGCACGCCCCGCGCCACCCCGGCGCCGGCCAAGAAGCCCGTTCAGGCCAAGCGTACCGGCATCGACAAGGTCGGCGGCAAATGGGGCATCGCCACCATCGTCGGCGGCCTCGCGACGGCGGGTGCCGCAGCGGCCGCGCTGCTGTCGTTACGCGGCAGCACACCGGCTGCCCGCGCGCATCAGGCGGACGGCACCGACTCCTCGGACTCGTTCGAGGCCGGCATCGCCGACGAGGGCACCATCCCCGAATAAGCATACCCCCTCCCGCCTGCGCAGCGGGAGGGGACCAGCGGATTACCAGCCCTGCGGCTTGCCCTTGTTCTGCTTGTCCAGCCAGGCCTTGAGCGGGGCAAAATACTGGACCAGCGCCTTGCCCGACATGGTCCGGCTGCCGGTGAAGACCTCCAGCGCATCCGGCCAGGGCTTTGACTGGCCCATCGCCAGCATCGCGTTCAGCTTCTCGCCCACCGCCTTGTTGCCGTAGAAAGAGCAGCGATGCAGCGGCCCCTTCCAGCCGGACTGCTTGCACGCCGCCTCGTAGAACTGGAACTGCAGCACCCGCGCCAGGAAGTAGCGGGTATAGGGCACCGCCGCCGGAATGTGATATTTGGCACCCGGATCGAACCTGGTCTCGTCGCGCGGGACGGGGGGCTTCACACCCTGATATTGCAGGCGCAGCGCGTCCCAGCCCGCCTGATACTGGTCCGGCTTGATCGCCCCCGAAAACACGCCCCAGCGCCATTTGTCGATCAGCAGGCCAAAGGGCAGGAACGCCACCTTGTCCATCGCCTGACGCAGCAGCAGGCCGATATCCTTGTCCGCGTTCGGCACGCGGGCGGCGTCCAGCAGGCCGATCTTCACCAGATAGTCGGGCGTGATCGACAGCGCGACGGTATCGCCGATTGCTTCATGGAAACCGTCATTGGCGCCGTTCTTGTAGAAGAAAGGCTGCTGGTTATAGGCGCGCTGGTAATAGTTATGGCCGAGTTCGTGATGGATGGTGATGAAGTCATCCGCATTCACCTTGGTGCACATCTTGATGCGGATATCGTCCACATTGTCGACGTCCCAGGCCGATGCGTGACAGATCACCTCGCGGTCGGCAGGCTTCACGATCTGCGAACGCTGCCAGAAGGTCTCGGGCAGCGGCTTGAAGCCAAGCGACGAGTAGAAAGCCTCACCCTGCTTCACCATCCGCGTCGGATCGTAGTTCTTCGCCTTCAGCAGATCGCCGATGTCATAGCCGACATCGCCGGCCCCTGCGGGCGCGACGATATCATAGATGTTGCCCCATTCCTGCGCCCACATGTTGCCCAGCAGATCGGCACGGATCGCGCCGGTCCTGGGCTGCACCGCATCGCCATATTTTTCGTTCAGCTTCCAGCGGACATAGGTGTGCAGCGCCTTGTACAGCGGCTCCACCTCGGCCCAGATCTGGTCGGTCAGCTTGGCGAACTGTTCGGGTGGCATGTCGTAGCCCGAACGCCACAGCGCGCCGACATCGGCATAGCCCAGTTCCTTGGCACCCTCGTTCGAGATCGCGCTCATCTTGGCGTAATCGGCGCGCATCGGTGCGCCGACATTGTCGTGCCAGCTTACCCACATCTCCTGCAACTTGGCCGGATCGCGCGATGTGCCCATCGCCTCCTCAATGTCCGACCCGTTGATCGGCTTGCCGTCCAGCAGCCCCTTGCCCTTGCCATAGGACGAGGACATGCGCGTGGTCAGCGTCGCCAGTTCGGTCGACTGGCCCGGCGTCGTCGGGGCCGGCAGCGTGATGCCGCCGCGCATCAGGTCCAGCTTGCGCTTGGTGTCGTAGGACAGGCCGGGCAGCGCCTGATAGCGTGCGGCGCCCAGGCCGTACCGAACCGCCATGTCGGTCATTTCCGCGCCCGACTTGGCGGCCAGCGCATCGGTATCGTCGGTGATGTAGGTGGCGTTGACCCAGGCGATGCGCTGCGCATCGACGGATTTTTCCGCGCTGGTCTTCTCGGCCTCGGCCACGAAGGCGTCGGCAGCCGCCGGCGTGGCGGGGGCCGGCGCCGGCGCACTGGTCTGGGCAAGAGCGGGAGAGACGAGCGCACAAGCGAGCGCCGCCGTCGAAATCGCGGTCCGGATCATCAGGGTTCCCATTGGTATTTTCTGTAACGATCGTGGCGTGATGGGTGCGCCCACGTCAAGCAGATCATTCCTTCTCACTCCCTCTCCCCAGAGGGGAGAGGGTACCGCTCTACAAGAACGCCGCGATCGCCTGCCCCAGTTCCGGCTTGGCGACGCAGCTCATATGGCCGCCGGGAATCTCGCTGTAGGTCGCGTTGGGCAACGCATCCGCCAGGTCCCGGGCCGAGCCATTGTCAAAATCCTCGACGCCGGCCACGACCAGCGCGGGCTGATCGAACCCGCGGATCGCCGCCAGCGGCGTGTCCACAAAGGTCTTGAGGATGCCGAGCAGAGCGACGGAATCGCCCTTCGTCGTCTTCAGGAACGCCTCTGCCAGCCATTCCGGGCTGCCACGCTCGTGCCGACCGAGATTGGTGAGGATGTTGGTGAAATGATCGACGCGGCGGTGGGTGTCGGTCAGCCCGTCCAGCCCCATGCCGGCAAAGATGATCCGGCCCGGCTGCGCGCCTGTCGCCAGCATGCGCGACACGGTGCGGGCGCCCAGCGAATAGCCACCCAGATCATAGTCGGTCAGCCCCAGATGCTCGACCAGTGCATGACCGTCGCGGGTCAGCGTATCCGGCAGATAGGCGGCATCGTCATGCGGCCGGGCGCTTTGCCCATGCGCGCGCAGATCCGGCATGATGACGCGGTAGCCCTTGGCCGCGATCGCCGCCGCATGGCCGTACCGGATCCAATTGGTGTTCGCGTCGGAGAAATATCCGTGGATCAGGACGAGGGCACGCCCTTCCCCCAGTTCATGCCACGCGATGCGCGTACCGTCGAAGCTGTCGAAATACTGGGTATCAATCGGGAAGTCGGCCAAGGCTATCCATCCATCGCTGGGTCACGCTCGCATTCTCGTCGGAGCGCATGCCCGGCAGGTGAGACGTGTCCTGCCAGGCGGGAAGGATGCTCTCGCTAGCATAGTTGCGCACCGGCTTGAACCGGGTCGGATCGTCGAAAGACCCCAAGGTCAGATCGATATTCCCCTCCCCGTCCGCAAAGGCGAAGCCGAGCGGCGTTCCGCATGTCGCGCAGAAGGGCCGCACCGCGATCGGTGAGGACCGATACCAGTCAGGCTCGGCCAGCCAGCGCAGCCGATCGCGCGCGACGTTGACGAAGGCGGTGGACGCGCCCCCGGTCGCGCGCCTGCACATCTTGCAATGGCAAAGATAGGCTTCATCGCCATCCTCGATCGTCGCTTCGTAGCGGATGCGACTGCACTGGCAGCCGCCGGTCATCGGTTCGGTCATGCTCCCCTATCTCCTGTCCGGCCTGTCTCCTGCCCGGGGCACGCCGTAGACGCGGGATGCCCCGTTGGTCTAACATGACCGATCAGCCAGCAGCCGCAAAGAGCCTGCGGCATGCCGGAGAGGGATCCTCCACCCGCGATCCGGACCCTTGATGCAAGCCGATACCGACCTTCCCCCCAGCCCGATCGGCCGGCCGCACAGCCTGCTCGAAGACGCCTATGCGCTCGCCATCGGATGCATCCTGATCATCGTCGGCCTGCTGTTCCTGCATGCCGCCGGGCTGGTGACGGGGGGCATCGCAGGCGTCGCGCTGCTGTTGTCCTATCTGGTGCCGTTGCCGGCCGGCGTGCTGTTCACGCTCATCAACATCCCCTTCTTCATCTTCGCGCACAAGGTGATGGGTGCGCGCTTCGCGGTGAAGACGGTGCTGGTCAATGTCGGCATCGCTGCCTTTTCCGCGGCAACGCGGGTGTCGGTCCATGTGATCGACGTCCACCCCGCCTTTGCCAGCGTGGTCGGCGGCACGGTGATCGGCATGGGCATCCTGGCGCTCGCCCGGCACCAGGCCGGCGTCGGCGGCACCGGGGTAGTGACCCTGTGGCTCCAGCGCAGCCGCGGCTGGAACGCCGGCCACACGCAGATCGCGCTCGACGTGCTGATCCTGGCGCTGGCGGTGCCGGTGGTGACCGGCGCGCAACTGGCCTGGTCCGCGCTCAGCGCCGCCTCGATCAGCCTGATCCTGATCGCCTGGCACCGGCCGGGCCGGTATATCGGGCATTGACCTTCAACGCCCTCTCCCCTGCGGGGAGAGGGAAGGGGCCCACTGCCGAAGGCAGTGGGAAGGGTGAGAGGCAGACCAGCAATGCTGCGCTGCTTGGCACCCCCTCACCCTCCCACCGCTGACGCGACGGGTCCCTCTCCCCCCAGAGGGGAGAGGGAAATAAGCGATCAATCCGCCTTCTTCAGATGCCGCCGGCCGAGCAGTTCGGCGATCTGCACCGCGTTCAGCGCGGCACCTTTACGCAGATTGTCCGACACGCACCACAGCGACAAACCATTGTCGACGGTCGAGTCCTCACGCACGCGGCTGATGAACGTCGCGTAATCGCCGACGCACTCGACCGGCGTGACGTAGCCGCCATCCTCGCGCTTATCGACCAGCATCACGCCCGGCGCTTCACGCAGGATGCTCTGCGCTTCCTCGGCCGAGATCTCGTTCTCGAACTCGATGTTCAGCGCCTCGGAATGGCCGACGAACACGGGCACGCGCACGCAGGTCGCGGTCACCTTCACCTTGGGGTCGAGGATCTTCTTGGTCTCGGCCACCATCTTCCATTCTTCCTTGGTGGTACCGTCCTCCAGGAAGCTGTCGATGTGCGGGATCACGTTGAACGCGATCTGCTTGGTGAACTTCACCGGTGTGGCCGGATCGCCGACGAAGATGTTGCGGCTCTGCTCGAACAGCTCGTCCATGCCCTGCTTGCCCGCGCCCGATACCGACTGATAGGTCGCGACGACGACGCGCTTGACCGTCGCCCTGTCGTGCAGCGGCTTCAGCGCGACCACCATCTGCGCGGTCGAGCAGTTGGGGTTGGCGATGATGTTGCGCGCCTTGTACCCGTCGATCGCATCCGGGTTCACCTCCGGCACGATCAGCGGCACGTCCGGATCCATGCGGTACAGTGATGAATTGTCGATCACCACGCAGCCCGCGGCGGCGAACTTGGGTGCATAGACCTTGGTCGCCTCCGACCCGATCGCGAACAGCGCGATATCCCAGCCGGTGGGATCGAAATGCTCGATATTCTTGACAGTCAGTTGCTTGCCCGTCTCGCCATATTCGATCTGATCGCCCTGGCTGCGCGACGAGGCGAGCACCGCGATCTCGTCGATCGGGAATTCGCGCTCGGCGAGGATGTTGATCATCTCGCGCCCGACATTGCCCGTGGCCCCTGCGACCACCACCCGGTAACCCATCACATACTCCTAGACCAATGCCGCGAGCCCGTAGCCTCTGGGCTCGCGACACGAAACCCCAATAATCCTTGTCAGACGGGCAATTTTATTTCGCCGGTTTCTGCTTCACCTCGCGGTCGAGGAAATTCAGGATCGTGGTCCACAGATGCTGCGACACGCCGGGTCCGCCGACGCGGTGCGTCTGGCCGGGGTAGAACATCATCTCGAACGGCGTATCGGTCTTCTGCATCTCGGTGGCGAACACGGTCGCATTGTCGAGGAAGACATTGTCGTCCGCCATACCATGGATCAGCAGCAGCGGATCCTTGATCTTCGCCGCCTCGCTCACCGCTTGCGAGACCGCATAGCTTTGCGGATCGGTACGCGGATCGCCCAGATAGCGTTCGGTATAATGGGTGTCGTACAGTTGCCAGTCCGTCACCGGCGCGCCGGAGACCGCCGCCGCATACACGCCCGGCGTCTTTTCCAGCATCTTGATCGACATATAGCCGCCGTACGACCAGCCATAGGTGGCGATCTTGTCCGCATCGACGAAGGGCAGCGTCTTCAGATACTCGGCGCCGGTCAACTGGTCCTCGACCTCCACCGTGCCCATCGCGTGGTAGATCTGGTCCTCGAACGCCTTGCCGCGATTGTACGAGCCGCGATTGTCGATCTGGAAGAAGATATAGCCCTGGTCGACCAGGAACTGCGGCAACGCCCCCTGCCAGCCGCGCGTCACCTGCTGCCCGGTGCCGGGTCCGCCATAATGCTGGAAGAACACGGGATATTTCTTGCCCGGCTCCAGCGGCGGCGTGATCATCTCCCAATAGAGCGTCGATCCGTCCTTGGCCTTCAGCGTGCCGAACTTCGTTTCCTGATGGCTCGCCAGATAGGGCGCATAGGGGTGCGACCCCGCCACCGCATTCTCGTTGATCCATTCCAGCCGCTTGCCGGTCGTATCCGCGAGGTACACCTGGGTCGGCTGCTTCGGGCCGGAGCGCGAGACGATGAAGCGGCTGGCGCTGTCATCCATCGACGCGGAATTGGTGTAGCCACGCTCGGTCAGCCGGGTGGCGGTGCCGGGCTTGTTCAGATCCAGCGCATAGAGATGCTGCTCCAGCACATCGTCCTTGGTGCCGGTGAAATAGAGCCTCCCCTTGCCCTCATCGACGCCGACCAGCCCGGTGACCACCCAGTCGCCCTTGGTCAACTGCGTCCACTTGCCGCCCTTGTAACGGTAGAGGTGCCCGAAGCCGGTCCGCTCCGATCGCCAGATCAGGCTGCCGTCCTTCATTACGTGATACGCGTCGGACAGGTTCAGCCAGCTCCGCTCCCCCGATTTCTCCGTGAACAGCACGGTCGACTTGCCCGTGGCAGGGTCGACGCGCAGCATGTCGAGCGTCTTCTGGTCGCGGCTTTCGCGCTGGACCAGCAGCGCCGAGCCATCGGGCAGCCAGTCGACGCGGGCCAGATAGATGTCCGGGTTGCTGCCCAGATCGACCTTCACCTTGCCCGACCCGTCGGGGCGCATCACGTACAGGTCGACCAGCGCGTTGGGCGTGCCGGCGCCGGGATAGCGCTGCTCATACACCTTGGTCCCCGTCGCGCCGATCGCCGCGCGCACCGCGACCTGCACCGGCGCCTCGTCGAACCGCTCGACCGCGACGTAACGCTCGTCCGGGCTCCACCAATAGCCGGTGAAGCGGTGCATTTCCTCCTGCGCGACGAACTCGGCCTCGCCGAAATGGACGGTGCCCTTGCCCTCGGTGGTCAGCGGCTGCGCCTCGCCGCCGCTGAGCGGCACCGCCCACAGATTCTGGTCGCGCACGAAGCTGACATAGCCGCCCTTGGGGCTGACCACCGGGTTCAGCTCGCCACCGGCCGTGTTGGTCAGGCGACGGACCTGCCCGTCCAGCGTGGCGAGATACAGGTCGCCGTCCAGCGGCACCAGGATCGTCTTGCCGTCGGGCGCCCAGTCATAGGTGACGACGCCTTTGGACCCGCCGATGCGCGCGCGCTCGCGCTGCATCTTTTCGGCCTCGGACAATTCGGCGCCGGAGCCGACCGCCTTGGAATCGACCAGCATCCGCTCCGCGCCGGTCCGGGTGTCGCGCGCCCACAGGTCAAGCCGCTCGCGATCGTCGGCGCGCGGGCGCAGAAAGGTCAGCAGCGTGCCATCGGGTGACAGGCGCAGCCCGCGGGGCTGCGATCCGGACAGGTCGGGGCTGCCGAACACGCGGTCCAGCGTCAGTTCGCCCTGCTTGGCCGGCACGATCGCACTGCGATCCGCGGCCTGTGCGTGCTCACTCATCATCGCCGCCGTTCCCACCGAAGCCAAAGCCAATCCCAGCACCCATGCGCGCATCCCGTAATTTCCCCGAACGGATCGTAGCTGCCGACACCGGTCGGCCCATGGCGGCGGGTTATCGCGGCGACGGTGGCCCGCGTAAAGCCGTAACATCCGCCACCATCCTGCCCGCGCCCCGACCCATATCGCTAACTGTCTGTTAACGATCATCTTGTACCGGTCGGGCTTTGCACCCCGGCGCTGCGCCGGTTTCCTGAAGGGCCGCCGCATGGCACTTTCCTCGGCACCCGGGCACGGCAACCCCGGCGACTTCGACGCGATGGCGAGCGTCGACGGCATCGCGGCACATCCGCACTGGGATCGCCTGCTCGCTCCCCATGCACCGCTGCGTGATCTTGCCGACGCCGTACACGCCGTCACGGCCATCCATGGCAACCATCCCGGGATGATCGAATGTGCGCTCGCGCGCGGGGCGGAGGTCGATACCCTGCCCTGGCTGATCGACGCCGCCGCCGGCTTCGCGGTGGAGCGCGCCTATCTCGCGCAGCTCACCGCCGCCGCCGGCCCACTCCCCTCCACCCCCGGCCAGGCGGAAACCGCCACCGCGCTGGCACAGCAGCGCCACACGCTGGAGGCCCTGGCCAATTCCGACCGGATCGGGTCCGCCACCGGCGCAGTCGGAGCCTTGCTTGCCGACTGGCGCGCGCTGCGTCATGTCCTGGATGCCGCCGCCGCCCGTTTCGGGGTGGAGGTGGTGGTGCCGATCCTGCCGCCCGCCAACCCGCCCGTGCCGGCGGCGGCGCTGGCGCTTCGCGCGCGCAGCTTCGGCGCCAACCAGTTGTTCGCGCAGCATCGCGGCCTGTGGGGCCTGCTGGAAGCACGCGCCAGCGCCCGGCGCGGCTGATCCACGGGCCCGATCGCGGCGGGACGTTCTGGTAACCGGATCGGTAACCAGAATGGGCAACATCCGGTTGATGGAGATGGCGCTATCGTGCTGTCCATGAAGGGAGTTCCCGGATTCGGCCTGATCATATCGATCCTGTTCGCGGCGCCCGCGGCGGGGCGCTCGCTGCTCGACTATGTCGGCCAGTGCGTCCCCTTCGCCCGTGAAGCGTCGGGCATCCGCATCTATGGCGATGCCTGGACCTGGTGGAAGCAGGCGGACGGCGTGTACAAGCGCGGGCATGCGCCCAAGGTCGGCGCGGTGATCGTCTTCGAGAAGACCTCGCGCCTCCCGCTCGGCCATGTCGCGGTGGTCAGCCGCATCGTCGAGGACCGGGTGGTGATGCTCACTCATGCCAACTGGTCGCGCCAGAATGGAGAGCGTGGCCATGCGGAACAGGACGTCACCCTGTTCGACGTATCGCGCGACAACGACTGGTCGGACGTCAAGGTCTGGTATCGCGACTCCGAAGGGCTCGGCGGCACCACCTATCCCGTCTACGGCTTCATCTACGGCAAGGGCGACACCGCCTCCGAACTCACCGGCAAGAACCCCGATGACGTCGGTGCCCTGATCGACGCCTACGTCGCGCGCTGAGGCGGCGGCTTTCCTGGCCGACACCGTCGTGATACCTTCCCGCCATTATCCCGGGAGATCATCGATGCGTGGTTCAGCTCTGCTTGCCTTGCTGTTTCTCACAACCGCCGCGAATGCGCAGGAACGCCCTGCCTCCCCGCCGCCGACCTGTGCCCCGCACGCGGACAAGGCCGCCGGCGCCAAAACCGCAGGCGTCAGCAAACTTGGCGACCTGCCCGATGCGGTCGAACTCCGCACCGTATGGCGGATGGTCGATGGTTGTCCCAAGCCAGTCGTGCTGCGCGATGGCGTCGGCGGCAACCCCCGTGCGGCAAAGCCCCCCGTGAACGGCGAAGTCGGCATTCATCACAGCCGTTAGCCGTTGCTCACGGCTCCGGCGCACTCACCACCCCGCCCGGCATCGGCAGCGCGGCGCCCGTCGTCCCCGGAAAGCTGATCGGCAAGCCTTTGAGCGTGCGCACCGCCATATAGGCAAAGCCTTCGGCCTCCATCGCATCGCCGTTCCAGCCAAGTGCATCGCTCGGCTCGGGCACGATCCCCGTCGCCCCGGCGATCATCCGCAGCATCGTCGGATTATGTCGCCCGCCGCCCGCGACCAGCAACCGCGTCGGCCGGCTGGGCAGATGCTCCAGCGCCCGCGCCACCGTGGCGGCGGTGAACGCGGTCAACGTCGCGGCCCCGTCCGCCGCGGAGAGACCGCGCACGGCCTGAATGGTGAAGTCGTTGCGGTCGAGCGACTTGGGCGGCGCTGCATCGAACCATGGATTGTCGAGCAGCGTGTCCAGCACCGTCGCCTCCACCCGCCCGCTCGCCGCCAGCGCCCCGTCCGCATCGAAGCGCGCGCCCGTCTCCGCCTCCACCCAGCTATCGATCAGGCCGTTGGCAGGCCCCGTGTCGAACGCGACCAGCCCGCCCTCCGGCCCTACCCAGGTGATGTTCCCCACCCTGCCCAGGTTCAGCACCGCGACCGGCAGATCCAGCCCG
>NZ_CAMLAC010000020.1 GCF_946477935.1 uncultured Sphingomonas sp. | reverse complement strand
GCTGCGCCCAGCCCGGCACCGCCGCGCTGCCAGCCAGCCCGCCGGCCGCCCCCAGAAAACCCCGCCGGGTCAGCCGCACCATGTCGTCATCCTCGCTCATGCCGGTGTCGCACCGGCGGCCTTTGGCGGCGGCGTCTTGGGCTTGTACGCGCACAGGTCCGCCACGATGCAGCGCCAGCATTCCGGCCGCCGCGCCTTGCAGACATAGCGGCCATGCAGGATCAGCCAGTGATGCGCATGCAGGCGAAAGGGCTGCGGCGTCGCCTTGTCCAGCTTCAGCTCCACCGCCAGCGGCGTCTTGCCGCGCGCCAGTCCGGTGCGGTTGCCGACGCGGAAGATGTGCGTGTCCACCGCAAAGGTTTCCGCGCCGAACGCCACGTTCATCACCACATTCGCCGTCTTGCGCCCGACGCCCGGCAGGCGTTCCAGCGCATCGCGATCCTCCGGCACCTGCCCGCCGAACTCGTCGACCAGCATCCGCGACAGCGCGATGACGTTCTTGGCCTTGGTGTTGAACAGCCCGATCGTCTTGATCTGCTCCTTCAACCCCGCCTCGCCCAGCTCCAGCATCTTGGCCGGCGTATCGACGGTGGAGAACAGGCCGCGTGTCGCACGATTCACCCCCGCATCGGTGGCCTGCGCGGACAATGCGACCGCCACGACCAACGTATAGGGATTGACGAATTCCAGCTCCGTCTCGGGATGCGGATTCGCCTCCGCCAGCCGCGCATAGAACTCGACGACGTCGGCCTTTTTCACAGCCCCAGCACGTCGCCCATGCGATACCGCCCCGGCGCCTGCCCTGCCAGCCACAGCGCGGCGCGCACCGCGCCCTTGGCGAAGATCGAGCGTGCATCGGCGCGGTGGTTCAACTCGATCCGCTCGCCCTCGCTCGCGAAGATCACGCTATGGTCGCCCACCACCGATCCGCCGCGCAGCGACGCCATGCCGATCGTCCCCTCGGTCCGCGCGCCCACCAGTCCCGCACGCCCGTCGACGCGCAATTCGCTCAAGCTCGTGCCGCGCCCCGCCGCCGCCGCCTCGCCCAACAGCAGCGCGGTGCCCGACGGCGCATCCACCTTGTGCCGGTGATGCATTTCCAGCACCTCGATGTCCCAGTCCGCCCCCAGCCGCGCCGCCGCCTCGCGCACCAGGATCGACAACAGGGTGACGCCCAGCGAGGTGTTGCCGGTCTGCAGCACGGCGATCTCGGCGGCCGCCGCATCGATCGCGGCGTGCTGCTGCGCACTCAGGCCGGTGGTGCCGATCACGATCGCGGTGCCTGCGGCGCGGGCCGCCGCCAGATGCGCATCCAGCGCACCGGCGGTGGAAAAATCGACCAGCACGTCGGCGGCCTGCGCCAGCGGCAACGGATCGTCACGCGAATCGGCGCCACCGGCCAGCGTCGCGCCCTCCAGTTCGATCAGGTCGGCGATCGCGCGCCCCATACGGCCGGCGCTGCCATAAATGCCGATCGCGGTCACGCCCTGCATCCCGATCGGCGTGCGAAGGAAACGGACGGTGCAGGATAATCGGTCATGTCCCCGCTCTGCCATATCGGGGCGCCCGCGCAAGGGGGCGAAAGGGCGAGCCGGCCGGCTTCAGCCGCGTGCCACGTCGCCTGCTTCGGCCTGCAACCGGCGATCCAGCGATTCCAGCGGCAACTCGATCTGTGCGGCGACCAGCGTGTCGCCGGCACGGTCCATCAGCTCACGTGCCCGGATCAGCAGCGATTGCGCCTCGGAATAGGGGTTCATACAATGCTCCGCGAACAAGCAACAAGGCCGCCAATACTGGGCACGGGCTTATCCACCGGGCGTCCACGCAGCAATGAACCAGATCACAGTCATTGCACCAAAGCGGCACAGCCACCTCTTCGTACGAAATCGTACAGTGAAAAAAATGCCGATACGGTTCCCGTTTCCGTCATCGCTGCCACGCGGATATCATGCCCGCATGACCACGCCATCGCTCGTCGTCCTGACCGGGGCCGGCCTGTCCGCCGAATCGGGTATCCCTACCTTCCGCTCTACCGCCGGGGTCACCTATTGGGACGTGCGTGACCGTTTCGGTGTGCCGCAAAGCTACACGATCGAGGAGGTCTGCACGCCGGACGCACTGGCGCGCGATCCCGCGCTCGTTCACGGCTTCTACGATGCGCGCCGGGCGGCGCTGGGCGATGCCGCTCCCAACGCGGCCCATCACGCCCTTGCCCGGCTCGACGCCGCATGGCCGGGCGACCTGCTGATCGTCACGCAGAATGTGGATGACCTGCACGAACGCGCCGGCACGCGGCGGCTCGTCCACATGCACGGCGCGCTGCGCTCGGCCCTGTGCGCCGTCTGCGACGAACGCCTCGACTGGCAGGGCGATCTTCCACCCCACGCCGCCTGTCCCGCCTGCGGCGCCCCCGCGCTCCGGCCCGACATCGTGTTCTTCGGCGAAATGCCCCATGCGATGGACCGGATCGAGGCCGCACTGGCGGGTGCGGACCTGTTCGTGTCGATCGGCACCTCGGGGGCGGTCTACCCCGCCGCCGGCTTCGTCCGGCTTGCCCGCGCGCACGGCGCGGACACGCTGGAACTGAACCTGGAACGCTCCGCCGGCAGCGACTGGTTCGAGGAAAGCCGGTTGGGGCCGGCGAGCGTCCTCGTGCCGCAGTGGGTCGATTCGCTGCTCGCCTGACCGGTCACTCCACCCAGTCGAGCCCCAGGTCGCGGTACACGTCGCGGTCCTCGTCCCAGCCGGGGCGGACCTTGACGTGCAGGTACAGATGCACCGGATGGCCCAGCAACTGCGCCAGTTCGGTGCGGGCACGCGCGCCGATCTCCTTGATCCGCGCGCCGCTCTTGCCCAGCACGATCGCGCGCTGCGTCGGCCGCTCGACCAGGATCTGCTGGTGGATCTCGACCGACCCGTCCTCGCGCTCCTTATACGCCTCGGTCTCGACCGCGCTGGCGTAGGGCAGCTCGGCGTGCAGTTGCAGGTAAAGCTGCTCGCGCGTCACCTCCGCGGCCAGCGCCCGCTCCGTCGCGTCGGACACCTGGTCCTCCGGATAATGCCACGGCCCTTCAGGCACCAGTCTGGCAAAAGCGCGCTTCAACTCCGCGACGCCATCCCCCGTCGCCGCACTGACGAACCACGTCTCGGCAAAGGGCACCAGCGCGTTCAGCTTCTCGGCATGCACCAGCAGCTTGGCCTTGTCCGCCAGATCGACTTTGTTCAGGATCAGATGCTTGGGCTCGGGCCGCTCGGCGATCGCCTCGGCGATATCGGTCACCTTGGACCCCAGCCCGCCCTTGCCATCGACCACCAGCGCCAGGATGTCGGCGCCTTCCGCCCCGCCCCACGCCGCGGCCACCATCGCCCGGTCCAGCCGTCGCTTCGGCTCGAAGATACCCGGCGTATCGACCAGCAGGATCTGCGCATCGCCCTCGATCGCGACGCCCAGCAACTTGGCGCGCGTGGTCTGCGCCTTGGGGCTGACGATCGCGACCTTCTGGCCGACCAGCGCATTCACCAGCGTGGACTTGCCGGCATTGGGGGCACCGACGACGGCGACGAGGCCGCAATGTTGGGTCATTCTAGGCTTTCCGGGGAAGAGAGGCCGGCCCGTTAGCAGAAATCGGTGAGTGAGAGAACCGCCCCTCGCGCCCCCGCCGGAAGGCGGTGGGAAAGTGAGGGGCGGACCAGCAGAACCACCTCTGCCCCCCTTAACCCTGCACCTTCGCCAGCAACGCCTTGGCCGCCGCGGTCTCCGCCTCCTGCTTGTTGGCTCCGCTCGCGCTCGCTTCCGCCGACTTGCCAACCCGTACCGTCACCGTGAACCGCGGCGCATGCTGCGGCCCCGACCGGTCGGTCACCTCATATTCCGGCGGCTTGCGGTTGCTCGCCGCGGCCCATTCCTGGAGCGCGGATTTGGGATGCTGCGGCGCCTTGGCATGGGCATGGACCCGGTCGCCCCAGGCCTGCCGGATGAAAGCGCGCACCGCCTCCAGCCCGGCTTCCCGGTACCAGGCCCCGATCAGCGCTTCCATCACGTCGCCCAGCACATTGTCGCTTTCCGACGCCCCGTCGTCGCGCGCCTGCTTGCCCAGCCGCAGATGATCGCGCACGCCCAGCGCCCGTGCCACATCGGCACACACCGCACCCGTCACCAGTGCGTTCAGCCGCTTCGACAACTGCCCCTCGGGCTCGTCGGGAAACTGTTCCCACAGCCATTCGGCCATCACCAGCCCCAGCACCCGGTCACCCAGGAACTCCAGCCGCTCGTAATTCTCCGCCGCCTGGCTGCCATGCGTCAGCGCACGCTCGAACGGCGCGGCATCCACGGGCGCGCGGCCGAACACCCCCGCCAGCCATCCGGACAGCGCCTTCAAAACCCTTCCCCGATCCGCGCCGGTCGCGCGGCCGAGAACCAGGTCCAGGGCAGCAGCCACGACGCGCTGCCATCGGTCGAGAAGAAGGTAATGGCCGCCTTGCCCTCCAGCCGCTCCATCGGAATGTAGCCCATGCCCGATGGCGCGGGGAACCGGCTGTCCGCCGAATCGTCGCGGTTGTCGCCCATCAGGAACACGTTGCCCGCGGGCACGGTATAGACGTCGGTATCGTCGCGATCGGGAAAGTCGCCCTGGTCCAGCACGTCATAGGTCCGCCCGCCCGGCAATGTCTCGCGATACCGGCGATAGCGGCAGATCTGCGTGCCGTTCACCACGTCCAGATGATCCGGGCCGCATTTTTCCGCATCGAAATTGGGGCTCAGCGGCAGGGTGAAGTCGGCGACCCGCGCCTTAGGGATCGGCTTTCCGTTCAGGATCACCTGCCCACCGCGCACCTGCACCGTGTCGCCCGGCAGGCCGATCACCCGCTTGATCACGTCATGATCGTCATGCATCGGGTCGGTGTCGCCCGGCATCGGATCGGGGCTGCGGAACACCACCACATCGCCGCGGGTCGGCGTGCTGGCGAAGATGCGGCCCGGGATCAGCGGCAGGCCCCAGGGCAGCGACCAGCGCGAATAGCCGTAATTCCATTTGGTCACGAACAGATAGTCGCCGATCAACAGGCGCGGCAGCATCGATTCCGACGGGATCGAATAGGGCGCGAACAGGAAGCTGCGGATGACGAACACGAACAGCGCCAGCTTCAGCAGGAACCGGACGGTCTCGCCCGCTTCCGAACGCTTGGGGCTGTCGGGCTGTACCTGCGGGGTCGCCGGGGCGGGCGGGGGTGTATCGGCCATATGTTCTCGGTTCGCGCAACGCCTCGGCGGCGTCAAGCGGCAGGTCGTCTGCATCCCTTCGCAGGTGCGAAACGTTCGGGCTTGGCATTCAACGTCGCCTTGTCATACCCCGGCAGGATAACGGCCCCTTATGTGAAGGACATATACCCATGGCTGCCGACTGGTCGACGATCGAAGCGCTTCCCCGGACGCCGCTTCTCCAGCTTTTCGCCGAAGACCCCGACCGGCTGAAAACATTCAGCCTGGACGTCGCCGGTATCCATTTCGACTGGTCCAAGACGCATCTGACGCGTGAGGCGGTCGCCGCCTTCGCCGAACTCGCCAAGGCGCAGGGCCTGGCGGCCAAGCGCGACGCGCTGTTCGGCGGCGAGGTGGTCAACGTCACCGAGGGCCGCGCGGTCGAGCACACCGCCGAACGCGGGGAAGGCAATCCCGAAAGCGTCGCCCGCTCGCGCGGCTTCCATGACCGGATGCGCGCCCTGATCGACGCGATCGAGGCGGAGGCGCTCGGGCCGATCCGCTCCATCCTGCACGTCGGCATCGGCGGCTCCGCGCTCGGCCCCGACCTGTTGGTCGACGCGCTCGGCCGCGAAAGCGAGCGCTACGACGTCGCGATCGTCTCCAACGTCGATGGCGTCGCGCTGGAGGAAGCGTTCAAGCGTTTCGATCCGTCGACCACCCTGCTCGTCATCGCCTCCAAGACGTTCACCACCACCGAGACGATGCTGAACGCAACCTCGGTCCTGCAATGGATGACCGAGCACGGCGTCGAGGATCCGTATGGCCGCGTGATCGCGCTCACCGCCAGCCCGGACAAGGCGGTCGAATGGGGTGTGGACGAAACCCGCGTGCTGCCGTTCTCGGAATCGGTCGGCGGCCGCTACTCGCTCTGGTCCTCGATCGGCTTCCCCGCCGCGCTCGCACTCGGCTGGGACCAGTTCGAGGAATTGCTGGAGGGGGCCGCCGAAATGGACCGCCATTTCCGCCTGACCGCACTCCACGAGAACGCCCCCGCCCTCGCCGCCTTCGCCGACCTCTACTACACCCAGGTCCGCGGCGCCGAGACGCGCGCGCCCTTCGCCTATGACGAGCGCCTGCGCCTCCTCCCCAGCTATCTCCAGCAGCTTGAAATGGAATCGAACGGCAAGGGCGTCACGGTGGACGGACAGCCCGTCGGCCGCCCCACCGCCGCCATCACCTGGGGCGGTGTCGGCACCGACGCACAACACGCCGTCTTCCAGCTTCTCCACCAGGGCACCCACCTCGTCCCCGTCGAGTTCATCGCCTCGATCGAACCCGGCGACACCCTCGCCGAAGAGCATCACCGCCAACTGCTCCTCAACGCCTTCGCGCAAGGTGCGGCGCTGATGAAGGGCAAACAGGCCGAGGATCCGGCGCGCAGCTATTCGGGCGACCGCCCCTCCTCCACGCTCCTGCTCGACACGGTCGACGCCCGCACGCTCGGCGCCCTCATCGCCTTCTACGAACAGCGCGTCTTCGTGAACGGCGTCCTGCTCGGCATCAACTCCTTCGACCAGTTCGGCGTCGAGTTGGGCAAGGAAATGGCGAAAGCGGCGGAGAAGGGCGGCGGTGATTTTGACCCCTCCACCACCGACCTGATCGCCCGCGCCGGCCTCGACTGACGCCACCACCATCCTTATGTGTATGGCTCCCAGGAGCCATACACATGCGGACCAATATCGAGATCGACGATGTGCTCATGGCGGAAGCCATGGAAGCCACAGGCGCGCGTACCAAGAAGGAAGCGGTCGAGGCCGCCCTTCGCCAATTGGTGCAGTTGAAGCGTCAGGCCGGCATCCGCGAGTTGCGCGGCAAGATGGAATGGGTCGGCGATCTCGATGCAATGAGGCGCGATTGATCCTCGTCGATTCCAGCGTCTGGATCGATTACCTGACCGGTCGCTCGTCGCCCCAGGCCGATCACCTCGATACCATTCTCGATAAAAGGCCGATCGGCATTCCCGACCTGGTACTGACCGAGGTTCTGCAAGGCTGCCGAACCGATGTGGAATATCGGCGGCTGCACGGCAGGATGGCGGTGTATCCGGTGGTAACGGTCGGAGGCGAGCGATGCGCCCTCCAAGCCGCCCGCCATTACCGCACCCTGCGCACGCTCGGCATCACCATCCGCAAGACGATCGACACGCTGATCGCCACGCGCTGCATCCTTGACGGTACCCCGTTGCTTTATAGCGACCGGGACTTCGACCCTTTCGTACGGCATCTGGGGCTGATCCCGGTGCTGGAACCCGCATCCGGAGTGAATTGATGTCCGACTATGACTATGACCTGTTCGTCATCGGCGCCGGGTCCGGCGGCACGCGCGCCAGCCGGGTCGCCGCGGCGCATGGCGCGAAGGTCGCGGTGGCGGAGGAATACCGCGTCGGCGGCACCTGCGTCATCCGGGGCTGCGTGCCCAAGAAGCTGCTCGCCATCGGCGCGCATTTCGCCGAGGATCTGAGCGACGCCAAGCGCTTCGGCTGGCAGGTTCCCGACCAGTGCGAGTTCTCCTGGCCGACGCTGCGCGACAATGTGCTGGCCGAGGTCGACCGGATCAACGGCGCCTACACCAACACGCTGGAAAGCCACGGGGTCGAGATCATCAACCAGCGTGCGGTCGTCACCGGCCCGAACAGCGTGCGTCTGGCCGACGGCACCGAGAAGACGGCGGGCAAGATCCTGATCGCGGTCGGCGCCCACCCCGCCGTCCCCGAATGCGAAGGTCATGACCTGGGCATCACCTCCAACGAGGCGTTCCACCTGCCCGCGGTCCCCAAGCGCATCCTGATCGCGGGTGCCGGCTATATCGCCAACGAGTTCGCCGGCATCTTCCACCAGCTCGGCGCCCATGTCATCCTTATGAACCGCAGCAAGGAGATCCTGCGCGGCTATGAACTGGCGATCCGCGACCGCCTTCTCCAGATTTCGATGATGAAGGGAATCGAGTTCCGCTTCGACGCCACCTTCCAGGGGATCGAGAAGCTGAACGATGGCTGCCTTCAGGTCAGCATGGCGAACCACGAACCCGTGGTGGTCGATTGCGTGATGTTCGCCACCGGCCGTGTCCCCAACACGCACGGCCTGGGTCTGGAAAGCGCCGGCGTCGAGTTGGACGAGAAGGGCGCGATCAAGGTGGACGAGGCGAACCGCTCCACCTGCGACAGCATCTATGCGGTCGGCGACGTCACCAACCGCATCCAGCTCACCCCCGTGGCGATCCGCGAAGGTCAAGCCTTTGCCGACACCGTGTTCGGCAACAAGCCGACCAGCGTCGATTATGACTGCATCCCCTCCGCGGTATTCAGCCACCCGCCCATTGCCGGCGTCGGCATGACCGAGGCGGAGGCCAAGTCGAAGCTGGGATCGGTAAAGGTCTATTCGTCGGACTTCCGCCCGATGAAGAACGTGCTGGCCGGGCGCGACGAGCGCGCACTCTACAAGATGGTCTGCGACAGCGAGACGGACCGTATCCTGGGCCTCCACATGATCGGCCCCGACGTCCCCGAAATCCTGCAGGCGGCGGCGATCGCCGTGAAGGCCGGTCTGACCAAGGCGCAGTTCGACGCCACCGTTGCCCTGCACCCGACCATGGCCGAGGAACTCGTCTTGATGCGCTGACCTGTGTTCCCGCGGGTGGGCGGCACGCATCACCCGCGGGAAGGTTCCTGATGCCGGGCGATTTTTGCCCTGCCGGCCTGCCCCGGCCGCCCCGCCCTCCTGCCGCGTGGCGGCCGCGCCACAGCGGGCCCTGAATGCAACACGCTCCACCATAAGGTCGCTTGGCGTACACAAGCGATCGGGATTAGCACTTCGGCTCTGCTGCAACGACAAGCAGGGGCGACTCTCCCGCACCCGGCGACGACGGCATCAGGGTTGCGCACGGCTCCGTTACGGAGAGGATTGCCGATGGCGGGTCATCCCCGCCCAGTCTTCCGTCCCGGCCGGTATAACCGGCGGCGACGGGGGCCCCACGGCGCCGGCAGCCCGCAGGCAGGACCGGCACGGACCCGACAGGTCCGGCCCATGGGGACTATGTGATGAAGACGATGATGACCGCCGCGCTGCGCGCCACGCTTGCCACCTCCACCATATTGGGAAGCGCGGCGATCACGCTGGCGCCCGCCGCCGCACAGACGACGACCGCCTCGATCCGCGGCCAGGTGACCGGCCCGGACGGCGCGCCCGCCGCCGGCGCGTCGGTCACTGCGGTAAACACCGGCACCAACCAGACGCAGCGCAGCACCACCGATCAGAACGGCGCCTTCGTCCTCAATGGCCTGCGTCCGGGCCAGTACCGCATCACCACCACCGCGACGAGCGGGGAGACCGCCGAACGCCTCGTCATCGTCTCGATCGGCCAGTCCGCGACGCTCGACATCCGCCTCGCCGCGCCCGCGCCGACCGCTACGCCTGGCACCGAAACCACGATCGACGGCACGCCCCCGGCGGCACCTGGCGGTGGCGAGGGCGGCGAGATCGTCGTCACCGGCAACCGTCTGGTCGAGGTGAAGACCAGCGAGATCGCCACCAACATCACGCAGGAACAGATCCGTACCCTGCCGCAGACCGATCGCAACTTCCTCAGCTTCGCCGCCCTCGCCCCCGGCGTCCGCTACAATGATTCCGAGACGAACAAGGGGTTCCAGGCCGGTGCTTCGGCGGCCAGCCAGGTCAACGTCTTCATCGACGGCGTCAGCCTGAAGAACAAGCTGCGCGAAGGCGGCGTCGCCGGACAGCAGAACAGCCGCGGCAATCCCTTCGGCCAGCTCGCGGTGCAGGAATTCCGCGTCCTGACGCAGAACTACAAGGCGGAATACGAACAGGCCGGCTCCGCGATCATCACCTCGGTCACCAAGTCCGGCACCAACGAGTTCCACGGCGAGGTCTTCGGCCAATATACCGATCGCTCGCTCAGCCAGACCGATTACATCGTGCGCCGCCGCGGCGACCCCAAGCCGGCGTTCGAGCGCAAGCAATATGGCGCGTCGCTCGGCGGCCCGATCATCAAGGACAAGCTGTTCTTCTTCGGCGCGTACGAAGGCAATGACCAGGACCGTGCGCTGATCGTCAACTCGTCCGGCGAACAGGCCGCGATCAACGAGTTCGAGCAATTCTCCGGCCGCCGCCTGAGCGAATTCGAGGGCGCCTTTGTCAGCCCGTTCCGCCAGGACTTCTACTTCGGCAAGCTGACGCTGACCCCGGACGAGCGTCAGGTGTTCGACCTGTCGTACAGCCGTCGCCAGGAAACCGACATCCAGGGCTTCGACGGCAATGTCAGCTACGAAAGCGCCGAGAACAAGATCAACACCGTTGACACCTATCTGTTCAAATGGACCTATACCGGCGACAGCTTCGTCAACGAATTCAACGCCAACTACCTCAGCTATGTGTTCAATCCGACCTCGCTGAACCCGGACCTGCCCTCGTTCGACTATGCGGGCGTCATCGTCTTCGGCGGCAAGGATTCCACCCGGCGCGAGGTGCAGCAAAGCTACACCTTCCGCAACGACCTGACCTATACCGGCATCGACACCCATGTGTTCAAGGTCGGTGGCCGCGTCGAGATCACCGATATCGAGTTCATCAACAACGCCTATATCCAGCCGCGCTACACCTTTAACCGCGCGGACAATGCCGGCACCCCGAACGACCCCAGCGACGACCTGACCTTCGCTTTCCCGTCGGAAGCGCGCCTCGGCCTCGGCAATGGCCGCATCTACGGCTCCAACACGCAGGTCGGCGTTTATGCGCAGGACGACTGGAACGTCACCGGCCGGCTCCAGTTGAACATCGGCGTGCGCTGGGATTACGAAACCAACGCCAAGAACAACAATTTCCGCACGCCCGACAATGCCGCCGCCGCATTGCGGTCGCTGCCCAGCACCTTCTATTTCGATCCCGAAAACTATATTTCCACGGGGCGCAACCGCAAGCCGTTCGCCGGTGCCATCGCACCACGCTTCGGCTTCTCCTGGGATATCAAGGACGACCAGTCGACGGTGATCTTCGGCGGCGCCGGCCGCTATTATGATCGCAACAACTTCAACAACACCGTCGATGAACTCAGCCGCACGATCAACCCGGTCGGCGTCTTCCGCTTCTCGCCGAACGGCACCCCGCGCCGCGGCCTGCCCACCGTCGCCTGGAACCCCAATTACCTGACCCGCGACGGCCTGCTGACCCTGCTCTCGACCCAGCCCGAAACCGGCCTGCCCGAGCTGCTCGCCACCAAGAACGACACCAAGCCGCCGGTCAACGATCAGGTCTCGTTCGGCGTCCGCCAACGCGTCGGCCCGTTCCAGGCGTCGCTCTCCGCCTCCTATCAGCGCGGCCGCAACGGCTATACCTATCTGTTCGCCACGCGACAGAATGGCGGCCTGGGCGCGCCCAACGATCCGGCGCTGCTCTCCACCGTCCGCGCGCTCGGCTACCAGAACGTGCTGATCGGCTATGACGGGCTCGACACCCGCTACAAGGCGCTCTTCTTCACCCTCGACAAGACCTATACCGAGGCGTCGGGCTGGGGCCTCAACATCGCCTATACGCTGGGCAAGGCGGAGAAGAACGGCGCGAACGACGTGTTCGACCTGTTCAGCCTCGATGAGATCGTCCCCGATGCCTATGGCTGGCGCCCCTCGGTCGGCGACGAGCGTCACCGCGTCGTCCTGTCCGGCATCGTCGATCTGCCGCTCGGCTTCAAATTCTCGACGATCACCACGCTGGGCAGCGGCTCGGCCTACAACATCGTCGATACCACCAACGGCACCGAACCCGGCCAGCGCGAGTTCCGTGTCGGCTATCCGGAGAAGAACTGCATCAAGGGGCTGTTCGCCTTTTGCGAGGTCAATCTGACGCTTGCCAAGCGCTTCTCGATCTTTGGCAACAGCGACAGCTTCGAGGCGGCGGTGGACGTGCTGAACGCCTTCAACAACAAGAATTTCGCCGGCTTCGACGAGGGCATCAACCTGTCCGCCACCCCGCCCGATACGCTGCGTCCCGCCGATGCCGCCAACGCCACGCGCGTGCTGACCCTGCCCCGCCGCGTGCAGTTCCGCTTCTGATCCGCGACATGCCGCCTGCCATGCATCCGCTTGCAGGCGGCAAGCGTTTCTGATCCCATGTCGAATCTGACCCGTCGCAGCCTGCTCGCCGCCGGAACCGCCGGTCTCGTCACCGCCTGCACCCCCGCCCGCGTCAGCCCGCCGCCCATTTTGGTCGCGCCCTTCGGCCCGCCCATCTCCGCGCCCGACGCGCTGCTGAAGGACATTCAACAGCGCACCTTCCGCTATTTCTGGGACTCGACCGACCCCGTCACGGGCCTCGCCCCCGATCGCTGGCCCACCCCCTCCTTCGCCTCGATCGCCGCGATCGGCTTTGCGCTCACCGCCTACCCCATCGGCGTCGCCAATGGCTGGATCACCCGCGATCAGGCCCGCGCTCGCGTCCTCACCACCCTGCGCTTCCTCGCCGCCGCACCACAGGGCGACCAACCAACGGGTTTTTCGGGATATAAGGGCTTCTTCTATCACTTCCTCGGCATGACCAGGGGGCACCGGTTCGCCAAATGCGAGCTGTCGACGATCGACACCGCGCTGATGATGGCGGGCGTGCTGTTCGTGCAAAGCTGGTTCGACGCCCAGGATATTCGCGAGGCCGAGATCCGCGCACTCGCCGAACAACTCTACACCGCGGTGGAATGGACGTGGATCACCCCTCGCGCACCGTTCGTATCGATGGGCTGGATGCCCGAAAGCGGCTTCATCTCCAGCGACTGGAATATCTACAACGAAAGCCTGATCCTCTATCTGCTGGCGCTCGGCTCCCCCAGCCATCCGCTCCCCGCCGACACCTGGACGCGCTGGACCGACACGTTCGATCCGTCCTGGGATGCCAGCTATGTCGACGCGTTCACCGCCTTTCCGCCGCTCTTCGGCCACCAGTACAGCCAGGTCTGGGTCGATTTCCGCGGCATGACCGATGCCTATTCGCGCCGGCGCGGGATCGATTATTTCGAGAACAGCCGCCGTGCCACCTATGCGCAGCAACGCTATGCCATTGCCAATCCCGGCGGCTGGGTCGGCTATGGCGAGGATGTATGGGGCTTCACCGCCTGCGACGGCCCCGGCGACTTCGTACAGGAGATTGACGGCCGCAACCGCGAGTTCTTCAGCTACTCCGCCCGCGGCCCCGGCGACCGTGACGACGGCACCATCGCGCCCACCGCCGCCTTCGGCTCGATCGCCTTCGCGCCCGAAATCGTCATCCCCACCGCCCAGGCGATGATCGCGCGCTACCCCGGCATCTATGACGAATATGGTTTCCGCGACAGCTTCAACCTGACTCTGAAACAGACCAGCCACCGGCTGCAACACGGCTCCATCGTCCCCGGCACCGGCTGGGTGGCGACCGACCATCTCGGCATCGATCAGGGGCCGATCGTCGCCATGATCGAGAACCACCGGACGGGCCTCGTCTGGAACACGATGAAGCGCAATCCGCACCTTCGCCGCGGGCTGGAGCGCGCCGGGTTCAGCGGCGGCTGGATGGCCTGACCCGCGTCAGGCGCGCGTCAGGCGCGCGTCGCCGGCGTCCTGCTGCCCCGCACGCTGTCATAGGCGTAGAGCGCACACCCCGCCCAGATCAGGGTGAAGGTCGCGATATGGACCGGCTTCAGCGTCTCGCCGAACAACAGCACCGCCTGCAGGAACTGCAAGGTCGGCGCCAGATACTGGAGCAGCCCGAGCGTCGCATAGCGCATCCGCCGTGCCGCCGCCGCAAACATCAGCAGCGGCGCCGTCGTCACCGCGCCCGCCAGCACCAGCAGCACGTCCATCCTCATGGACTGCCCGAACGCGCCCGTGCCCGCCATTTGCGCTTGCGCGATGAAGATTGCCGCGAACGGCGACAGCAGCAGCGTCTCGACCGTCAACCCGCCCAGCGCATCGATCGCCGCCACCTTGCGCAACAGGCCGTAAACCCCGAACGTCACCGCCAGCGTCAGCGAGATCCACAACGCGCCGCCGCCCGACAGCGCCAGCAGCAGCACCCCCGCCGCGGCGATCCCGATCGCCACCGCCTGCCCGCGCCGCACGCGCTCGCCGAGCACCGCCACGCCCAGCGCCACATTGACCAGCGGGTTGATGAAATAGCCAAGGCTCGCCTCCAGCACATGTGCGTGCTGCACCGCCCAGATATAGACCAGCCAGTTGACCGCGATCAGGCCTGCGCTCCCGCACAACAGCAGCAGCGTGCGACCCTGCGCCGCCGCCCGGATCGCCGCCCCCCGCCGCATCGCCACTACCACCAGCAACAACAGCACCACCGACCACAGGATGCGATGCGCCACCACCTGAAACGCCGGCACCCCCGCCAACAGCTTCAGGTACAGCGGCAACAGCCCCCAGGTCACATAGGCCCCGATCCCCAGGATCAGGCCGGTACGGGCAGGAGAAGCGGTCGCAGTCATGAACCGTCCTGTCCTGCAGCGCAGCATGATTGGCAAGCGACTACGCCATCAAACGGCTAAAGGACCTGTGAATTGACGACGCTACACCTGTCCCGTTCGCCCCGAGTAGCCGTCGAGTAGCGGCGCAGCCGCGTACCCACGCATCGCCGTTCCTCTTATCAGGATGCGAACAGCAACACCGGCGTCTCCAGATAGGTCCGCAGCGCCTGCACGAAGCTCGCCGCGTCCCAGCCATCGACCACCCGGTGGTCGCAACTGATCGACAGGTTCATCAGCTTGGCGCGCACGATCTCGTCGCCCCGGAACACCGGACGCTCGACGATCTTGTTCGGCCCGACGATCGCCACTTCCGGGCGGTTGATCACTGGTGTCGTCGCGATGCCGCCTAACGGACCCAGCGAGGTGACGGTGATCGTGCCGCTGCCCATCTCATCGCTACGGATCGTACCGGCCCGCGCCGCCTCGGCCAGCCGGGTGATCTCGGTGGCGAGCTGCCAGACGTTGCGATCCTGCGCGTCGCGGATCACCGGCACGGTCAGCCCGGCGGGCGTCTGCGTCGCCATCCCGCAATGCACCCGTCCCGAGCGTGTCACCACGCCCGCCTCGTCGTCGTAGCGCGCGTTGAGCATCGGAAAGTCGGGCAGCGTGCGGCACATGGCGACGATCAGGAACGGCAGCAACGTCAGCTTGGGCCGCTCGCCGCGATGCGCGTTCAGGTCGGCACGCATCGCCTCCAGCGCGGTCACGTCGATCTCGTCGACATAGGTGAAGTGCGGGATGTTGCGCTTGGCGGCCGCCATATTCTCGGCGATGCGCCGCCGCATGCCGATCACGCGAACGCTTTCGTCCTCCCACGCACGCGGAGCATCGGGCGTGTAGCCCTGCGCGGAACCATAGCGCAGATATGCATCCAGATCGGCATGGCGAATGCGATCCCCCTCGGCCGCCCGCACCTGCGCCAGATCGACGCCCAGCTCCCTCGCCCGCGCCCGCACCGCCGGCGAAGCCAACGCCTTGTGTTCACGAGCAACCGGAATCGGATGCGCCTCCCTCTCCCCCCCGGGGTGAGGGGCCGCCACAGGCGGCGCGCTCTCTGGGTCCGCCTTTACCGGAGCCGGCGAAGGCGCAACCTCCTCAACCCCCGGATTTTCCGCCTCGATCTGCTCGGCCACCTCGCCCGAACCGGCCTCCTCCACCGCCTCGGTCTCGATCACCACCAGCGCCGCACCGATCGGCACCATCTCGCCGACCTGGCCCGCCACCTCGATGATCGTGCCCGACACCGGCGACTCCATCTCGACCGTCGCCTTGTCGGTCATCATGTCGGCGAGGTTCTGGTCCTCCTCGACCCGGTCGCCCACGGCGACATGCCACGCGACGATCTCCGCCTCGGCGATGCCCTCGCCGATATCGGGCAGGCGAAAGGTGAAACGCGCCATCCTCAAGCGTCCTTCATGATCTTCTTGAGCGCCTGTCCGATGCGGACTGGCCCCGGGAAATATGCCCATTCCAGGCTGTGCGGATACGGCGTGTCGAAACCCGTCACCCGCTCGATCGGCGCTTCCAGATGGTAGAAGCAGCGTTCCTGCACCAATGCGGACAGCTCCGCGCCGAAGCCGCCGGTACGCGTTGCCTCGTGCACGATCATGCAGCGCCCGGTCTTCTTCACCGATCCCTCGATCGTGTCGATGTCCAGTGGCACCAGCGTGCGCAGGTCGATGATCTCGGCATCCACGCCCATGTCGGCCACGGTGTTGGCGACGACATGCACCATAGTGCCGTAGCACAGGATCGTCACGCCCTCGCCCTCGCGCACCACCGCGGCCTTGCCCAGTTCGACCTTGTAATAGCCTGTCGGCACCGCCCCGCCGGGATGCTGCGACCAGTTCGCCGCCGGGCGGTCCCAATGGCCGTTGAACGGACCGTTATAGATGCGCTTGGGCTCGAAGAAGAGGACGGGGTCATTGTCCTCGATCGCCGCGATCAACAGCCCCTTCGCGTCATAGGGCGTCGACGGGATCACCGTCTTGATGCCGGAGACGTGGGTGAAGATGCCCTCCGGGCTCTGCGAGTGCGTCTGCCCGCCGAAGATGCCGCCGCCAAAGGGCGACCGTACCGTGATCGGCGCAGTGAACTCGCCCGCCGAGCGGTAGCGCAACCGCGCCGCCTCGCTGACCAACTGGTCGAGCGCGGGGTAGATATAATCCGCGAACTGGATCTCGGGCACCGGCCTCAGGCCGTAGGCGCCCATGCCGATCGCAACGCCGATGATGCCGGTTTCGGTGATCGGCGTGTCGAACACGCGCGTCTTGCCGTATTTTGCCTGCAACCCCGCGGTCGCGCGGAACACGCCGCCGAAATAGCCGACATCCTCGCCCATCACCAGCACGTCCGGGTCGCGCGCCATCACCACGTCCAGCGCGGAATTGATCGCCTGGATCATCGTCATCCGGGCGGTCTCGGGCGCTGCCTCCGCCATCGTCACTTCCTCGCCCATGGCCGCCCGCTCGCTTCTTCTTCGTCCAGCATCTGCTGACGCTGCTCCTTCAGGTGCCACGGCATCTCCTCGAACACCCCGTCGAACAGCGAATCGAGCGGCTGGTGCAACCCGTGCCCCAATATGCCGTTCGCCTCCGCCGCCTTCTGCGCGGCGCGCACCTCCTCCGCACACGCCTTGTCCTGCTCGGCGTGCTGCTCCTCGCTCCACTCGCCAATCGCGATCAGGTGATCCTTCAACCGCACCACGGGATCGCCCAGCGGCCACGCGCCCGATTCCTCGGAGGAGCGATATTGCGTGGGATCGTCGGAGGTGGAGTGCCCCTCGGCGCGGTAGGTGAACAGCTCGATCAGCGTCGATCCCTGGTTCAGCCGCGCCCGCTCCGCCGCCCACTGCGTCGCCGCATAGACCGCGAGCGCATCATTCCCGTCGACGCGCAGGCCCGCAATCCCGTACCCGATCGCCCGCGCCGCAAAGGTCGTCGCCTCCGCCCCCGCAAAGCCCGAGAAGCTGGAAATCGCCCACTGGTTGTTGACGACGTTCATGATGACGGGCGCACGGTACACCGCGGCAAAGGTGCAGGCAGAGTGGAAATCACCCTCCGCGGTCGAACCCTCGCCGCACCACACCGCGGCGATCCGGCTGTCGCCCTTCGCCGCCGACGCCATCGCCCAGCCCACCGCCTGCGGATATTGCGTCGTCAGGTTGCCCGAGATCGAGAAGAAGCCGAACCGCTTTTCCGAATACATGATGGGCAGTTGCTTGCCGCCCAGCTTGTCGCCGGTGTTGGAATAGATCTGGTTCATCATGTCGACCAGCGGACAGCCGCGCGCGATCAGCAGCCCCTGTTGCCGGTACGACGGGAAGCACATGTCGTCGGCGTCCAGCGCATAGGCCGCGGCCACCGCCACCGCCTCCTCGCCGCGCGCCTTCATGTAGAAGCTGGTCTTGCCCTGCCGCTGCGCCCGGAACATCCGCTCGTCGAATGCGCGCAACAGCACCATGCTGCGCAGCATCCGGCGCAGCAGGTCGGGCGAGAGCTTCGGATCCCATGGGCCGACCGCGCGGGCCTTCTCGTCCAGCACGCGGACCAGGCTGTAGGACAGTTCGTGGAAATCGGCCGGCGCATCGCCGGTATCGGGCCTCCGTGCAGCACCCGCGGGCGGCACGTCGAAGCCGTTGAAATCCACCGCATCGCCAGGCCGGAAACGCGGTTCGGGCACATGCAGGCTCAGCGGCGGCAGATTGGCGCGGGAATGTCCGGCCATGCTCTCTCCAATCAGTGGCGCCCGATCTTCGGGTCGATCACTCGTTTCAACCGCCTGTTATAAAATTTCAAGCCCCTGCGGCGCTTTTCGTGGCCGCCTTGCCGTGCAGCCACCCATCTCCTATCTGCGCCGCGCGGTGACCACGTTCCCGCCCCATACGGGTGTTCAAGACCGGGACGGCCCGGCAGCAAGCCATCAAAGGACGCTGCCCATGCCCTGGATCATTCTCACCATCGCCGGTCTGTTCGAAGTCGTCTGGGCATATGCGATGAAGCAATCGCACGGCTTCACCCGGCCATGGCCGTCAATCGTCACCTTCGTCGGCATGTTCATCAGCTTCGGCCTGTTGTCCTGGGCGATGCGCAGCCTGCCGCTCGGCACCGCCTATACGGTGTGGACCGGCATCGGCGCGGTCGGCGCCTTCCTGCTCGGCGTGCTGATCCTCGGCGAGTCTGCGCATCCGATGCGCATCGGTGCCGCGGTGCTGATCGTCTCCGGACTGGTGCTGATGAAGCTGTCAGATGGGTAGGGATTTGGCACTGCTGCGGTCAGTTACGATACGGACGGTCGGGCATTTTGGATCGGCACATTGGCCGAGACCTTTCAGAGACGCCGCCGTCGGAGATCGCGGTGCCGAAGAATCGTGCCGAGCAGCGCACCTGGAATGCTGCCGCAAACGCTGAGCATGCCATAGATCGGAATGGCCACCCCAGCGGTGGAACTTTCCGGACGCACGACCATGATGGCAAGAAAAGTGATCGCCATCACAGCAATCGGCAGACCGCAGCCTACGTGAGCCGGATTCTCAGAGGCCTTCCAACTCACAAACAGGCCGAGCAAAAAGGAAGTCAAAGCGATGCCGATATACATGGCCACACCTCGTCAACTTCCGCAGTTATTCCTCAAATATAAATCATTTCTTCGCCCCGTCAACGATCAAAACACTCAAATATATAGTTTAGGATTGCAAAAACTTGCCAAACTATGAATGTTTGCCAACAAAGTTGGGTTGACTGCATTATCTACAACATCAATCACATAACGTTGAATAATGCTTACCAAGCAAGGACCAAATAACTAACGCATTGTATCCTTGCAAGATCGAGCAACGGTAGGATGCCCCCGCGTTTCCCGTATGATCATCTGTCACGAGATAGAGGGGGCAGGCAGCCGTGCCTCCCCCTCACCCGCCCACCACCTGCTCGATCACGCCGAAGATCGGATGATGCCGGTCGTCCTCCGCCCAGATCCGCACCGTATCGCCCGCCTTCAGGAACGGCGTCTTCGCCGCGCCCTCGCGGATCGTCTCGACGGTACGCAGCTCCGCCAGGCACGAATAGCCGACGCCACCCTCCGCGATCGGCTTGCCGGGGCCGCCATCGGCGTCGCGGTTGGAGACGGTACCCGATCCGATGATCGTCCCCGCGCCCAGTGCCCGCGTCTTCGCGGCATGCGCGACCAGCGTGCCGAAGTCGAAGGTCATGTCCTCGCCCGCCTCGGCGCGACCGAAGGGCTTGCCGTTCAGGTCGACCATCAACCGCCGGTGCAGCTTGCCGTCCCGCCACCAGTCGCCAAGCGCATCCGGCGTCACGAACACCGGCGAAAAGGCGGAGGCCGGTTTCGACTGAAAGAAGCCGAACCCCTTGGCCAGTTCGCCGGGGATAAGCCCGCGCAAGGACACGTCGTTGGTCAGCCCGATCAGCCGGATCGCCGCCAGCGCCTCGTCGCGGCTGGCGCCCAGCGGCACGTCGCCGGTCACCACTACGACCTCGGCCTCCAGATCGCAGCCCCAGCTTTCGTCCGCTAGCGGGATGGGATCGCGCGGCCCCAGAAAGCCGTCCGAACCGCCCTGATACATCAGCGGATCGTGCCAGAAACTGTCCGGCATCTCCGCGCCCCGCGCCTGCCGGACTAGCGCCACATGGTTCACATAGGCCGAGCCATCCGCCCACTGGTACGCGCGCGGCAGCGGCGCGGCGGCATCATGCTCGTGAAAGCGCCCCTTGGGGATCGCGTCATGCGCCAGATCGGTGGCCAGATTGGCGAGGTCGGGGGCCAACCGGTCCCAGTCGTCCAGCGCCGCCTGCAAGGTCGGCGCGATATGCGCGGCATCGGCATACCAGGCCAGATCGTCCGACACGACGACGAGGCGGCCATCGCGACCCCCCTTCAGGCTGGCAAGCTTCATGGGCGTTCCTCTCCATTGTTTGGCACAGGCGTGCCGGAAGCGGGGGCGCGGATCAACCCCGCGCGGCCCCACCCGGCAGCTTGACTTTTTCGCGATTCTCAGTCAGGCGAGCCGCCGATCGTGCCGGCTCATGGCAAGCGTGAACGGACTTTGGTCCCGGCGCCGGCGCGATATTTCGATCAAAGGCTGTCCTTGTCACGCGGGGCATCATTCTTCCCCCCGGTGCGCCGGCCGATTGCGGCTGCGCCCGCTGCCAAGGCTGTTTTCATGTCCTTTTCCGAACTCGGTTTGTCGGAGCCGCTCGTCCGCGCGCTCGAAGCCAAGGGTTATGCCGAACCCACCCCGATCCAGCGCGATTCGATCCCGACGCTGCTGGAAGGCCGCGACCTGCTGGGCATCGCCCAGACCGGCACCGGCAAGACCGCGGCCTTCGTGCTGCCGTCGATCCAGCGCCTCGTCGCCGCCAACAAGCGCGTGCTGCCGACGCATTGCCGCATGCTGGTGCTCGCGCCCACGCGCGAACTCGCCAGCCAGATCGCCGACAATGCGCGCGGCTATGGCAAGTTTTCCAAGCTGACCGTGGCCACCGTCTTCGGCGGCACCAGCATCGCCAAGAACAAGAATGATCTGGCGCGCGGTGTCGACATCCTCGTCGCCACGCCCGGCCGCCTGATCGATCTGGTCGAGCAGCAGTTGCTCAACCTGTCGATGATCGAGATCCTGGTGCTCGACGAAGCGGACCAGATGCTCGACCTGGGCTTCATCCATGCGCTGCGCCGCATCGTGAAGATGCTGCCGAAGAAGCGTCAGTCGCTGTTCTTCTCGGCCACCATGCCGACCCAGATCCGCGAGCTGGCGGACAAGTTCCTCGACGATCCGGCGACCGTTTCGGTCACCCCGGTCGCGACCACGGCCGAGCGCGTCGAGCAATACGTCACCTTCGTCACCCAGACGGAAAAGCAGGCGCTGTTGACCATCGTGCTGGGCGATCCGGCGATCGACCGTGCGCTGGTCTTCACCCGTACCAAGCATGGCGCCGACCGCGTCGTGAAGCTGCTGGCGGGCAACGGTATCGCGTCGCACGCGATCCACGGCAACAAGAGCCAGGCGCAGCGCGAGCGTGCGCTGGGCGCGTTCAAGTCGGGCGAGGTCCGCATCCTGGTCGCGACTGACATCGCCGCACGCGGCATCGACGTGTCGGGCGTCAGCCATGTGGTGAATTTCGAGCTGCCCAACGTGCCCGAACAATATGTCCACCGCATCGGCCGCACCGCGCGCGCCGGTCGTTCGGGCATCGCCATCGCCTTCTGTGCCGAGGACGAGCGGCCCTATCTGCGCGATATCGAGAAGCTGACGCGCCAGAAGGTGCCCGTCACTCCGCTGCCCGCCGACTTCGTGAAGCGGGCCGAGGCGATCAAGGCGCAGCGCGTGAAGGCGATCGGTGCGGACCCCGCGCCGCGGGTCGACCGCCCGCGTCAGCAGCCGCGGCCCAAGGCGACGCATGCAGCGCGCCCCAGCGATCCCCGCGGCCCGCGTGGTCGTCAGCAGCGTCGTCGTGGCGGCAGTGGTGGTGGCCGCAGCACCGGCGCCCCCGCCCAGGGCTGAGGCCCCTCCGGCGTGGGACAGGGATAAACCGGCGGGGTCGGGGCGTTGTCCCGGCATCGATCCATAAAAGGAGGATGCCATGGACATCGCCCATACCCCCGCCGCCGAACGCATCGCTCGCGTGCTTTGCGGCCAGCGGATCAGCATCAACGCCGGTGGCGAGACCGAATCCGCCTCCGCATTGGTGGACGATCACTGGAAGGATCATCTGCCCGACGCACTGGCTGTCCTGCGCACGCTTCGTGAGCCCGATCAGCAGATGGCCGCCGCCGGCGATCCCGCCATCTGGGAAGCCATGGTCCTGGTTGCTATCGAACAGGCCAAGCCGAAACCGCAAACGGTGGTGCTGTAACACCCCGACCGACGCTTCGCCGACCGGCAGGACGCGAAGCGTCATCAAATTATTGCGTGCAGCGGCGCAGAAAACGCAGGAGACATGCCCGCCTATTGAACCGCGAAGCGCTTCACCCATCGCCCGATAAGCACGGAACGATCACCACTAACGAAGCCCCTCCGCGTTCTCCGCGCCTCCGCGCGAGTATAAATCTTCTTCGCGTCTTCGCGTCTTCGCGTGAATCCAATCAGCCCCACGCCCGCTCAATCCACGAAGCGCGGCGCCCGCTTCTCCAGATTCGCCATCACCGCCTCACGCTGGTTCGTGCTGCCGATCAGCCGCAACTGCGCCGCGCTTTCCGCACGCAGGATGGTGGCGGCATCGCCATCCGCGGCAACCGCGAACAACCCCTTGGCCTCGCGCACCGCATCCGGGCTGTGCGAAGCGATCACCCGCGCCAGATCGCGTGCCGATCCCATCGGATCGTCCGTCAGGCGCGTGACGAAGCCGAACGCCTGCGCCTCCTGCGCCGAGAATTCGCGCGCACTATAGGTCAGCTCGCGCAGCACATCATCGCGCACCATGCCGCGCCAAAGCGCGATACCCGCCATGTCGGGCACCAGACCCCAGTGCATTTCGCGAATGGCGAAGCGGGTCGCAGGGTGGGCCAGCCGGATGTCGGCCCCGGACATGATCTGGCAGCCGCCACCGAAGGCGACGCCGTGCACCGCCGCGATCACCGGCATCGGCAGCGTTCTCCAGCCCCAGGCAGCTTGCTGCACCAGGTTCGCGGCACCATGCGTCCGCTCCTCGGTGAGCAGGCCGGAGCCGCCTGCCGCCATCGCCGCCATGTCCAGCCCGGCGCAAAAGGCATTGCCTTCGCCCGACAGGATGACGGCGCGCACCTCGGACCGTGTTGCCAGTGCCGCGATCGTGTCGGCGATCTGTGCGAACATGGCCGCGTCGATCGCGTTCATCTTGGCGGCGCGGGCCAGTCGCACTTCGGCGACGCCATCGGCCAGCGTGATCGCCACCCGGTCTTCCATCACCACTCTCCACACATGCCTGACGCCGATTGCGCCGCATGTACAGCGGTGTACAGCATGTCGCGATGAGGTTCGATATCGACCGGTTCGCCGCCGCGGGCGGCTTTGGCGGCCATGGCGGCCGACTGGGCATGCGCTATCATGCGCACGGGGTAGACTGGGCCGAACTGGCGCTGCCCTATGATCCGGCGCTGATCGGCGATCCGGACAGCGGCGTCATCGCCTCCGGGCCGATCATCACCATCATGGACATGGCCACCAGCCTGGCGGTGTGGCTGAAACGCGGGCGTTTCGTGCCGCATGCCACGCTCGATCTGCGCGTCGACTATCTGCGCCCCGCCACCCCGGGCGCCACCGTCATCGGACACGGCGAATGCTACCGCGTCACCCGCACCATCGCCTTTGTCCGCGGACAGGCGCACGACGGCAACCCCGACGACCCCGTCGCCCATGTCACCGGCACCTTCATGACCACCGGCCTCCGCGACCCCCGCCAACCATGAACCCGCCCCAGACGCTGCCGCCCTATGCCGATCTGCTCGGCTGCACGATCGAGCGCGCGGGCGACGGCACGCCCGAACTCGTCCTCCCCTTCGGCGACGACGTCATCGGCCGCCCCGGCTTCCTTCACGGCGGCGCGATCGCGGGACTGTTGGAGGTCGCGGCGATCGCGATGCTGGCGCATGCGCTGGAGGCGGAGGGCGGCAGCCGGATCAAGCCGGTCACCGTCACTGTCGACTTCATGCGCGGCGGGCGCGACCACACCACGCGCGCCGCCGCACGCATCGTCCGCCTCGGCCGCCGCATCGCCAATGTCGAGGCGATCGCCTGGCAGGATGATCGCGATCGCCCGATCGCCACCGCGCGCATGACGTACCGCATCAGCCGGCCGTCGCCCGTCCTTTCGGAGTAGCATTTCCGGTCGTGCCCTAGCCCCTCATAGCAATGGAACAAAAACGCGCGCCGCATTTAAGCTCCTGCCACAACGAAAGCGGACCTGGGGGCAGGTATGCAGGGGGCAAGCACAAAGCGATCGATCGGGGGATTCCCGGTCATCAACTGCGACCGTCATGTTCTGGCGGAAGCATTACGGCATCGTCTCGCGCTCAGGCGGCGGACGATCCTGTTCTTCGCCAATCAGAATTTCGTCGTCGAATGCCAGTCGATCGGGCGGCGCATGGCGTCGCGGCGCGACGTGCTGGTGGTCAGCGATGGGATCGGGGCGGAAATCGGGGCGCGGCTGGTCAGCGGGCGCGGGTTCGTCGAGAACCTGAACGGCACCGACTTCACGCCGTTCTTCTTCGAGAAGCTCGGCCGCAAGCTGCGCCTGTTCCTGGTCGGCGGCTCGCCGGAGAATGTCGGGGCAGCCGCGCGCATTTTTGCCGAAAGCTGGTCGACCGAAGTGGTCGGCACGCAGGACGGCTTCTCGCTGTGGGAAGACGAGGATGCGGTGATCGAGCGTATCCGGGAAGCAAAGCCCGACGTGCTGATCGTCGGCATGGGCAATCCGCTGCAGGAACGCTGGATCCTCGACCATGCGGACCGGTTGCAGGTGCCGCTCGCCATGGGAGTGGGCGCGCTGTTCGAATGGCTGACCGGCGCCAAGCAGCGCGCGCCGCAATGGGTTCGCGATGCGCGCATGGAATGGGCCTATCGCCTGGCCAGCGAACCGCAGCGCCTCGCCAAGCGCTATTCGGTCGGCATCGTCCACTTCTTCCTGCTGGTCGCCGCCTGGGGACAGGCGAATTTCAAGCCGGAGGACGAGAAGCACCCGGTCCCGCTGCCGCCCAGGCATGAGGTGGAGGAAGAGCGCGAGGCGGTGCCGGTCGCCTGAGCGACGCGCTATCCCGCCGGGGTCAGTTGCACCAGCCGACCCCGCGCCCCGTCTTCCAGCACCCACAAGGTGCCGTCCGGCCCTTGCTCTACCTCGCGGATCCGCGCGTCCAGTGCCAGCCGGCCGACTTCGCTCGCCGTCGTGCCGGTCACCCGCACGCGCACCAGCCCCTGGCTGACCAGCCCGGCCAGCACGAAGTCATTGGTCCAGCCGGCAAAGCGCGTGCCCGTATATTGGATCATGCCGCCCGGCGCGATCACCGGCGTCCAGCTTACCAGCGGCGCGATAAAGGTCGGGTTGGTCGCATGCCGCGGGATCGGCGTCCCGCCGTAAGCATTCCCCTCCGATACGTTGGGCCAGCCATAATTGCGGCCGGCTTCGATCAGGTTGAACTCGTCGCCGCCTTCGGGCCCCTGCTCGCTTTCGAACAATCGGCCATCGGCGGCAAAGACCAGGCCGTAGGGATTGCGGTGGCCCAGCGTCCAGATTTCCGGCTTCGCGCCGCTGCGCCCGACGAACGGGTTGGTGGAGGGCACCGCGCCATCGGGATCGATCCGCACGATCTTGCCCAGCGTCTGCGCCAGATCCTGTGCCGGCGTTTCCTTCTGCCGCTCGCCCGCGGTCACGAACAGCCGCCGGTCGGACGAGAACGCCATGCGCCCGCCGAAATGTCCGTCGCCCGACACCTTGGGATCCTGCCGCCAGATCACGCTGACATTGTCCAGCCGCCCGCCGGCGCCATCGGCAACCAGCGTGCCGCGCGCCACCGCCAGCCCCTTGCCGCCGCTACCCGCCTCGGCATAGCTCAGATAGATGCGGTTGTTGCTGGCGAATTGCGGGTCCAGCACCACGTCCTGCAACCCGCCCTGCCCGGCATAGGCGACCGCCGGCACGCCCGACACGGCCGCGGACACGGTGCCGGTGGTGGTCACGATGCGCAGCCGTCCCGGCTTCTCGGTCACCAGCATCCGCCCATCAGGCAGGAACACCATCGCCCATGGATTGTCGAAGGTCGCGACTGCGTTGCGCGTCACGCTGGTGGTGGGCGTCGGCGTCGTCGGGGTTGGTGTACCCGTCGGGCTGGGCACCGGCGCGATTGATCCGTTGCCGTCATCATCGCCGCACCCGCCCGTCAGCAGCAGCAGCGC
This sequence comes from uncultured Sphingomonas sp., assembly GCF_946477935.1. GTDB lineage: Bacteria > Pseudomonadota > Alphaproteobacteria > Sphingomonadales > Sphingomonadaceae > Sphingomonas. The sequence goes on along the minus strand of NZ_CAMLAC010000020.1, from coordinate 4,801 downwards.
GAGTATGAAGGGCGTGGCGCGCCGCGGGGTCATGACCGCGGATCCAGCCGGATCAGCCGCCCCTGCGATCCCTCGCGACCATCCTCCAGCACATAGATCGCCCCGTCCGGCCCTTCGGCCACGTCGCGAATGCGCGCGCCCATGTCCCACTGATCGCCCTTCCTCGCCTCCGTCCCGTTCAGGTCGACCCGCACCAGCGCCTTGCTCGACAGACCGCCGATGAACGCATCGCCCTTCCACTGCGGGAAGCGATTGCCCGCGTAGATCATCAATCCACCCGGCGAGATCACCGGATTCCAGGATACCTTTGGCGGCTCATAGCCGTCACCGGGCTTGTGGTCGGGGATATCGCGCCCGTCATAATGCGATCCATTGGAGGCGTTGGGCCAGCCATAGTTGAGCCCGGGGCGGATCAGGTTCACCTCGTCCCCGCCCTTGGGGCCCATTTCCTGTTCCCAGAGATTGCCCTGTGCATCGAATGCCAGCCCCAGCAGGTTGCGGTGCCCATAGGACCACACCGCCGGATTGAACCCCTGCGCCGCCAGCGGATTGCCCGGTGCCGGCTTGCCGTCCAGGGTCAGACGCAACACCTTGCCCAGCGTCGCCTGCTTGTCCTGCGCGGGCGTGAACTTCTGTCGGTCGCCCGCGGTGAAGAACAGATATTTGCCATCGGGGGAAAAGGCGATCCGCCCCGAATAATGGCCATTGCCCTCCACCAGCGGCCCGGCGCGGAACAGCGCCTCGATCTGGCGCAACCGGTCGTCGGCCAGCACGCCGCGGGCCAGCACCACGCCCTTGCCGCCGTCGCCAGCGGCGGAATAGCTGAAATAGACCTGCTTGTTCTGCGCAAAGCCGGGTGCGGGCACGATATCCATCAACGCGCCCTGCCCCGCCGAATCGACCGGCAGCGTCGCGATGACGCTTTTGGTCTTTCCGTCGGCGGACACCAGCAGCATCCGCCCGTCCTTTTCGCTGACCAGCATCCGCCGATCGGGCAGGAAGGCCAGTGCCCAGGGCGAATCGAAGTCGGCGATCACGGTCTCGGTGAACGGCTTCGCGCCCGCCGGCATCGTGGCGGCCTGCGTCGCGACGTTGTCGGAGGCCGGGTCGGACGACGCCTCGACGTTTCCGGAACAGGCGATCAGTGCCACCGGCAACAGCGCGAGCAGACTTACATGCATCAACATCCTCCCGATTTCCCACTCAAACGCGGAACCTTGGCGAAGGATGCTTGTACCTTGCCCCGTTCGGGCGTATATCCTGCATCACTCTCTAACATCGTCAGGTGAAAGAGGCTGCGGGGCAACGGCACCGCGGCACCGAACCTGCATATCCGGGATCTTGCATGGCGGACATCGCCCTTCTCACGTCGATCATCGAACCCGAGGCGAAGGCGCTCGGCTTCGCCCTGGTGCGCGTGAAGATGTATGGCGGCCAGTCGGACCCGACGCTGCAGGTGATGGCCGAGCGTCCCGATACCCGCCAGTTGACGATCGACGACTGCGCCGACCTGTCGCGCCGCATTTCCGACGTGTTCGACCAGATGGAGGCCGAGGGCCGCGATCCGATCGAGCATGCCTATCGCCTGGAGGTCTCCTCGCCCGGCATCGATCGTCCGCTGACCCGGCTCAAGGACTTTGCCGACTGGGCCGGGCATGAGGCGCGCATCTACCTTGTCGAGCCGATCGAGAACCGCAAGCAACTGACCGGCGACCTGATCGGGGTCGAGGGCGATCAGGTGACGATCGACGTCAACAAGTTCAAGCCGATGACGGTGCGGTTCGACCAGATTGCGGACGCAAAGCTGCTCATGACCGATCGCCTGATCGCCGCCACCCAGCCGCTCTCCACCGAGGGCGCCGACGAATTCTTTTACCAGGACGCGCCAGAGGACGGCGCCACCACGGAAGGACAGCACTGATGGCCACCGCCGTTTCCGCCAACAAGGCGGAACTGATCGCGATTGCGAACGCCGTCGCATCCGAGAAGATGATCGACAAGGCGATCGTCATCGAGGCGATGGAAGATGCGATCCAGCGCGCCGCCCGCGCCCGCTACGGTGCGGAAAACGACATCCGCGCCAAGCTCGATCCGAACTCCGGCGACCTGCGCCTGTGGCGCGTCGTGGAAGTGGTCGAGCAGGTCGACGACTATTACAAGCAGATCGACCTGAAGGGCGCCGAGAAGCTTCAGAAGGGCGCCGCGATCGGCGACTTCATCGTCGATCCGCTGCCCCCGATCGAGTTCGGCCGCATCGCGGCGCAGGCCGCCAAGCAGGTGATCTTCCAGAAGGTCCGCGATGCCGAGCGCGAGCGCCAGTATGAGGAGTTCCGCGACCGTCAGGGCGAGATCATCACCGGCGTCGTCAAGCGCGTCGAGTTCGGCCATATCGTGGTCGATCTCGGCCGTGCCGAGGGCGTGATCCGCCGCGACGCGCAGATCCCGCGTGAGGCGGTGCGCGTCAACGACCGCATCCGCTCGCTGATCCTAAACGTGCGCCGCGAGAACCGGGGCCCGCAGATCTTCCTCAGCCGCGCGCATCCCGACTTCATGAAGAAGCTGTTCGCGCAGGAAGTGCCTGAAATCTACGACGGCATCATCGAGATCAAGGCCGCCGCCCGCGATCCGGGCAGCCGCGCCAAGATCGGCGTCATCAGCCACGACTCGTCGATCGACCCGGTCGGCGCCTGCGTCGGCATGAAGGGCAGCCGCGTGCAGGCCGTGGTGCAGGAGATGCAGGGCGAGAAGATCGACATCATCCCCTGGTCGCCCGACACCGCGACCTTCGTGGTGAACGCGCTCCAGCCCGCCAACGTCAGCCGCGTCGTGATCGACGAGGAAGAGGACCGGATCGAGGTGGTGGTGCCCGACGACCAGCTTTCGCTGGCGATCGGCCGTCGCGGCCAGAATGTCCGCCTCGCCAGTCAGTTGACCGCCAAGGCGATCGACATCCTGACCGAAGCCGACGCCTCCGAGAAGCGCCAGAAGGAGTTCGTCCAGAACTCCGAGATGTTCCAGAACGAACTGGACGTGGACGAGACGCTGGCGCAGCTTCTGGTCGCCGAGGGCTTCGGCGCGCTCGAAGAGGTCGCCTATGTCGAGATCGACGAGCTGGCGAGCATCGAGGGTTTCGACGACGATCTGGCGCAGGAACTGCAAAGCCGTGCGCAGGAAGCGCTCGACCGCCGCGAGCAGGCCAATCGCGACGAGCGTCAGGCGCTGGGCGTCGAGGACGCGCTGGCAGACATGCCCTATCTGACCGAGGCGATGCTGGTCACGCTGGGCAAGGCGGGCATCAAGACGCTGGACGATCTCGCCGATCTCGCCACCGACGAGCTGGTCGAGAAGAAGCGCGCCGAGCCGCGCCGCCGGGGTGACGATGCCCCCAAGCGCGAGCCCAAGGGCGGCATCCTCGCCGAATATGGCCTCAGCGACGAGCAGGGTAACGAGATCATCATGGCCGCGCGCGCGCACTGGTTCGCCGACGAAGAGGGCGAAGAGGCTGCGGCCGGCACCGCCACCGACACCGCGGAGGACGAACAGGCCTGATGCCCTTTATCTCCATCCGCCTGGCCGGCTCCGCCACCAAGGCGCAGAAGGCCGATATCGTCGCCGACGTGACCCGCTCGATGGTGGAGCGGCTGGGCAAGAACCCGGCCGCCGTCCAGATCGTGATCGAGGAAGTGTCGACGGAAAACTACGGCGCCGGCGGTCAGTTGATCGCCGACCGCGATGCCCCGAAGGGAGACGCGCATGCGGTCCCGGGGCAATGAGCGCGAAGCCGTAAAACAGGCAGAGGCGGCAGCGGACGGCGCCCCCGTCCGCCGCTGCATCCTGTCCGGCGAGCGCGAGGCGCGCGACGGGCTGGTGCGTCTCGCGCTGGCGCCCGATGGCCGCGTGCTGCCCGATGTCCGTGCCAAGGCTCCCGGCCGCGGCGCGTGGATCGGCGTGGGACGCGCGGAGCTGGAGGTCGCACTCAGGAAGGGCCGGCTGAAGGGGGCGCTGGCGCGTGCCTACAAGACGTCCGACTTCCAGATCCCGGGCGACCTGCCCGCGCTGATCGCCGCCGCGCTGGAGCGCAATGCGCTCGACCGGCTGGGGCTCGAGTCGCGCTCGGGTGGCCTTCTCACCGGCTCCGACCGGATCGAGACGGCGGCGCGGTCGGGCCAGCTGCAGGCGCTCTACCATGCCGCCGATGCCAAGCCCGATGGCACCCGTCGTCTGGCGCAGGCGTGGCGGGTCGGTTCCGACCGCGAAGGCTCCGACCTGAAGGGGTTGGCGTTGCCGGTGGAACGCACCATATTGTCGTTGGCGTTGGGCCGCGAGAATGTGGTACATATCGGCCTGACAGATCGTAACGCAGCGAAGCGGGTGAGCGAAGCGCTCGACCGCTGGCTGCATTTTATCGGACCCGACCCTGTGGCAACGCCTTGCGAAACGGCCTCGCAAGGCGCATCGGCGTCCGATCTTTCCGGTGACCGACCGGCCGTGAACGTACACGAGGAATTTGAGTGAGCGAGACCGACAACGACAAGCCGAAACTCGGGATGCGCCAGCCTTTGGGGCTGAAGCGCACGGTCGAGACCGGCAAGGTGAAGCAGAGCTTCAGCCACGGCCGCTCGAACACCGTGATCGTGGAGACCAAGCGTCGCCGCGTGCTCGGCCGTCCGGGTGAAGGCACGCCCGAGGCACAGGCGCCCGCGCCTGAAGCCGCACCGGCGCCTGCTCCGGCTCCCGCCCCGGCACCGCAGCCGCCCCGCCCGCCGGTCAACGAGACCGCGCAGGAGCGTCAGGCCCGCCT
>NZ_CAMLAC010000019.1 GCF_946477935.1 uncultured Sphingomonas sp. | reverse complement strand
CCCCGACCCCTTCCCTTAGCGGGAGGGGAGGAGTTCGTAGATGCGCTACCTGCCCCTTACCGATACCGACCGGAGCGCGATGCTGTCGGTCATCGGCGCGTCCTCCGTCGACGACCTGTTCGTCGACGTGCCCAAGGCCGCCCGCCTGTCCGGTCCGATCGCCGGGCTGCCGAACCACGCCTCCGAACTGGCGGTCGAGCGCCACATGACCGCGCTTGCCCGCAAGAACCTGGTGGCGGGCGAAGTGCCCTTCTTCCTCGGCTGTGGCGCCTACCGGCATCATGTGCCCGCATCCGTCGACCACATGATCCAGCGCGGCGAGTTCCTGACCGCCTACACGCCCTACCAGCCTGAAATCGCGCAGGGCACGTTGCAGATGCTGTTCGAGTTCCAGACGCAGGCCGCGCGTCTGCTCGGCACCGACGTCGCCAACGCTTCGATGTATGACGGCTCGACCGCCTGCTGGGAAGCGATCGGCATGGCACGTCGCATCACCAAGCGCGGCAAGGCGATCCTGTCGTCGGGCCTGCACCCGCATTACGTGTCCGTCGCCCGGACGATGGCGAAGTACACCGGCGATGCGCTGGAAACCTCGGCACCGACGTTGACCGCCGAGACCGACATCGACGCGCTGATCGCGGCGATCGATGGCGATACGTCGTGCGTCGTGGTGCAATATCCCGACATTCTGGGCCGTATCGCCGACCTGACACCGCTCGCCGATGCGTGCCATGCCAATAAGGCGCTGCTGATCGCGGTGGTGACGGAGCCGGTGGCGCTGGGCGCGATCCGCTCGCCCGGCGAGATGGACGCCGATATCGTGGTGGGCGAAGGCCAGTCGCTGGGCGTCGGCCTGCAGTTCGGCGGGCCGTATGTCGGCCTGTTCGGCTGCAAGGACAAATATGTCCGCCAGATGCCCGGCCGCCTGTGCGGCGAGACGGTGGATGCCGATGGCAAGCGCGGCTTCGTGCTGACGCTCTCCACCCGCGAGCAGCATATCCGCCGGGAAAAGGCGACGTCGAACATCTGCACCAACTCCGGGCTGTGTGCGCTCGCCTTTTCGATCCACATGACGCTGCTGGGTGAGAAGGGGCTGCGCGATCTGGCGAGCCTCAACCACGCGCTGGCGGTGCAGGCGGCGGAGCGGCTGGCGCAGGTGCCGGGCGTGTCGCTGGTCAATGACGGCTTCTTCAACGAATTCACCGTCACCCTGCCCGTCGAGGCGCGCCCCGTGGTCCGCACGCTGGCGGAGCGCGGCGTGCTGGCGGGCGTGTCGCTCGGCCGGCTGTATCCGGGCGATGAGGCCCTCGCAAACGGGCTGGTGATCGCGGTCACCGAGACGACGACCGCGGAGGACATCGAAACCCTGGCCACCGCGCTGCAGGAGGTGCTGGCATGACGATCAACCAGAGCGGCTGGAAGCCCAGCGCACCCGAGGCGAAGGACGGCGGCGCCCCTGCCACCTTCACCGGCAACAAGGCGCTGATGCTGGAAGAGGTGCTGATCTTCGAGATCGGCTCCACCGACACCACCGGCGTCGATATCGTGCCCGCACCCAAGGTCGCGAGCCGCCTCGGCGGCCTCGCGCGCGAGGCGGCGATCGGTCTGCCCGGCCTGTCCGAGCCAGAGACGGTGCGCCATTATACGCGCCTGTCGCGCCAGAACTACGCGATCGATCTCGGCCTGTTCCCGCTCGGCTCGTGCACGATGAAGCACAATCCGCGCCTCAACGAGAAGATGGCGCGGCTGCCGGGCTTCTCCGACGTTCATCCGCTCGCCCCCGTCGATACGGTGCAGGGCGCGCTGGAGGTGATCCACCAACTCGCCCACTGGCTGGTCACGCTGACCGGCATGACCTCGGTGGCGATGAGCCCCAAGGCGGGCGCGCATGGCGAACTGTGCGGCATCCTGGCGATCAAGGCGGCGCTGGAAAAGCGGGGCGAGGGGCACCGCAAGGTTATCCTCGTCCCCGAATCGGCGCACGGCACCAACCCCGCCACCGCGGCCTTTGCCGGCTTCAAGGTGGAGGATATTCCCGCCACCGCCGACGGCCGGGTCGACAGCGATGCGCTGAAGGCGCGCCTCGGCCCTGACGTGGCGGGTGTGATGATCACCAACCCGAACACCTGCGGCCTGTTCGAGCGCGACCTGAAGGACATTTCCGACGCGGTCCATGCCGCCGGCGGCTATGTCTATTGCGACGGCGCGAACTTCAACGCGATCGTCGGGCGCGTCCGCCCCGGCGATCTCGGCGTCGATGCGATGCACATCAACCTGCACAAGACCTTCTCAACCCCGCATGGCGGCGGGGGCCCAGGGTCGGGGCCGGTGGTGTTCTCCGAAGCGCTGACGCCGTTCGCGCCGCTGCCCTTCGTGGAGAAGACCGGCGAGGGCTTCCGCCTGGTCGAGGAAGAGACGGCGGACGAGCATCATGCCGACAGCTTCGGCCGCATGGTCGCCTTCCATGGCCAGATGGGCATGTTCACCCGCGCGCTCACCTACATCCTCAGCCACGGTGCGGATGGCTTGCGGCAGGTCGCCGAGGATGCGGTGCTGAACGCCAACTACGTGCTGCGCTCGCTGGAGAATACGCTGGACGCGCCGTTCGCGGCCAGCGGCCCGTGCATGCACGAAGCGATCTTCTCCGACGAGAATCTGGCCGACGGTTTCTCGACGATCGACATCGCCAAGGCGCTGATCGACGAGGGTTTCCACCCGATGACCATGTACTTCCCGCTGGTGGTGCACGGCGCGATGCTGGTGGAGCCGACCGAGACCGAGTCGAAGGCCGCGCTGGACCAGTTCATCGGCGCGCTGCGCTCGGTGGCGGAGCGGGCCAAGGCGGGCGATCCCAGCCTGAAGACCGCGCCGCATTTCGCACCGCGCGCCAGGCTCGATGAAACCCAGGCCGCGCGCAAGCCCGTGTTGGTGTGGAAGGAGCCGCTGGCAAACGCCGCGGAATAGGCGGGACCGATCAGGCGGCGGGGTGGGTCAGCTAACCTCGCCGCTTTCGGCAGCCAGCGTGTTGCGCCGCCGCCGCACCGCCTCGCGCCACACGATCACCAGGCCGCTGGCGATGATGATCGGCGCCCCGATCCAGGTCGTCTCGGCCGGCAGCGTGCCGAAGATCGCCCAGCCGAACAGCGTCGCCCACAACAGGCTGGAATAATCCATCGGCACGACCAGCGACACCGCGCCGCGGCGCAGGCTGGAGGTCATCGCGATCTGCGCCATGCCGCCCGCAATCCCGATCAGCGCCAGCCAACCCCAGGTTTCGGGCGGATGCATTCTGGCCGACAGCGCATAGACCACGCCCAGCGGCACCAGCGACAGCGTGGAGAACCAGAAGACGGTGGTCAGCGCCGCCTCCGTCCGCCCGATCTGGCGCAGCAGGATCATGATGATCCCGGTCAGAAACGCCGCGACCATGCCGTAAGCCAGCCCGGCGAGGGGCAGCGCGCCGCCACCGGGCTGCGTCACGATGATGACGCCCGCGAACCCGGCCATCACCGCGCCCCAACGCCAGATGCCGGTCGGCTCGCGCAGGATCAGCGCACCGAAGATCGTCGCCCAGATCGGCACGCTGAACCCGATGATCGTTGCCTCCGCCAGCGGCAGCGCCAGGATCGCGGCGAAGGTGAACGCCATCGAGATCACGCCGACGACCGCACGGCTGACATGCGCGCCCAGCCGCCGTGTCGCGACGCTGGCCATTCCCGGCCCGCTCGCCACCACGATCGTCACAAGTATCGCCGCACCTGCCTGACGGAAGAACAGGATCTCGCCCAGTTCTGCGCCGCTGCGCTCGGCCAGCTTGATGCCGGCGTTCATCACGGCGAAGCACAGGACCGACAGCAGGCGCAGGCCGATGGCGGATGCAAGCGTGTCGGATGAAGGGGTTGCGCGGTCGGCGGATGCGGCGGGGGCAGGGGCGGTCACGCCCGCTGCCTTAGCTGCGATGCAGCAATGATCCCACCCCGCATCGCCGGCCACCCTTGTCGATCGCGATCAGCTATGGCCTAACCGCCCGGCTTCGCGCTATCGGCACCCCATGAAACATGCGCTTTCCGTCACCCGCGAGCAGGATTTCGCCGCCTGGTATCAATCCGTCATCACCGAGGCCGATATGGCCGAGGATTCGGGCGTGCGCGGCTGCATGGTCATCCGGCCCTGGGGATACGGCATCTGGGAACGCATCCAGCGCCTGCTGGACGACCGGATCAAGGCGACGGGGCATGAGAATTGCTACTTCCCGCTCTTCATCCCGCTTTCCTATTTCGAAAAGGAAGCGGAGCATGTCGAGGGCTTCGCCAAGGAGATGGCGGTCGTCACGCACCACCGCCTGATCCCGGACGGCAAGGGCGGGCTGATGCCCGATCCGGAGGCGAAGCTGGAGGAGCCGCTGGTCGTGCGCCCCACCTCCGAAACCGTGATCGGCACCGCCTTTTCGCGCTGGGTGCAGTCGTGGCGCGATCTGCCCGTGCTCATCAATCAGTGGGCCAATGTCGTGCGCTGGGAAATGCGCACCCGCATGTTCCTGCGCACCGCCGAGTTTCTGTGGCAGGAGGGGCATACCGCCCATGCCTCCGCCGAGGAGGCAAAGGGCGAGACGCTGAAGATGCTCGAGGTCTACCGTGCGTTCGCGGAGGACTGTCTGGGCGTTCACGTCATCGCCGGTGAGAAGCCGGAAAACGAGCGTTTCCCCGGCGCGGTCGAGACTTGGTCGATCGAGGCGATGATGCAGGACGGCAAGGCGCTGCAGGCGGGCACCAGCCATTTCCTGGGCACCAACTTTGCCCACGCCCAGAACATCCGCTTCCAGAATGCCGAGGGGCAGCTCGAACTCGCCAACACGACGAGCTGGGGCGTGTCGACCCGGATGATCGGCGCGGTCATCATGGTCCACGGTGACGATGACGGTCTGCGCGTGCCGCCGATGATCGCACCGTGGCAGGTGGTGATCGTGCCGATGCTGCGTGACCAGCCCGAGGATGCCGCGATCCTCGACTATGCCCGCGAATTGCAGGCGCAACTCGTCAAGCTGTCCGCGCTCGGCGAGCCGGTCCGCGCGATGGTCGATGCCCGGCCGGCCAAGGCGGCGACCAAGCGCTGGGGCTGGGTGAAGAAGGGCGCCCCGATCGTGATCGAGATCGGTGGCCGCGATGTGGCCGGCGGCAACGTGTCGGTCATCCGCCGCGATCGCCTGTACCGCGAGGATGGCAAGCTCGACTCGCAGATCGTCGCGCGCGACGCCTTTGTCGGCGACGCGTCCGCGATACTGGCGGATATCCAGGCGACGTTGCACGCCCAGTCGGTCGAGAAGCTGCGGGCCAACATCGTCCCCGTTGACGACTGGGCAGGCGTCGAGGCGCATTTCGCCGACGCGGTGAAGAACCCCGGCTGGGTCGATGTGCGCTGGTCCAAGCCGACCGGCGCCGCGCTCGATACGGTGGTGGAGCGGCTGAAGGCGTTGAAGCTGACGATCCGCAATGCGCCTGCCGGCCAGACGGGGTGCGACGATGGCCCGTGCGTGTTCACCGGTGAGCCCGCGATGGAGCGCATCCTGATCGGGCGTGCCTACTGACACGCACCGCCCCTGCGAAAGCAGGGCCCTGGTTTCGATCCACTGTGATCGCCCTCACCCTTCGCCGCCTTCGGCGTCTTTTCCCTCTCCCGATGGGAGAGGGAGGGAGCGGCGCAGCCGGAAGGGCGAGGGCGATTGAAGGTGATCGCGATCTGATCTGAAAGCGATCAGGATTGGACCGATCGCGCTTCCTCCCGCAGAGCATTCCCCGCATGCCGGCTATCGCCGGGGCGGCGAGGAGTTGTGCAGCGATCTTTGATGGGGAAGACTGAAAACGGCGCCCCTCGGCCCGGCTATTCCGCGATGCCGAACACCAGCAACGCCGTCACGGCCGTCCCGAGCATGCCCGACAGCGCCGCCCAAAGCGTGGCCCGGCGCCGCCGTAGCGCGCCGCGAAAACCGTCCAGCCGCTCAGCGTCGAGATAATACAGGCCCGGCCGGGTCTCCACGACCGCGCCGAAACGCAGCATGCGCCGCAGCATCCGGGGGTCTGCTCCCGCCCCGGCGTCCAGCCTTGCCGCACGGGCGGGTATGGTGGCGCCGGCCCCGACCAGCGCCTGTACGATCGCGCGCCGCGCCTGCTTCGCCTTGTTCATCACGCCCCCGATAAGCCCCGAACCGCCCATAACACCGTCGGGGCAAACGGGCTATTAACGCCGCCGTCCCTTGTGCCGGATGTTGCCGGGTCGGCCGCGTCGCTTCAGCACGCGGGGATGGCCGCGCCCGCGCTGGCCGTCCCGTTCCGGCGCCGCGCCGCCCCCGCCGCCCTCGGGCAGCTCGAAGCGCAGCGCGCCCGATACCGGGTTTGCCTCTGCCAGCCGCAGCGACAGGCGTTGGCCGAGCGTATACTGGTCGCCGCTATCCTCACCGGTCAGCGTCCGGGCCGCCTCGTCATAGCGGAAATACTCGCCGCCCAGATCGCGCACCGCCAGCAGACCGTCGCCGCCGATTCCCTCGACGGTGGCGAACAGGCCGTAATTCTGTACGCCGGTCACCCGCACCTCGACGATGCTGCCGATATGCTCGGCGAGATAGGCCGCGACATAGCGGTCGATCGTCTCGCGCTCGGCCTCCATCGCACGCCGCTCCAGCCGGCTGATGCCCTCGCCGATCCGGTCCATCTCGGCAGGATCGGGCATCACCCCGCCGGGGCCGAGCTTGTAGGCGGCGACGAGTGCGCGATGGACCACCAGATCGGCATAGCGGCGGATCGGCGAGGTGAAGTGCGCGTAGCTGCCCAGCGCCAGCCCGAAATGGCCGTGATTGGCGGGCGCGTAATAGGCCTGGGTCTGGGTACGCAGCACCTGTTCCATCACCTGCGGTCGGAAATCGGCATCGCCGACACGCTCCAGCACCCGGTTGAACGTCGCCGGCCGTATCACCTGGCCAAGAGTGAAGGCGACGTCGAAGGTTTCCAGATAATCCTTCAGCGCCGCCAGTTTCTCGCGCGAAGGTGGTTCGTGGACCCGGTACATGACCGGGGCCTTGCGGGCCTCCAGCGCCTTGGCCGCCGCGACATTGGCGGCGATCATGAAATCCTCGATCAACCGGTGCGCATCCAGCCGCTCGCGCGGCGCGACCGACAGGATGCGACCCTTCTCGTCCAGCACCACGCGGCGCTCCGGCAGGTCCAGGTCCAGCGGCTCGCGCGCATCGCGCGCCTTGGCGAGCGCGGCCCAGCAGCCCCATAGCGGGCGCAGCGCCGTTTCGGTCAGGGGATGCGCCACCGTCCCGTCAATCGCCGCCTGCGCATCCTCATAGGCGATGTTGGCCGCAATCCGCACGAGCGCGCGGGAGAAGCGCCAGCCCTTCAGCGTGCCGTCTTTGCCCACCTGCAGGTGGCAGGCGAGTGCGGCGCGGTCCTCCCCTTCCTTCAGCGAACAAACCTCGGCGGACAGGATTTCGGGCAGCATCGGCACGACGCGGTCGGGGAAATAGACCGAATTGCCGCGGCGCCTCGCATCCTGGTCGAGCGCGGAGCCGGGGCGGACATAGAAGCTGACATCGGCGATCGCGACCACCGCCTTCCATCCGCCGGGATTGGCAGGATCGTCGTCGGGCGCGGCCCATACCGCATCGTCATGGTCGCGCGCATCGGCCGGGTCGATCGCGACGATGGGCAGCGCGCGCAGGTCCTCGCGGTCGTCGCCCAAGTCTTGCGCGGCGACGCGTGTCGCCTCCTCCAGCGTCTCGGGCTTGAACTGGTCAGGAATCTCGTGGCGATGAATGGCGATCAGCGAGAAGCTGCGCGGGGCGAAGGGATCACCCAGTCGCTCGGTCACGCGCACGGTGACGCGCGGCGGTCGTCCCGCCTTTTCGGCCAGCACCAGATCGCCCGGTCCGGCGTCGCCCGCATCGGCGACCAGGAACTCGCGCCGCTCCTTCTTCTCGACGCCGGTCAGCCACAGCCGCCCCCCTTCCTCGCGCAGCACGCCCAGCACCTGCTCCGACGCACGCGGCAGCGTCTTCATCGGATGGGCGGTCCACCCCCGCTCATCCTGCTCCGTGCGCGCCAGCACCCGGTCGCCGATCCCCAGGGCCCCCCGCTTGCGCTCGCGCACCCGCAGCCGCGGCATCGGCGCATCCTCCGCCTCCCACCGCTCCGGCACCGCCCAGATCGTGCCATTGTCATCGACATCCGCCACACGCAGCACCGTCACGCGCGGCAGGCCGCCCATACGGTGGAACGCACGGCCGGGCGCACTGTCGATCAGCCCCTCGTCGCCCATGTCCTTCAGCAATGCCTTCAGCGCGATCTTGTCCTGCGCCACCAGACCAAAGGCCCGCGCGATCTCGCGCTTGCCCGCCGGCTGGTCCGATGTCTCGATAAAGGCAAGGATCTGTTCGCGGCTGGGCAGGCCCTGTTTCGGCTTCTTCATCGCCCGGAGATAGGGGGGCGAGAGGCCTACGTCACCCCATGCCCAGATCCGCGGGACCGAAAGCGTCCGGCAGCAACTCCGAAAGGCGGTAGCTGCGGATCGCATCGCCCTCCGCCGATCCGCAATGAACCGGCAGGTCGACGCCGCCGAGTTGCGCGGCTTCGTTCAGGACCTGGCGGCAGCGGCCACAGGGGCTGACCGGGGTGGTGCCGGTCGCGCGGCCCGTTGCATCCATCGCACCGCCGATCACCCCGACTGCGACCACATCGCGCAGGCGACCCGCGGCGCTGGCGGTGGCGACCGCCACCGTCTCGGCGCAGAGCGACAGGCCGTAGCTGGCATTTTCAACATTGGCGCCCGTGACGATGCTGCCGTCCTTCATCAGCAGCGCGGCCCCTACGGCGAAGCGCGAATAGGGGGCATGGGCGTGGACGGCGGCGCTGCGGGCGGCGGCGATAAGCGTTTCTGCTTGGGTCATGGGGCGACGACGTTCCAGTTCACGGGGCCTTCCACGCCCTCAATGCGGCGAAAGTCGGTGGCGCGCCACATCCGCCATGGGCGTGCGGCATAGTCGGGCTCCAGCACGTTGCCCATCGCCCAGATCGGGCGCGGCAGCGCACCGGACAATTGATAATCCGCATCCACGGCCTTCGACACGCGCAGCAGCACCGGCTTGGCGAGATGCGTCTCGACCCGGTGGATGAAGCGCTGGAGATCATCGACCAGCACAGCGCGTTCAGGTCGCGCGGTGCAATCGTCATGATAGCTGATGTCGATCGCCGCGGGCAGTGCGTCTCCGGTGCGGGGCACGAAGGTGTTGAACGCGTTGGCCTGCGCCAGCGCATCCTGGCACAGCGAGAAGAGATGCACCGCGCCGCGGCGCATGCCGGCATCGGGCAGCGCCGCCCAGTTCGCCTCGAACGCGGTGTCGCGGCGATCCGCACCCGAGGTCGCGACCAGATAAGCGAAGTCCGCGCCATTCGCGCGCAGCGTCTTCCACTCCACCGGCGGCGGGTTTTCGGGCAGATCGATGCCTTGCAGCGGGTATCGCTCAGTCCGGGGATGCCAGCCGGTCGCATAGCTCCAGCCGCCGACCCCGAGCCCGCCGAGTGCCGCCAGCGCAGCCCCGAATCGCAGGAGAAGACGCATCAGCCGCGGATATGCAGGACGCAGAGCAGAGTAAACAGGCGACGCGCGGTATCGAAATCGACCTCGATCTTGCCGGCCAGCCGCTCCTTCAGCATTTCGGCGGCATCGTTGTGGAGCCCACGCCTTGCCATGTCGATCGTCTCGATCTGCTGTGCGCTGGCCTGCCGGATCGCCTGAAAATAGCTGTCGCAGATGGCAAAATAGTCGCGGATGGGGCGGCGGAAACGGCCGAGGGCGAGGACCAGCGTTTCGATATGGGTGCCATCCTCGCGGTGCATGTGGATGCCCAGCCGCCCTTCCTCGGACTCCAGCTTGATGCGGTAGGGACCGGAATAGCCATCCGCCTGAGGGCGTTGCGGCGCGAAATAATTGCCTTCGATCAGGTCGAAGATCGCGATCCGCCGCTCCTGCTCGATATCGGCCGAGCGCCAGCCCAGGCTGTGCTCGTCCAGTTCGACGCTGATGATCCGCGGGTCCGCCACCATGGATTGTTGCGATAGACACGATCCAGACCGCCTGCAATCGCGGCCATTCGCCGCAATGCCGCTTGAGTGGCGCGGGCTGCCGGGTTTAACGGGCGGGAATGGCCACCCTTGCATTCCCGACCCCAGCCGCCGCTGCCGAACCGCAGCAGCTCCCCCGCAACGTCGAGGCCGAGGCCGCGATGCTGGGGGCGATGATGATCGACAACCGGCTGGCCGACGACCTGGTCGACCGGTTGGAGCCCATCCACTTCTTCGAGCCCGTGCACGGCCGTATCTTCGCCGCGATCAAGACGCTGCGCAGCAACGACATGCTGGCGACGCCCGTCACGCTGCGCCCGATGTTCGACGCCGATGAGGGCATGAAGGAGCTGGGCGGGCCGGCCTATCTGGCGAGCCTGACCGGATCGGGCGCGGGCCTGATCGGGGCGCGGCAGTTTGCGACGCAGATCTATGATCTGGCGATGTTGCGTTCGCTGGTGCAGGTGGGGCGTACGCTGGTCGACCGGGCGATGGATACGTCGGAGGAGGTGAACCCGCGCGCGCAGATCGAGCTGGCGGAGAACGAGCTGTACAAGGTGGCGGCGGACGGTGGCGCGGAAGGGGCGACCAAGACGTTCGCGCAGGCGACGACGATCGCGGTGAAGATGGCGGAGCGCGCGCTGAATTCCGGCGGCCATGTGTCTGGAATCACGACGGGTCTCGACTCGGTCAACGCCAAGATCGGCGGCATGCACCATTCGGATCTGATGATCCTTGCCGGCCGTCCGGGCATGGGCAAGACTTCGCTTGCGACCAACATCGCGTTCAACGCCGCGCGGCGCTGGATGCGCGACATGCAGGACGGCATCCCCCCGTCCGAATCGGTCGGCGCCAAGGTCGCGTTCTTCAGTCTGGAAATGTCCGCCGACCAGTTGGCGACGCGCATCCTTGCGGAGCAATCGGGCATCAGTTCGGAATCGCTGCGCATGGGCAAGATCAGCCGCAGCGAGTTCGCCCAACTGGCGGCGGCGGCGGCAGAACTGGAGCAGTTGCCGCTGTTCATCGACGATACCGGCGGCCTGTCGATCTCGGCGCTGCACACGCGTGTGCGCCGGTTGCAGCGGCGGCACAACAACCAGATCGGCTTGGTCGTCGTCGATTACCTTCAGTTGCTCAGCGGATCGGGCAAGTCGTCCGAGAACAACCGCGTGCAGGAAATTTCCGAGATTTCGCGCGGCCTGAAGACACTGGCCAAGGACATGAACGTGCCGGTGCTGGCGCTGTCGCAGCTCAGCCGTGCGGTGGAGCAGCGCGAGGACAAGCGGCCGATGCTGTCGGACCTGCGCGAATCGGGATCGATCGAGCAGGACGCGGACATGGTGTGGTTCGTGTTCCGTGAGGATTATTACATGATGCAGCGCGAGCCTAAGCGGCCGATGGAGGGCGATGACGGCAAGGTGTTCGAGGATCACTCGCGCTGGGCGAGCGAGGTCGAGCGCGTCTATGGTCTGGCCGAACTGATCGTCGCCAAGCAACGCCACGGTGCGACCGGCAAGGTGGTGCTGAAGTTCGATCCGACGATCACCCGGTTTACCGATTACGCGGGGTACTGAGGCACGCGGTTAGGCACACGCGAAGACAGAGGCAGCAGCCTTCAGGACGCTGCCGCCTCTTCGTCGGCCGGCCCCATGCGGAAGACGATCTTGTCCACGCAACCGACATGACCGGTCTGTGATGGCGCCTTGCGTGCGGATCGTAGCACCTGAAGCGCCTGTTTGCCGAAATCCTCGGTAGGCTGGCTGGCCAGCACGCGCAGATTGCCGAGTTCGCCCCAGGGCGCGACATCGAAAGCGACGATCGCCCATCCTTCGATCGAGCGTTTGCCATAGGCGTCGGGATAGATCAGCCGTGGCTGCGTCACGTACCGATCGTCGCTCGCGTCGCAGTTGCTCGTTGCTGGACGAAGCGACATGGTGTCGGGTGAGGGCGGTGCCTCCAGACGCCTCGGCCCGCGCCAATAGGGATACACGCAGCCTGCACGCGCGCCACCGCTGTGGCGGGATGCGCGCATCGCCTTGACGCTTGCCGCATCCAGGGCGGTGTTGCCGGTACTGTAGAGCGTGCGGACGTTGCGCGTCCGGCCACGTGCGTTTTGATCATAGGTGACCATCGACCAGTCGCGTGATCCCGGCGTCGCCGGAATCTTTCGGAAATCGGGGTAGACCTGCACCAAGGGCGGGGGAAGCGGCCTGTCCGCGCAGTCGCCGTTCATGGTGAAGATGCGGTTCCAGCCGGACCATGGCAGGTCGCCATCGGGACGGTAGAGCGAGTAGGAGACCAGATCCTCCACCGGCGTATCCGCCATGGCGGTCATCCGCTGCGTATAGGTAATCTGGCATTTCGCGCGGGGCTCACCCGCCGGAAATCGGCTGGCGGCGAGCGAGGGTAGAACGTCTTCCGAATACGCGCCATAGTCCGGGGAGACCCGCCGGATCGATAGCGGACGCCCTGCCTGGTCGACGTCGAACGAGACGGTGAGGCTGGCGGTCTGCGGCGTCGGCCCGCTCCAGCCGAGACGGGTCAGGGGGCGCCGCATCGTCACGGGGCTGACCACGGCGCCATCGCATCGCACCGTTCCGGGCAACCATGCGGCAAGCGGACGATCACCGTTCGATAGAGGTTGCACCTCAAAAGGCGCTGCCGCACCGACGGGATGCGCCGCCAGCGCGGCGGCGAGCATGATCGATCCTCTCATGCCGCCAGTCTGCGTCCGACTTGTGACCGGCGCAAGTCAGCGCGGTGGAAGTGCGCTGACCCCGACCGGCTGGTGGATGCCGCATTCCACCTTGCCCATGCCGCGCCAACGACCGGCACGAGCATCCTCGCCGGGTTTGACGGGGCTGGTGCACGGCGCGCAGCCGATCGACAGATAGCCTTGTGCCTCCAGCGGATGCCGGGGGAGGTCGTGCGCCGCGAAATAAGCGTCGAGATCGGCCTTGGTCCAGTCGGCCAGCGGATTGATCTTGAGACGCCCCGCATCCGACTCGAAGCGCGGCAGCGCCTGACGGGTGCCGGCCTGAAAGCCCTTACGGCCCGAAATCCACGCATCGAACGGGGCGAGCGCGCGGGTCAGCGGCTCCACCTTGCGCAAATCGCAGCAGCCATCGGGGTCATAGCCGTGGCGAATGCCTTCACGATCCTTGATCGCGAGCAGATGCGGGTCGGGGCGAAAGACGCGCAGCGCCGTCATGCCGAGATGCTCGACCAGCATGTCACGATAGGCGAGGGTTTCACCGAACATCTTCTGCGTGTTGGTGAACAGGACGGGCGTGGCCGGGTCGACCGCGGCCACCATGTGAAGCAGCACCGCCGATTCCGCACCAAAGGACGACACCGCGGCGACCCGGCCGACCAATTCGCCGGTCAGCAGTTCGGCTAGCATCGCCGGCGCAGGCACGCCGGCAAAGCGCGCCTGCATCGCGGCGGCGTCTGCGGGCGTGAAAGCCGGAGCGGTGTCGATCGTATCGATGGCGCGGGCGGCTTCAGCCATGGCGCAGCTTCCACACCGGCACACGGGCGTCTGCGGCAGCCTGATAGGGCGTGGGATAGCGGGACAGGCTGCGCTCCAGCACCTCGGCATCGATCGGCGCCTCAGGCGCGAAGCTGTCGAAGCCGCAGCGGCGCATGTGCGGCAGTTGGTCGACCAGCACGTCGCCGGCGGCGCGGAGTTCGCCCTGATAGCCCGCTTCACGCAGGATACGCGCGGCGGAATATCCCCGTCCGTCGCGGTAGGTGGGGAAGCTGACCTCGACGAGCGCGATCTGGCCGAGATGGGGGATCAGCACGCGCGCGTCGTCACCCGCCTCCAGCCGGACGGCGGTGGCGTTGGTCTGGCTGGTGAAGGCGTCGAGCGTGACGGCGGGTTCGTCATGCGGCTCGTCGTCGCGGAAGCGCAGCAGCGCGTCGGTATTGCCGGCCAGATCAGCCATAGATCGCTTCCTTGAAAGGCTGCATGCCGACGCGGCGATAGGTGTCGAGAAACCGCTCGCCCTCCTCGCGCACCGCGATGTAGCGGTCGGTGACGCGCTCGATCGCGTCGACCACGCCGTCCTCATCGAAGCCGGGGCCGGTGATCTTGCCGAGCGACACGTCCTCCGCGCCCGATCCGCCGAGCAGCAACTGGTAGTTCTCGGTGCCCTTCTTGTCGACGCCGAGGATGCCGATATGGCCGGCATGATGATGGCCGCACGCGTTGATGCAGCCGGAAATCTTCAGCTTCAACTCGCCCAGGTCACGTTCGCGCCCCGAGAAGCGCACGCCGATCTTCTGCGCGAGCGGGATCGAGCGGGCGTTGGCGAGGCTGCAATAATCCAGGCCGGGGCAGGCGATGATGTCCGAGATCAGGTCGAGATTGGCCTCGGCCAGCCCCGCGTCGCGAAGCTGCTGCCAGATCGTGTGGAGATCGGCCTTGCGGACATGCGGCAGAACGATGTTCTGCGCATGGGTCACGCGCAGTTCGTCGAAGCTGTACCGTTCGGCCAGGTCGGCCATCAGGTCGATCTGGTCGGCCGAGGCGTCGCCGGGAATGCCGCCGATCGGCTTCAGGCTGATCGTGACGACGGCGTGGCCGGGCTGCTTGTGCGCGGACACGTTCTGGTCGAGCCACACCGCGAAGTCGGGATCGCTGCGGTCGAGCGTGTCGGGTGCGTCCGCGGCAAAGGCGGGCGACGCGAACATCGCGGAGATGCGCTCCAGCTCCGCCACCGGCGGGTCGATGCCCAGCTCGCGGATCGCGGCGAATTCTTCTTCCACCTGACGGCGATATTCGTCGGGGCCGATCTCGTGCAGCAGGATCTTGATCCGCGCCTTGTAGATATTGTCGCGCCGGCCGTAGCGATTGTAGACGCGCAGGCACGCCTCCAGATAGCTCATCAGATGGTCGGCGGTGATGAAGTCCTTCACCTCATGCGCGATCATCGGGGTGCGGCCCATGCCGCCGCCGACGAAGATCTTGGCGCCGAGCTGGCCGTCCCGTTCGAGCAACTGGATGCCGATATCGTGCAGCCGCATCGCCGCGCGGTCCTCGTCCGCGGCGATCACCGCGATCTTGAACTTGCGCGGCAGGTAGGTGAATTCGGGATGGAAGGTCGACCATTGCCGGATCAGCTCCGCCCAGGGGCGCGGATCGGTCACCTCGTCGGCGGCGGCACCGGCGAACTGGTCGGACGAGATGTTGCGGATGCAATTGCCGCTCGTCTGGATCGCGTGCATCTGCACCGTCGCCAGCTCGGCCAGGATGTCGGGCGCGTCGGCCAGCTTGATCCAGTTGAACTGGATGTTCTGGCGGGTGGTGAAGTGGCCGTAGCCGCGATCGTACTTGCGCGCGATGTGGCCGAGCATCCGCATCTGGCGTGCGTCCAGCGTGCCGTAGGGCACCGCGATGCGCAGCATATAGGCGTGAAGTTGCAGGTAGAGGCCGTTCATCAGCCGGAGCGGCTTGAACTGATCCTCGGTCATCGCGCCGGACAGGCGGCGCTCCACCTGGTCGCGAAACTCCTCGACGCGCGCGTCGACGATGGACTGGTCGTATTGGTCGTACTGGTACATCAGATCACCCAGCTTCCCGCCTGCGGATCGGCGGGTTTCAGCGTCAGGTCGGGGCGCACGGTGGGGCCGAGCGCGCGGATACGGTCCTTGATATGCGCGGGGCGGGGGCCGTCTGCCGTCGCCTCCGCATCGATCAGATAGGGGACGTTGACGCGGCGCGCACCTTCCTCCGCCTGCAGGATCGCCTCGCCGCCCGCACCGACATCGACGGCGTCCTCGATATGGCGCGACCAGCCCTCACCGGTCCACCACACCACATCGCCCGAGGGCAAATCGTTTCCGGTCAACAGCTTCATGCCGACAGCCCTTCGGCCACCCGTGCCCATCCCGCAAGCCGGTCCTGCGCGTCGGACAGCTCCACCACCTCGCCGACGACGATGATGGCGGGGCTCTGGACGTTCTCGCGGTTCACCATCGCACCCAGATCGGCGAGCAGCGTCTTCAGGGCGCGGTGGCCTTCCAGCGTGCCCTTTTCCAGCACGGCGACGGGCATGTCGGGGGCGACGCCGTCCGCGATCAGCTTGTCCGCGATCGCGTCCGCCGTCGCCACGCCCATATAGATGACGAGCGTGCGGCCCTGGCCGGCCAAGCCCGACCAGTCCTGGTCGGTCAGCCCCTTGCACTGGCCTGCCACGAAGGTCACCGCCGAGCTGTGGTCGCGGTGGGTGAGCGGCAGCATCGCCTCCGCCGCGCAGCCGAGCGCCGCCGACACGCCGGGGATGACCTCCACCGGCAGGCCAGCGGCACGCACCGCCTCCACCTCTTCGCCGCCGCGGCCGAAGATGAACGGGTCGCCGCCTTTCAGCCGGATGACGATCGCGCCGGTCTTCACATGCGCGACGATCAGCGCGTTGATCGCCTCCTGCGGCAGCGTGTGGCGCGCGCGGCGCTTGGCGACCGAGATGCGGGCAGCATGCGCCGGCGCGATGTCGAGCACGCGCGGGTCGATCAGTCCGTCATGGACGACGACATCGGCGGATTTCAGCGCCTCCACCGCGCGCACGGTCAGCAGGCCGGGATCGCCGGGTCCGGCGCCCACCAGGATCACGCGTCCCCGCGCGGTCGGATCGAGAAGCGTAGCCATGATCGCTCATGTGGCGCCACATGACCTGCGCGGCAATGCACCGATGCTTTGGCAGGCGTTAGCGCAACTTGTTACGAATCGCGCAAACCCACTCCCAGGCTGGCACGGGCCGAGTCCGCTTCGCTGCTGACCACCGGATAGGCGCAGTAATCCGCGGCATAATAGGCGCTGGGGCGATGGTTGCCTGACCAGCCGACACCGCCGAACGGCGCGTTGGAGGCGGCGCCGTTGGTGGGTTTGTTCCAGTTGACGATGCCGGCGCGGATGTTGGCCCAGAAGCGGTCGTAGAGGCCGGGGGTCTGGCTGACCAGGGAGGCGGAGAGACCGTAGCGGGTGGCGTTCGCCTCCGCGATCGCCTGGTCGAAATCATCGGCCCGGCTGACCTGCAGGATGGGGCCGAACAGTTCGATGTCGGGCCGCTCCGCCATTCCCGTCACGTCGATGATCGCGGGCGAGAGGAAGGGGCGCGCCGGATCGGGGCGTTCGAGGTGGCGGATCGGGCGGCCGCCGCGCATCAGCAGCGCCAGGAAGCTTTCGCCGAGCTGGTCGGCCACGTCATTGTCGATCACCGGCCCCATGAAGGGGGCGGGCTGGTCATGCGGCGCGCCGACGATCAGCCGGCGGACGAGGCCGCACACCGTCTCGATCAACGGATCGTAGAGGCGGCTTTCCACGATCAGGCGGCGCGCGGCGGTGCAGCGCTGGCCCGCGGTGGTGAAGGCGGACTGGATGACGAGGACCGCCGCGCTGTGCAGGTCCGGCGTATCCCAGACGACGATCGGATTGTTGCCGCCCATTTCCAGCGCGAGGATCTTTTCGGGGCGGTCGGCGAACAGGCGGTTGAGCGCCAGGCCGGTGCGCGCCGATCCGGTGAAGAGCAACCCGTCGATCCCGGCATGCTCGGCCAGTGCCTTGCCCTCGGCCGGGCCGCCGATCAGCAGGCGGATACAGCCGGCGGGCACACCCGCCTCGCGGTAGCAGTCCACCATGAAGGCGCCGACCGCGGGCGTCTTCTCGGACGGCTTGAACACCACCGCATTGCCCGCGATCAGCGCGGGGACGATGTGCCCGTTGGGCAGATGCGCGGGGAAATTATAGGGCCCCAGCACCGCCAGCACCCCGTGCGGCTTGTGCCGCACCGCGATGCGGGCCCCCATGGGCTGCTCCATCCGGCGCTGCGACGTGCGATCCGCATAGGCGGAGACCGAGATGTCGACCTTGGCGACGACCGAATCCACTTCGGTGCGGGCTTCCCACAGCGGCTTGCCGGTTTCGCGCGCGATCAGATCGGTGAAGGCATCGGACTTCGCGCGCACGACATTGGCGAAACGGCGCATCGTCTCGATCCGGAAGGCGAGCGGGCGTGCGGCCCAGCCGGCCCATGCCTCCCGCGCGGCGGCGACCTCGGCATCCGCGGTGCCGACCGCGAACCGCGCCAGTTCCGTCCCCGTCGCGGGTTCGAAGGAGATCAACTCTTCGGCCATTCCTGCCCCTCTTGTTGGAAGCACGGGTACGGGATCGGGAGATTGGGAGCAAGATTGCGCACGGCACCGGTCAGGCGAGCGCCTCTCCCATCATCCGAACCGCCCCGATCTTGGCGCGGAGCGCGGTCCAGTCGTCGGACTGGTCGATCGGCGCCCAGATCGCCTCCACCTCGTCGATCAGCATGGAACAGGGCCCGGCCTGCCAATAAGGATGGGTGCGGTCCTTGCGCGGCACATAGCCCTGTAGAGCCGCACGCAGGTCGTTCCATGCTTCGCCATACGCATCCGGCAGCGTGCCGCCGAAGGCGTCGAAGAAGACGCGGTCGATGCCGGCGTCGGCAGCGCGCAGGGTGCGCTCCAGCGTCTGCACCAGCGTGCGGTCCTCGGCCTCGCCACGGGGGCGAACGCCCAGGCGCCAGAGCAGCGCGTCCCGAATGGCGGACTGGTAGTGTTCGGCAAAACCCTGCAACGCCGCGATCAGCGGATCGCTGTCCGCGATCAGGCGGAGCGAGGCGGCGAGTTGCATCACGTCCCAGTGGATCGCCTCCGGCTGGCGCGCAAAGGCGTAGAGGCCGGCATGGTCGAAATAGGCAGCGGTGAACTGGGGATCCCAGGTCGGGGCGAACCGCCACGGACCATAGTCGAAGCTTTCGCCGGTGACGTTGATGTTGTCGGAATTGAGCACGCCGTGGACGAAACCCGCCGCCATGTAGCGCGCCGCCAGCGTGGCGGTCCGCTCCACCACCAGCGACAGCAGGCGGACGGGATCGTCGCCATCCTCGCCATAGAGGTTCGCCAGCACATAGGCGACGAGACGGCGCATCGCGTCTTCGTCGCGCTCATAGGCGAGGCGCTGGAAGGTGCCGATGCGGACATGGCTGTGGCTTTGCCGGACGAGGACGGCGCCTCGGGTGGGGGAGGGTTCGTCGCCGCGCTCCAGCGCCTCGCCCGTTTCGATCAGCGACAGGGTGCGCGAGGTGGGGACGTTCAACGCTTCGAGCATCTCGGTGGCGAGGATCTCGCGCACGCCGCCCTTCAGGGTCAGGCGGCCGTCGCCGAAGCGGCTGTACGGCGTCTGGCCGGAGCCCTTGGTGCCGAGATCGATCAGGCGGCCCCGATTGTCGCGCATCTGGGCAAAGGTGAAGCCGCGGCCGTCGCCGATATCGGGATTGTACGACCGGAACTGATGGCCGTGATAGCGCAGCGCGAGCGGGTGCGGCAGCGTGCCGGCCAAGGGCGCGAAACGGCCGAAATGTGAGATCCATTCGGCATCGTCGAGCGTGTCGAGTCCGACCTGCGCAGCGGCACGATCGTTGCGGAAGCGCAGGATCGTCTGCGGGAAATTCGCGGCCTCCACGGGATCGTAAAAGACGGGGCCGAGCGTCAGGATTGCGGTTTCGGGGCGATATGCTTGCGGGGAAACGGGCATGCCGCGATATGGTGGCGCCTAAGCGCGGGGTGCAAGCATGACGGCGTACGAGAATTTATACTGGTGGTCGAACGATGGCTTGCGCCTGCATGCGCGCGACTATCCAGGCGATCCCGCCTTGCCGCCGCTGATCTGCCTGCCCGGCCTCACCCGCAACGCGCGCGATTTCGAAGGCGTGGCGCAGCGTTTCGCCGGCCGCCGCCGGGTGATCGCGGTGGACATGCGCGGACGCGGCGAGAGCGCCTATGCCAAGGATCCGATGTCCTATGTCCCGCTGACCTATGTGCAGGATATCGAAGGATTGCTGGCCGAGGCCGGGATCGGACGGTTCGTGGCGGTGGGAACGTCGCTGGGTGGGATCGTGACGATGCTGATGGCGGGACCGGAGCGGGGGCGGATCGCAGGCGCGGTGTTGAACGATATCGGACCGGAAATCGAGGGCGCAGGGCTGGCGCGCATCCGCGGCTATGTCGGCCGGGCATCGAGCTTCCCGACCTGGATGCACGCCGCGCGCTGCGTCGCGGAGAACCATGGCGACATCCATCCGGGCTGGGGTATCCCGGACTGGCTGGGCATGGC
The DNA here is from genome assembly GCF_946477935.1 of uncultured Sphingomonas sp. Taxonomy (GTDB): domain Bacteria; phylum Pseudomonadota; class Alphaproteobacteria; order Sphingomonadales; family Sphingomonadaceae; genus Sphingomonas. Next base: position 11,404 of record NZ_CAMLAC010000019.1, on the reverse strand, counting down.
CAAGCGGCTGTACCGGCTGACGAGCACCGGGCGGATCGTGCTGGATTACGATTTGAAGATCGCCGAGCCGTTCCGCGTGCCGGGGGCGGAGGCTGGGCCGGACATGTGGCAGGCGCTGGCGGCGCTGGCGGGCGTGCCGGTGCTGGTAGTGCGCGGGGGCCGATCGGATATCCTGTCGGCGGGCGTGGCGGAGCGGATGGCGGCGGCGCTGCCCGATGCTGAGTTGGTGACCGTGCCCGAGGTCGGTCATGCGCCGACCCTGACCGAGCCGCCGGTGATCGCGGCGATCGAGCGACTGCTGCAAAAGGTGGCGGCATGACGAACCCGGTCCGTATCCTGCACCTGCATTCCGCCTTCTCGCTGGGCGGCAAGGAGGCGCGGGCGGTGCGCCTGATGAACGCGTTCGGCGATGCCGCGCGACACGTGATCATATCGGGCGTGCCGGACGAGCTGGACGCACGCGACGCGATCGCCAAGGGCATCCGCTACGAGATCGCGCAGGACGCGCCGTCGCTGACCGGCAAGCCCTCGGTCCGGCGGTACGAGGCGATCGCCGCCTATATGCGCCGGTTCGACCTGGTGCTGAGCTACAATTGGGGCGCGATCGACGGGCCGATGGCGGCGCGCGTCTTCGCCAAGGGCATGCCGCCGATCATCCATCACGAGGACGGGTTCAACGCCGACGAGGCGAGCGGGCTGAAGGTGGAGCGCAATCTCTACCGCCGCATGGCGCTGGGCGCGGTACGGGCGCTGGTGGTGCCGTCACAGGCGCTGGAGGGGATCGCGCTCCAGGTCTGGAAACAGCCGCGCGAGCGGGTGCGGCGCATCCACAACGGCATCGCCACCATGGCCTATGCCCGCGAGCCCGAGCCGGATGCGATCCCCGGCTTCGTGCGCGATCCCAGGGAGGTGGTGGTCGGCGCGCTGGCCGGCCTGCGCGACGTGAAGGATCTGACCGCGCTGGTGCGCGCGATGGGCGGCGTATCCGGCCGGTTCCGGCTGGTGATCGTCGGCGAAGGACCGGAACGCGCGCGGATTGCACAGGCGGCGCTGGCGATGGGGATCGGCGACCGGTTGCTGATGCCGGGCTTTATCGACCGACCATGGCGCTTCATCCGGCATTTCGACCTGCTGGCGTTGTCGTCGCGCAGCGAGCAATTCCCGATCTCAGTCGTGGAGGCGATGGCGGCGGGGCTGCCGATCGCGAGCCCGCCGGTGGGCGACGTGCCGCTGATGGTGGCGGAGGAGAACCGCCCGTTCATCACCGAACATGGCGGCGAGGTGCGGCTGCGCGACGCCATCCAGGCGCTGATGCGCGATGCCGAGCTGCGCCGCATGGTGGGCGCGGCCAACCAGGCCAAGGCGCGGGCCGAGTTCGACGAAAGCGTGATGATCGCACGCTACGCCGCCTTGTACGAAGATGCACTGGGTCGTCCCGGCGCGCTGCTGGGGCGGACATGAGCCATGGCAAAAAAGGATTATTGCTACCGTTTTGGAGCAATCTGAACGCTTTCGCCGGCGCAATGCATATCATTTTTAATCAATCCTAATCTTTTCGCTATAGTCCGGCGAGACATGCAGTCCGGCTCGTACCTTCCGTCTCTTGGGACCCGGGTTTCCCTGACCTGCATCGGTTTGCTGCTGTTGTTCTTCGGCATCCTGGGCATGGGACTGTCGACCGAGCTTCAGATGTTGCGGGCCGATCAGCGGATCGATTCGCTTGCCCAACTGGTACGCGAGCAGGACGCCTCGGATGCCGCGCTGCGTCGCCTGCGACTGGCGATCGGCGACGCGACGCGCGCTGCCGAGCGCGGAGAGATCGTGGCGCCGGAGCACTGGCAGGCGCTGCGCGACGAGGCCGGGCGCTTTGCCGCCGGCGACGCACTGTCTGCGGCGGTATTCATGCCGGAGACGCCCGCCGCGGTGCGCGACGGCATCGCCCGAACCCGCGCCGATGCGCGCGTATTCGGCACGCAGGCGATGGCGCTGCTGGATGCGGCCGAGGGCGACGGTGCATCGGTCAAGCCGGGGATGCCGGCCTTTCTGGATGCACTGAAGGCGCTGGAAAATAGTCGTATCACGACGCGCCAGAGCCTGATCGAAGCATTGCAGCGGGCGACCGCGCAGTCGCTGTGGCTGGGCCGCCGCGGGGTGATCAGCACGGCCTTTGCCGCCTTTGTCGCACTGCTGTTCACCATCGGTCTGGCCGTGTGGCTGCGGCGGCGGGTGATGGTGCCGATCGTGCAGTTCGCCGGCAGTTTGCGCCGGCTGAGCGCGGGGCAGCAGATCGACCGGGTGGCGGGTGTCGATCGCCAGGACGAGCTGGGATTGCTGGCGCGGGGCCTGGTCACGATGGGTCGCGCGATGGAGGAACGGCGGCGGATCGAGGCGCAGGTGGAGTTCCTGGCGCATCACGACCCGCTGACCGGGCTGGCGAACCGGCTGCTGTTCGAGGAGCGGCTGGCGCAGACCCTGGCGGACGGCGCGCCATGCGCCTTGCTGGCGATCGATCTGGACGGGTTCAAGGGCGTGAACGACACGCTGGGCCATGCGGCGGGCGATGCCGTGCTGCGGCGGATGGCGGCGGTGCTGATCGCGGCGTCAAGTTCGGCCGACACGGTGGCGAGAATGGGGGGCGACGAATTCGCGATCATCCATCCGCTGCCCAGCGGGGCGATCGACGCTGCCGCGCTGGTCGATCGCATCTTCGCGCTGGCGGCGGGGGAAACCGCCGAGCCGACCGCGCGGTTCAGTATTGGCGTCGCGCTGGCGCCGCTGCATGCGACGCAGGGTGACGAGCTGTACAGTTGTGCCGATATCGCGCTGTACCGCGCCAAGGCGGACGGGCGAAACCGGGCGCGGCTGTATGATGGCGGCATGGACGAGGAGCGGCGCCAACGGCGATGGATGGCGCATGAGCTGCGCGACGCGCTGAACCGCGGGCAGATGCATGTCGTGTTCCAGCCGATCGCGAACTGCGCCACGGGGGCGATCATCGGGTATGAGGCGCTGGCGCGGTGGACGCATCCGGTGCTGGGCGCGGTGTCGCCCGCCGTGTTCGTGCCGATCGCCGAGGAAAACGGCCTGATGGGCGATATCGGCGACTGGATATTGGAGGAAGCGCTGGCGGTCGCGTCCGGCTGGCCGGTGACGCAGGGGATCGCGGTGAACCTGTCGCCCGAGCAGTTGCGCGACCCCGCGCTGGCGGATCGGTTGCTCGGCCTGGCGCGCGCCTATCGGATTGCGGCCCACCGGATCGAGGTGGAGGTGACCGAGGGCGTGGTGATCGACGAACGTCAGGTGGTGGTGGCCAATCTGCGGAATTTGCAATCCGCAGGCGTGGGCGTCGTCATGGATGATTTCGGCACCGGATTCTCGTCGCTGAGCAGCCTGCAGCAGTTCGGCTTCAACAAGATCAAGATCGATCGCAGCTTCGTGGCCAATATGCGGGACGACCATGCCTCACGCTCGATCGTGCGCGCCACGATAGGGCTGGGGCGCAGCCTGGACATGCTGGTGGTTGCCGAGGGGGTGGAGACGGACGAACAGATGCGGATGCTGCGCGCGGAAGGGTGCGCGCAGGTTCAGGGGTATCTGGTCGGCGCGCCGGCGAGACTGACAGGCGCGGTACCGGTGACGGTGGCCGGCTGACCGGTGCAGTCGTGTACGGGCGCGAGCGCCTTTGCCGGGATCGGCGCCGGTTGCGATGCGAGCGCGTCGAGAAGCTGCCGCACGGTATAGGGCTTCGGCAGAAAACGGACACCCGGCGGAATAGTGCTGCGCGGGGGAGAAACCGCGCCCGAGGTGACCAGCACCGAGATGTCCGGCCAGCGCGCCTGAATGAGCGCCGCGAGATCGAGGCCGTTGAGCGAACCGGGCATGGCGATGTCGGTAAACACCGTTCGGATGCCGGGATGCCGTGACAGCGCCTCCAGGGCGGTATCCGCATCGACCGCCTGGATGACATCGTATCCGGCATCCTCAAACGCCAGGCGGCAGTGCAGAAGCAGGAGAGGCTGATCCTCGACGACCAGGATGATGGGACGTGTAGTCATGCGCAGTGAACGGCGACGCACCCCCGGCGTTCCGGCGTTAACCCTCATTGTGGGTATAGTCCGAACCAGTATCGCGGCCAGCCGAGCTGAGGTGCGGTATCGTACAAATCTCATACCGATCTGATGCTGATCTGTATCAAGCCATTGAAGTAGAACGGTTAAGTCTGCGTCGTACCAGAATGCGACGAAGCACGGCCGGATCGGGCATAGCGGCTTGCATCATCGTCACGAAAGTGACACTCTCGCGTCATAAAAGTGAAACATAGGAGGTTGCGATGCGTGCAGTGGCGCGGATGGCGATGATCGTGGCGGGGATGACGGTGGCGATGCCGGCATTGGCCGGCGAACGGACGGGCTATGTGCAGATCGCGGCGGGTGACCTGTCCGGTGCCGAGCGGACGTTGCAGGCCGAGCGGCGCATTTTTCCCGATCGTCCCGAACTGATGCTGAACCTGGCGGCGATCTATGCCGCGACCAACCGGGCGAGCGAGGCGCGGATGCTGTACAGTGACGTGCTGAAGCGGAATGCGGTGCAGATGGACATGCCCTCGGGTGCGGTGCTGTCCTCGCATGCCGTGGCACAGGCCGGATTGAATCGTCTGGCGCCGGCGATGGCGTCGCGCTGACGGGCCGCCGGGCGTTCCGGGGGCGGGCGCCCGTCCGGTGACAGGGATGCCGTCTCTCCGCCTTGTCCGCGGGGAGAGCGGCGCCTTTCATGCGTTACGATCGGTCGGGGTCGCGATAAGAGCGGCCCTTACAATTTTGGCAGGGTCACTCCGCGCTGGCCCATATATTTGCCCATGCGGTCGGCATAGCTGACCTCGCAGGGCTCGTTCCCCTTCAGGAACAGGAACTGGCACGCGCCCTCGTTCGCGTAGATCTTGGCGGGCAGCGGCGTGGTGTTGGAAAACTCCAGCGTCACATGCCCCTCCCAACCCGGCTCCAGCGGGGTGACGTTCACGATGATGCCGCAACGCGCATAGGTCGACTTGCCGAGGCAGATGACCAGCACGTCGCGCGGTACCCGGAAATATTCCACCGTCCGTGCCAGGGCGAAGCTGTTGGGCGGGATGATGCACACATCGGTCTTGCGATCGACAAAGCTGTTCGATGCGAAATCCTTGGGATCGACCAGGGCATTGTCGACATTGGTGAAGATCTTGAACTCGTCGGCGACGCGCGCGTCATAGCCGTAGGAGGACAGGCCGTAGCTGATGCAGCCGTCGCGGCGCTGGCTCTCCACAAAGGGTTCGATCATGCGATCGGCGAGCGCCGCTTCGCGAATCCAGCGGTCGGACAGGATGGACATGCGGGTTCCCCTTCTTCGCGTGGCTCCATCGCCGGTTCGGGGCGGCGGGGCAAGGGGGACGACAGCCGTGCGGGTCTCAGGCGGCCTCGTGGAACTGCAGGCTGGCGAGGCGGGCATAGAGGCCGCCTTCGGTGATGAGCTGCGCATGGCGGCCCTGTTCGACGATGCGACCGCCGTCCATCACGATGATGCGTTGCGCCTGGCGGATGGTGGCGAGGCGGTGGGCGATGACCAGGGTGGTGCGCCCTTCCATCAACCGGTCGAGCGCCTGTTGCACCAGGCGTTCGCTTTCCGCGTCGAGCGCGCTGGTCGCCTCGTCCAGCAGCAGGATGGGGGCGTCGCGGAGCAATGCGCGGGCGATGGTGAGGCGCTGGCGCTGGCCACCCGACAGGCGGGCACCGCCTTCGCCCAGGAAGGTGTCGAGCCCTTCCGGCAATGCGCGCAGGAAATCCGCGGCATTGGCGACCTCGGCGGCGGCCCATAATTCCTCATCGGTGGCGGCCCAGTGGCCGTAGCGCAGATTGTCGCGCGCCGACGCGCCGAAGATCACCGTTTCCTGCGGCACCATCGCGATGCGGTTGCGGATCGCGCTGGGGTCGGCCTCGCGCAGGTCGACGCCGTCGATCAGAACCCGGCCGGCATCGGGGTCGTAGAAGCGTTCGGCCAACTGGAACAGCGTCGACTTGCCGGCGCCCGAGGGGCCGACCACCGCGACCGTTTCGCCGGGCAGGATGTCGAGCGAGAAGCCGTTCAGCGCGGCGATCTCCGGGCGGGTGGGATAATGGAAGCGGACGTCTTCGAAGCGGAGGGCGCCCATGGTGGTAATGGGCAGGACGACCGGCGCGGGGGGCGCGGCGATTTCCGGTTGTTCGGCGAGCAGTTCGGCCAGGCGCTGCGCGGCACCGGCGGCGCGCAGCAGATCGCCCCAGACCTCGGTCAAGGCCTGGAAGGAGCCGGTGACGATGATGCCGGTGATGACGAATGCGGTCAGCGCGCCGCCCGACAGGTCGCCGGTCGCGACATCGGCAACCGCATCCCACAGGATCAGGGTGATGCCGGTGAAGATCAGCCCGATGACCAGCGCGGTCATCACCGCACGCAGCGCGAAGCGGCGGCGCGAGGCGGCGAAACCGCGCGACACCGCGCCCTCGAACCGGTCGGCCTCGCGCAGTTCCTGGCCGAAGGCCTGCACGACCTTCATCGCGCCCAGCGTTTCCACCGCGATCGCGCCGATATCGGCAAGCCGGTCCTGGCTGTCGCGCGAATAGCTGCGCACCCGCTTGCCGAGCAGCACGATCGGCAGGATGATGACCGGCAGGCTGAGCAGCAGCGCCGCCGCCAGCTTGGGTGCGAGCGCAAACAGGTAGATGAGACCGCCAGCGCCGATCACCATGTTACGCAGCGCCACCGAGACGGTGGAGCCGACGACCTGTTCGATGACGGCGGTGTCAGCGGTCAGCCGGCTGGCGATCTCGGACGGGCGGTTCTCTTCGAAATAGCGCGGGGCGAGACGCAACAGGTTGCGATGCACCGCCGCCCTGATGTCGGCCACCGTACGCTCGCCCAGCCAGGACACGAAGTAGAAGCGCACCGCGGTCGCGACCGCCAGCACCAGCACGACGAGCAGCAGCCCCTGGAAATAGGGCGCGACATCGCTCTTGTCGGCGCCGGCGGCGAAGCCGTTGTCGACCACCTTCTGAAAGGTGCGCGGGATGAACAGCGTGGCGGCCGCCGCGGTGAGCAGCGACAGCGCGGCAATCGCGATCTGCAAGGGATAGCGCGAGGCGAAGGTCCAGACCATCGACAGGCTGCCGAGGCGGCGGGGCGGAGTATCGGCGGAACGACCCATGCGACAAGCGCCTAGCAGCGTGGGGCAGAGCGCTCAACGGGGGGCAGGGCGATCGGGGCACTTCGGCCGGCGCATCGAACGGGCGGGTTCGTGCGTTGGTGGGTCAATCCGATGGCGGAACGAATTGCCCCGACATGACGAAGGCGCCATATATTGGTCATCATTCGGCGACCACTTCGTGATAAACAGGGCCTAACCCCATTTGGGGAGTGAGGATCGCGAATGCTGTACGACGCCTATGAGATGCACCGTTCGATGATGGCCGGTGCGAGTGCGCTGGCCAATTTCGGGGCCGGCCTGTTGCAGAACCCCGCCAATCCCTTCGCATATTTCGGCGGCGGCGCCATTGTCGGCTCTGCGCTGGAGGTGTTCGCCCATGCTTCCGCGACTCGCGGCAAGCCGGCCTTCGGCCTGACCCAAACCACCATCGACGGCCGCACGGTCGCGGTGACCGAAGAAATCGTGACGCGCCTGCCGTTCGGGCAGCTGAAGCGGTTTCGGCGCGAGGGTGTGGAGAACAGCCCCAAGCTGCTGATCGTGGCGCCGATGTCGGGGCATTATGCGACGCTGTTGCGCGGCACCGTCGAGCGGATGCTGCCGTCGTGCGAGGTATATATCACCGATTGGCGCGACGCGCGGCTGGTGCCGATGTCCGCCGGGCGCTTCGATCTGGACGATTACATCGATTATCTGATCGCGTTCCTGGAGGCGATCGGCCCGGGCGCGCACATGCTGGCGGTGTGCCAGCCGTCCGTACCCTGCTATGCCGCTGCGGCGTTGATGAGTGCGGACAAGCATCCGTGCCGACCGAAGTCGCTGACGATGATGGGTGGACCGATCGACACGCGCGAGGCGCCGACCGCGGTGAACACCCTGGCGACCGAGCGGCCGCATGCGTGGTTCGAGCAGAATGCGATCGCGACGGTGCCGATGACCTATCCGGGCGCCGGCCGCCGCGTGTATCCGGGCTTTCTGCAACTGGCCGGGTTCATGTCGATGAACCTGGGTAATCACATGATCAGCCATTGGGAAATGTTCAAGCATCTGGTCCAGGGCGATGGCCAGGGCGCCGAGCAGACCAAGGATTTCTACGACGAGTATCGCTCCGTCTGCGATATGACCGCCGAGTTCTACCTGCAGACGGTAAAGCTGGTGTTCCAGACGCACGCGCTGCCCAAGGGCGAGATGACGCATCGCGGTCGCCCGGTCGATCCGGCGGCGATTACCGACATCGCCCTGCTGGCGATCGAGGGGGAGCGCGACGATATTTCGGGGCTGGGCCAGACCAAGGCGGCGTTGACGCTCGCCACGTCGCTGCCCGAGGACAAGAAGAAATATCTGATGGCCGAAAGCGTTGGCCATTACGGTATCTTCAACGGGTCGAAATGGCGCAATCGCATCGCGCCGGTGGTCAAGGAGTGGATCGCCGCCAACGGGTGACGGCGAGCAGCGGGCGGCGATGGTGACCGCCGCCCGCATGGCAAAGATCAGGCGACCGAGCCGACCTTGGCGTGGCTGGAGGATTCCTCCGCGCTGATCGTGCCGCCGAACAGCATCTTAAGACGGCCGGATACCGACACATCGGTTTCCCACAGTTCCGCCGAGTCGATATCGAAACGCAGCAATGCGAGGTTGGGATCGTCCTTGCCGCCTGGGAACCAGGCCTCGACCTGCTTGTCCCACAGCTTGTCGATCATGGCACGGTCATTATGCTGACCGACTTCGCCCGACAGGCAGGCGAAGAAGTCATGCCCCTTGCCGACGAACTGCGCCATGGCCTGACCACCCTTGGCGATGCGGTTGTCCTTGCCGGCGAAAAAGAACAGCGTGTTGGGATGATCGTCATCCACCTGCGCGGTCATTGGTTCGCTGTGCTGACCATCGGTCAGGCCGATCATCACATACGGGCTGCTCTTCAGCTTGCCGATGAACTTTGCGGCGATTTCCTGCGGGCTGTCATGATCTGCCATGGATCGTCTCCTTTTTTGAGTCGGCGGGAGAACGACGGGGGCGGCCGGATGGTTGCGGGGAAGCAGCGGCGATCATCGACCGCAGCATCAGTACGGGGTTCAGTCTGCAACCTGAACCCCGTACACCAGCCGTAGCAGCGGCCGGGATACGCAGAAAGGCAGATGTCCTTGCCTGCGCCACCTGTAAAGGATGTGGTTACTGGCTTCAATTACAGCACTTCAAACAGTCCCGCAGCGCCCATGCCACCGCCGACGCACATGGTGACAACGACGTGCTTCACGCCGCGGCGCTTGCCCTCGATCAGCGCATGGCCGGTCATGCGGGCGCCCGACATGCCATAGGGGTGGCCGATCGCGATCGCGCCGCCATTGACGTTCAGGCGGTCGTCCGGGATGCCGAGCCGATCGCGGCAGTATAGCACCTGCACTGCGAAGGCCTCGTTCAACTCCCACAGGCCGATATCGTCCATCGACAGGCCGAACCGGTCGAGCAACTTGGGGACCGCGAAGACCGGGCCGATGCCCATCTCGTCGGGCTCGGTGCCAGCCACCGCCATGCCGACATAGCGGCCGAGCGGCGTGAGGCCGCGGCGCTCCGCCTCCTTTTCCTCCATCAGCACGCTGGCCGAGGCGCCGTCCGAGAGTTGTGATGCGTTGCCAGCGGTGACCGTGCCGTCGGGCAGGACGACCTTGAGCGCGGCGAGCCCCTCGGCATTGGTATCGGGACGATTGCCCTCGTCCTTGGCGAGCGTCACTTCGCGGTGGCTGACCGCCTTGGTATCCTTGTCGACGATCGCCATCGTCGCGGTGACGGGGATGATCTCGGCGTCGAAGCGGCCCGCCGCCTGTGCCTCGGCGGTGCGCTGTTGCGAGCGCAGGCCGTATTCGTCCATCTGCTCGCGCGTGATGCCGTAGCGTTTGGCGACCACTTCAGCGGTCTGGAGCATCGGCATGTAGATGTCGTGATGCATCGCCTTCAGCCCGGGGTCGGGGGCGACGTTCATCTTGGGGGTCTGCACCAAGCTGACGCTTTCGACGCCGCCGCCCACGACCACGTCCATCCGGTCATGGACGATCTGCTTGGCGGCGGTGGCGATCGCCATCAGTCCGCTGGCGCATTGGCGGTCGACCGACATGCCCGCGACGCTCGTCGGCAGGCCGGCGCGGAGCAGCGACTGGCGGGCGACGTTGGTCGATTGATGGCCCTGCTGGAGCGCGGCACCCAGGATCACGTCGTCGACCTCGGCGCCGTCGACGCCGGCGCGCTCGATTGCGGCACGGATCGCGTGGGCCGCCAGCGTGGGCGAGGGGAGGTCGTTGAACGCGCCGCGATAGGCGCGGCCGATCGGGGTGCGGGCGGTGGAGACGATAACGGCGGAGCGCATCAAGAACAGTCCTTTTCCGTGGGTCTATAGATAGATGAGCGTGATCCACTGCGCGACGAGAGCGGGCTTGTCCGTGCCTTCGATCTCGACGGTGAAGTCGGTAATCTGCTGGTATTGACGCGGTTTCTTTTCGTCGAAGGCGGCGAGTTTGAAGCGTCCGCGGACGCGCGCGCCGGCGGGCACCGGGGTGATGAAGCGCACGGCGTTGCCGCCATAATTTACCGCCATCCGCATGCCCTCGATCACCGGCGCATCGGCGACGCTGGCGGCCAGTTGCGGCATCAGCGACAAAGTGAGGAAGCCGTGCGCGATGGTGCCACCGAACGGCGTTTGTGCGGCAAGTACCGGATCGACATGGATAAACTGGTAATCGCCCGTTGCCTCGGCAAAGCGGTCGATCATGGCTTGGGTGACGGTGATCCAGTCGGACACGGTTTCAGTGCCGATGCGATCCTGCATCGCGGCGACGGTGATCGTCGTCACAGGCGAGTACCCCTCCATCGAATTTGCCGCTAAGCGCGCTGTATCGCTTTTCTAGGGGCTGGCCGGGTCGTTCGGCAAGCCTTGCCTGACCGGATATTTGAAGATGACGATTGCCGTAGCGTCCGACGCCCGCAAAGCCATGGCAAAGCTGTACCGCGCTGCCGAACCCGATGTTCTAAAGCCGCTGCTCGACCGTGCCGCGACCAGCCCTGAATCGCGTGAGCGGATCATGGGGCATGCCTCCGGCCTGCTTGCCGACCTGCGCGCGGCGCAGAGCCGGGGCTGGGTGAACCAGTTCTTGCAGGAATATCGGCTGAACTCGTCGGAGGGTGTGGCGCTGCTCAGTCTCGCGG
>NZ_CAMLAC010000018.1 GCF_946477935.1 uncultured Sphingomonas sp. | reverse complement strand
GCCAATGCGTTCGCCGCAGGGTTCCGCAGCGCGGCCGATGCCGCGTTCGGCAGCGCCGCCAACCCGGTCGCGCGGCTGGGCTATGCGATCGCGGGTACCAACGGCGCGACGGCCTATGACCCCTACAGCGCGTCCGGGCTGGTCGTGCAGGGCCAGTATCGCGGCGTCGGCTCCAGCTTCTATTCGGGGCAGGGCGATGTCAGCGTGACGCGCAAGTTCGACACGGGCATCGGCACGCACGACCTGCGGCTGGGCGGCTATGCCTCTGCCTATGGCCTGACCAACAAGGCGGTCTATCAGGATTACCTGATGGAGGTGCGCGGCCAGCCGCGGACGCTGGACCTGTTCGCCTATTCGGCGAGCGGCGCGGTGCTCGGCTCCGTCACCGACCGGGGCGTGCTGCGCTACGGCACGACGCTCAACCAGGGCGAGGTCGATTCCACCGTCTATGCGCTCTACGCAAACGACACCTGGGAGATCGTGCCCGGGCTGCGGCTGGATGGCGGCATCCGGCATGAATGGTATCATATCGACGGCTATGGCCTGACCTCGACCTCGGTGAATCTCGGCGATCCGGCGACGCTGGCCGACAACACGGTGCGCGGGTTCGACGGGGGGCGGCAGTCGCGCCGCGACAGCCCGACCGCGACCAACTGGACGATCGGCGCCAATTACGACGTCAGCGACCATTTCGGCGGCTATCTGCGCGCATCGCATCTGGAGGTGCCGCCGCAGTCGAGCAGCTATTACAATATCAACCCCGTGCTGGTGAAGACGCAGGCCGACCAGTATGAGGCCGGGCTGAAGGCGTCGTTCGGCCGCAACTACCTGTACCTGACGGGCTTCTACACCAAGTTCGATCCGTTCAACGCCTCGTTCGTGGCGTTCAACCCGGCGACGGGGCGAAACGACCAGGCGGTGCCGTTCATCGGCGAGGCCGAGGTCAAGGGCGTGGAGGTCGACGGCACGCTGGCGCCGGCGCGCTGGTTCTTCGTGTCGGGATCGTTCACCTATCAGGACCCGCAATACAAGAATCTGGAAAACAGCGCGGGCGCCGATCCGTCGGCGGTGAACGGCAAGCAGATCATCCGCGAACCCAAGGTCTTCGGCAATGTCCGCCCCACGCTGTCGTTCGACTTAGGGGGCGACCAGTTCGAGCTGTACGGCCGGTACGAATATGTCGGGCGCCGCTATGTCGACCTGTTCAACAACACGCGGCTGCCGTCGTACAACATCTTCGGGCTGGGCGCGACGCTGACGCATGGCGGCTTCCAGTTCCAGGTGGTGGGCGACAACATCTTCAACAACAAGGGACTGACCGAGGGCAATCCGCGCACCGACCAGCTGGACGGGCAGACCTCGCGCGATGCGATCTATGGCCGCCCGATCTTCGGCCGCAGCGTGCGCTTCATCGTCAGCAAGTCATGGTGAGCCGCGGCGCGGCAGCGGTATTGGTCGCGGCGTTGATCGCCGTAGCCCCAATCCCAGCCGCTGCCGCGCCGGTCCGCGACGCGCAACTGGCAGCGATGGCCGCACGGCTGTTCCCATCGCTGGGCGGGCATCTGCCGATCGATCCGGTGCGTCAGCGCCGGATTGACGCCTGCGCCGGTACCGCACCCTGCGTGGTCGAGGCGGCGATCTGGCGTGACGAGGAACGGGATGCCCTCGCCCGCAACGCCGGTGCCAGGGCGGCCGACGTCCGCCGCGAGATCGATGGACTGAATGAGGTGCTGCGCATCTATGGCGTTGGCAAGCTGCCTCGCTATCCGCTGGTAGACGGTTCCGACGAGGGGTTCGGCACCCCGGCCTTTGCCGCGGTGGTCGCCGATGCGGTTCTGCTCGCCACCGCGCAGGCAAGCGATCCGGCGGTTGCAGGCGACCCCAGCCTGTCGCTGGCGCTCGCTTTGCTGGACGCCAATGACAAGAACGCCGCAATCGCGTTCGAGCCGCTCGACCAACGCTACAACGCCGGCGCAGTGGCCAGGGCACGGCGGCTGGACTGGCCGCGCTTCCCCTACACCGCGATCATCGCGCTGGGCGTCGGGCCAGAGGACTCCACCACCGCGCTCAGTGCACGCGGCAAGGCGAATGTCCGCATGGCCGCCGAGCTGTTCGCGCAAGGGCTGGCGCCGTTCATCATCGTCAGCGGCAGCGCAGTCCACCCCCGCGACACGCCGCATGTCGAGGCGATCGAGATGCGCCGCGCGTTGATCCAGCGGTTCGGCATTCCCGCCGACGCGGTCATCATCGAACCCTATGCCCGGCACACGACCACCAACCTGCGCAACGCCACCCGCCGGCTGATCGCTCTGCGTGCACCACTCGATCGCGACGCACTCGTCGTCAGCAACATTGGGCATATCGACGCGATCGCCAGCCCCGCGTTCACGGCGCGCAATCAGCGCGAGCTGGGTTACCAATCCGGCCGGATCGGGTCGCGCCCGTCTCCGAACACGATCACCTTCCGTCCCGATGCTGCCTCTCTACGGATCGATCCGCTCGATCCACTCGACCCCTGATCATAGGTGGCCAAAACCAAGGGTTATGACGCCGTTTCGGAATGAGGCCTGCCCTGCCATGTTCATCTTGCGACAGTGCCCTGCGGCACATGCCAGTTAGAGTATCCGTGATGGTCAAGCGAGTGTTGGCGTCCAGAGGCGGTCTGCTTTGAGCATGGCATTTGCGGTGACGATGAGCTTTCGCATGACGGCAGTGATGGCGATTTTTGCAAGTTTTCCGGTTGCGATGAGCTGCTGGTACTTGGCCTTGAGTTCGGGATTGAAGCGTGCGGCGACGAGGGCTGGCACATAGAGGGCCTGACGAACATTGCCCCTGCCGCCACGGATGAAGCTCTTGCCTTTCCACTGCTCGGACTGGCGCGCGACGGGTGCGAGGCCGGCCAGCGAGGCGGCCTGCTTGTTGTCGAGCAATCCCAGCTCGGGCATCACCGCGATGATCTGGTTGGCCGTCAGCGTGCCCAGGCCGGCGATCCTGAACAAATTGCACGGCCAGGACACGGCCCTCACTGGCTCAGTTCCAATCAGTCGAGGGGGATCGTAGTGTCGTCGAAAGCACGAAATCTACGGATGCGGATTACAGCTATATGACGGTTGAATGCCGAAAGCTGCCCTTCGCGTCTCGTTTCCGAAGGTGTTGCCATGAGCCTCAACAGAGCAGCTATTCCGCTTTTTTGCCGTCTACCCGGCCGTTGAGCGAGGTGTCAGCCGCTGCGCTGCTTTGTTGAACGAACGTCCGGAGTCGGGAAGCGGGGGAGGCGGCATGAATGTCCACCGATGGGTCAGCAAACCTGGGCGCGATCCTCAGAATTGATCTCGCCTCTGCGACACCACGGCATTGCCCCCTCGATCTCTGGCATCTTCACCACCGGGACCATTACGGCCCACTAGCCCGCTCAGTGGCGGGCACAATCCCGTCATCAAGGAGCGTGTGGAGCGCCGGGATATGACCATTGTCTCGCGCGCCCCCGGGGTCGGAGGTCATGACGACCGTCAGCTTCAGGTCCGGCATGATGAACAGCATCTGCCCGCCATAGCCCCAGGCGAAGCGCAGAGGATGGCCGCGGCTGGTGCCGACGAACCAGCCATAGCCATATTGACCACCGCTCCACGGTGACACGGTGCGCGGGGTCCAGCTTTCCTCGATCCAGCGGACGGGGACGATCCGCCGCCCGTCGATCACCCCGCCCAGGCGATAGAGTTCGCCGAACCGCGCCAGGCTGCGCGGTGACATCATCATGTCGTTGCCGCCGAAATAGATGCCCTGCGGATCGCGCGACCATGGCGGGATGGTGATGCCGAGCGGCTCCGCCAGCCAGTTGCGCATCAGGGCATGGGTGTCGCGCCCCGATGCCCGCGTCAGCATCGCCGACAGCAGATGCGTGTTGCCGGTCGAATAGAGCATCGCATCGCCCGGCTCGTCGACGAACGGATGTGCAAGGGCGAAGCGGACCCAGTTGCGGCTGGACACCCAGCGCCCGTAATTCTCGCCGGACGTCCGCTCCAGTCCGGCGCGCATCGTCAGCAGATCCTCGACGGTCAGCCGGGTAAGACGCGGGTCGGGATTGGGCGGCGCATCGCTGCCGAGCACTGAGAGCACGGGCTGGTCGACGCCGGTCAGCACGCCTTTCGCGATCGCGATGCCGACCAGCGCGGACAGGACCGACTTGGACGCGGACTTGATATTGACCGGCCGGTTGAGCGGCGGCCCGCCGTTGAACCGTTGCTCCGCCAGTACCTGCCCGTCACGCAGGATCAGCAGCGAGCGGAGCCGGGGAAGACGGCGGGCTTGCGCAACGGTGTCGGCGAGGATGGCGCTGTCCAGGCCCCGCGTCTCGCCCGGGCGGGCTATAGCCGCTTGCCGTGGCGCAGGCGTGGCATCGCACCCGCTGGCGAGGAGGAGCGCCAACGCGCAGGCAAATCGCTTCACCGCGTGATCGCAGACCGAAGCGTTTGCAGGAACTCGGCGGGCGCCTCGACCTGCGGCGAGTGGCCGAGATCGTCCAGGCGGATCAGGCGCGCGCCGGAAATGCGCTTGACGGCCTCGTCGGCGGCCTGCGGCACCGTGCGGATGCGCCCGCGTCGATCCTCCGGCGCGCTATTGGCGCGAAAGGCGGTCAGGTCGCGCTGGCCGATGATGAGCGTGGTCGGGACCGCAAGGCGCGGCAGTTCGGCGGCAACGGGCTGGGTCTGGATCATATCTGACAGGCGGGCCTGTGCGTCGCGCACCGTGTCGCCGTCGGGGCTGGCATATTGCCCGGCCAGCATGGCGACCCAACGATCATAGGCCGGATGCCAAACCCCGTGATAATAGTTACGAAGCTGATAAGCCTTGATCGACGCGGTATCGGTCTTCGCCTCTTCCGCGCGCAGCCTGCCGAGGTCGGTATAGGGCACGCCCTCGCTCAGCGTGTCGTGGAGGCCGAGCGGGTTGACCAGCACCAGCTTCGCGACCCGCTCAGGGTACAAGAGCGCGAAGCGGGTGGCCAGAATGCCGCCGGTCGAATGGCCGACCAGGACAACCTTGCCGGCCCCGGCCCGGTCGAGCAGCGCCGCCGTCAACGCGGCCATAGCGTGGAAGCTGTACTGATAGCCGTCCGGCTTGGACGATTTGCAGAAGCCGATCTGATCCGGCACGATGACGCGGTAGCCCGTCGCCGCCAGCCCGCGCGCGGTGTCGCCCCAGGTCGCGGCGCAGAAGTTCTTGCCGTGGAGCAGAACGATCGTCGTGCCGTTCGGCGTGGCGGTCGCCGGCCGGTCGAGAAAGGCCATGCGAACCGGATGACCCTGTGACTTCGCCTCGAACCAGTGCACGGGAGCCGGGTAATTGAACCGCTTCAGATCGGCACCCAGCGGCTCGGTTTGCGCACCGGCGGTGGTCGAGAGCATGGCCGAGCAGGCGAGGGCGGAGAGAAATCGATGACGCATCAAGGAGCAACACCGGTCGCCACGTTGATATCCCTGCAGGCATAATGCCATTTCATGCCACAGCGCTGCGTTAAGCTGAACGATTGGCAGTCTCGGGCGTCCAAAAGACTAACAAAATTAGCCGAATATAGGGCGGCTTACCCGGCACGGCCCGGCAGACGTACACAAATTCTGAACCGGTAGGTTGGCAGTCAACCACGCCCACGTCCCCAGCTATCGCGATCAGCAAAGAGTTTCTGCATTTCCGCCATGTTCTCGGTGCCCCACTGGCATAGCGGCTCCAGCGCTTGGGCGAGGCTCTGTCCGAGTTGGGTCAGGGTGTAATCGACCCGCGGCGGGACTTCCTTGTAATCGTTCCGGTGCAGTACGCCGTCCGCCTCGAGTTCCTTCAGTTGCTGGATCAGCACCTTGTCGCTGACGTCACGAATGGCGCGCTTCAGTTCTCCATAACGGGTCGGTCCACGCAGCAGGAAATACAGGATCAGGGGTTTCCATTTGCCCGAGATGACCTTGAGCGTGGCGTCGAGGCCGCAGGTGAAGGCCGGGACGATGGGGCGTTCGACGAGATCGTCAGCTGGGAGCATGTCAGACATTCTTCATACTTACCAAAAGGTGCATACTTGTTCTTTGGTAGGGAGGTGGCCAGTTGCGTGCAACCCACGAACGGAGGCACGTATGAACAGACTGGAAGGTAAGATTGCTGTCATCACCGGGGGTGGCACGGGTATCGGCTTGGCTTCGGCGAAGCGGTTCATCGCGGAAGGGGCGTTCGTATATCTGTTCGGACGCAGGGCGGATAAGCTTGAAGCTGCGGTGGGGACGCTTGGCGCTAATGCGCGAGCGGTCGCAGGATCGGTTACCGACGCCGCCGACCTGGACCGGCTTTTCGATACGGTGGACAAGGCGCACGGCAGGCTCGACATCCTGTTCGCCAATGCGGGCACCGGCGCGCTGTCACCCTTGTCCGAGATCACGCCTGACCATGTTGACGCCACGCTCGACGTGAATGTGAAGGGCACGATCTACACGGTGCAGAAGGGTATCAAGCTGATGGAGCAGGGTGGTTCGGTCATCCTGACCGGCTCGACCACCGGCGTCATGGGGACGCCAGCGTTCAGCGTCTACAGTGCCTCGAAAGCGGCGGTCCGCAATCTCGCGCGTAGTTGGGCTCAGGATCTGCGGGGCACGGGGATCCGCGTCAACGTCCTGTCGCCGGGCCCGACGCTGACGGAACTTGCCGCCGAAGTTGTCGGGCGCGATGCCATGATCGAGATGGGCACGACGACGCCGATCGGACATGTCGGTGACCCATCGGAAGTGGCGGCCGCTGCCGCTTTCCTGGCATCATCGGACAGCAGCTTCATGACAGGCAGCGAGCTGTTCACCGACGGTGGCCTGGCACAAATCTGATGAAGGCCGGCAGTCGGCCTGAAACTGGCTGGGGGCCTTTCAACCCCTTACGTCAGTATCGGCCTCTACGTCAGTCGGGACCGACATGAAAAATCGCAGAACTAGGAAGTGGATACAGCGCTTCGAATGACGGCAATTGGGTCGTGTCGCCAACCTATTCAGTGCGTCGGAGCAGGTCGACTAAGTCTTGCTTCCAGAACCGGGCTGCGGTGTGCGTACCGTGACCGCGCGTGTCAGCCGTCTCAGGGATAAGGCGAAACCGGGCATCTCTCATGCGGGCAACCGCGCGCTGCGGGTAATCAAGGTTGCGCGGATTGATGAAGTCATCAGCTGAGTTTACCCATGTGGTTGGCGCGGTGATCGCTTCCAGTAGCGGCCACGGATCGTAGGTACGCGACGCATCGACCTGATAGATCAGGTCATTCGCGTCCGTGCCCTTGATCGATGCGGCCACCCGCTCGCGTGCGAATGCCTCGGCAGCTTCACGCCCAGGGTATCGTGCTTGAAAGTACAGGGGTGCGGCACCGGCAACGAATAGCAGGCTGGCGGCAGTGCGCAGCCCTTGCGTAGGCGGAGTTTGGTATTCGCCACCCGCCCACGCCGGGTCGGTCTTGATCCCGTCAATTACAAGCTTGCGCCACATACGGTTGAGGCCGGCGATCTCGACTGGCTCACAGGCCAGCGGCATCAGAGCGCGGGCAAAGTCGGGGTGCGTCTCGCCCCAGACCAAGGTGTGCATGCAGCCCATCGACGTTCCCATGATGAGGCGCATGCGTCGAATGCCAAGCCCATCGTGCAGCAGACGGTATTGCGCCTCGATCATGTCGTTATAATCGTAGCGCGGAAAGCGCATGTGCAGGCCATCCGACGGCTTTGCCGATTTGCCGTGGCCAATTCCGTCGGGGAGGATGATCCAGTAGCGCTTGATGTCCAGTGGCTGGCCAGAGCCGTAAAGCTCGTCCGCGAACTGCGGGGCAAGGAACTGGCGGCCCGTGCCGCCGGTGCCGTGCAGGACCATTACGGCATTGTCGATCTCACCCTTGGCGTTGCGGTGAGGCGATCCTAGCGTCGTGTAGTTGATGCTTAACTTCGGCAGGGTCTCGCCCGAGCGGAAGCGGAAATCGGGGACGGTGAATTGTGCATCTCGTGCCGGCCACTTCGACACGGCCGGTGCCGGTTTGGTCGCTGGCGTGAGCGGAGGCGTCTGGGTTACGGCAGCCTGGAGGAGCAGAAGCGGCAGGAAAGACAGCATGCCTCATCGTCGCGCCCCGTTGCTTTGGGTGCAAGTGGGCATTTTGGACTGCGCTGCGCCATCCTATCACGCTCCGGGAGCGAAAGGCCTCGCGACCCGGCTAGCCGTTTCGGCTGACGACTAACCGCCGGTGAATGGACGTCCGCAATTGGGAGCCGGCCTAGGCGCTCTGAGTGACCATTTCTGGGTCGCCGCGGCAGTAAGGAAGGGCGGCCGCTCTCGACCAAATTAAGACCTCCAACGGGCCTCGTGTGAACGGCCGCTAATTCCGGGACCTGCCATTCGTCTTACGCAAAGATGCCAGCCGGCGACGCGCCGCTAAACACCCAATCATAAACGCTTCGCTTTTCCTCCGCACGACCTGCCGCCAGTTTTTAGCAGAGCGTAAGTGAAACGGTAATTGCGATTCTTAACACTCCGCCGCCGTTTCCTAGTGTAATCCTCTATATGTCGCGAGCACCGCCAAGCGCCGCATGCCGTCACGACGTGTAGATGGGCGGCGGACAAACAGGACGAGCGTCCGGCCGAACATATTCGGAAAGCGTGAGCGCCGCGCCGCAATCGAGCGGCAGTGATCTGACGCACGTCCGATGCGCAGCCCGGCACCATGTTGTCCCGCCGCATCTGACGGGGCAGAAGGTGCCTGGCGGCAGCGGCAGCAAGTCGGCGCAATCACTGACAGCGTAACCGCGCAGGCTCATCAGGGCTGATACGGCAATGACGATTGGTGCAGGACGATACGCACCTTGCCGTCTTCGCACTCCTTGAACACGAAGCTCTTGTTCACGAAAATATGGCTGTCGTCCTGTCCGATGAAGTGGACATTGCATTGCACGATCGCGAGATCGCTATGCAGGATGAAGTCCTCCTTGTTATACCATACCTTTACCCACGGCTTGAGTTTGAAGCCCTTATCATCGGGGAAGTCGTCGTTTCCCCCGGTAAAGTAGGCAAGGGCCCCGTCCTTCGTCGGACGGAAGGTCCGTGCACCGAAGGTCAGGGTCGGCTTGAACAGAACCTTGCCCTGGTCATAGTCGTAATTGTCGCTGAGCACCTGCGTCGCAACGGCGCGGGGATCGCCGCCCTCGGAATGGGCCTTGCCGACCGCCACCACATTGTCGCACCATGTCTGCAACGCCTTGTGCACCATGTCTTCGGTAAACATGTCATCGCTCCTTTTCGGGTTTTGCTGGTTGATCGACTAAAGCGGTCAGGCGCCTGCGCCCGTCGGCATGGTGATCGCGAGGGTCCGCGTCGGGCTGTAGCAGTTGACGTAAAGGGTCCTGCCGTCGGGCGAGAAGCACGCCCCCGCGAGCTCGGTCTGCGAGCGCAGCAACCCCAGGACATAAGTCTGGCCGGCCGGGGTGACGCCGATCAGCCGGTTGGCGACCGTCTCGGTATACTGGTCCTCGCACACCACCAGATGGCCGTTCGGCGCGACCGTCAGGTTATCGCCGAAATCGAGCATCGGCTTGCCCGTCGACTCGACGAAGATCTGCACCATGCCGCCTTCCACGCGGCGGCCCTCGTACGATGCGGGGCGATAGCGCATGATCTGCCCCAGCTTCGCCGCGCCGCCTGACGTGCAGCAGAAATAGAGTTCGCCGCGGCCCATGTGGATGCCTTCGCCGCGCGCGAAGCGGACCGCGCCCTTCGCGGCGCCCCGCGCGCGCAGGTCGTCGCCGGGGCTGTCGGTGCCGTCGAGGTCGATCCAGCGGGTCGGCAGCCACTCACCCGGCATCAGGTCGGTGTCCGTCCAGTTGCGGCTGTCGCGCCGCGCGGGGTCGCGCGCTGCCAAGGCTTGAAGCCGGCCACCCGCCGCGAGCGAACCCGGGCGATCGGGCAGGAAGCGGTAGAGCAGGCTGTCGTCGCGATCCTCGGTCAGATAGACGATGCCGGTCCGCGGATCGACCGCCGCCGCTTCGTGGTTGAACCGGCCCATGGCGCGCAGCGGCACCGGATCGACGCGCCCGCGTGCCGCGGCCGGCACCTCGAACACCCAGCCATGATCCTGCGACACGCCGTTCCCGGCGCGGGTCGTATCCTCCTCGCAAGTCAGCCAGCTGCCCCATGGCGTGGTGCCGCCGGCGCAGTTGCGGATCGTGCCGGCCAGGCTGAGGTGCTGGGACAGGACCCTGCCGCTCGCGTCGTCGATCACGAGCGTGGTGGTGCCGCCGGGCAGCGCGTTGCCATTCCCGTCACGATCGAACGCCGCGCCCGATCCGTGATTGCCGGCGAACGCACCGCGCTGCCCGTGTTGCGGCGAAAGCTCGTGGTTGCGGATCAGTGCATGGCGTCCGCCCGGCAGCGGGATGCATCCCATGCCGTCGGCATGATCGGGCACGACCAGCCCGTCGTCCATCCGGTCTCCGAAGGTGGAGAGAATACGGTAGGAGAACCCCCGCGGCAGATCGAGCAGCCCGGCAGGATCCGGCACCAACGACCCGTAGCCGATCGCCCCGGAGTCGCGCGTGACGGCGCGCCCTGGGCGAGCCAGTCCGGCGAAAGCGCTGGCCGTCAGGCCGAGCGTGGCAGTTCTGCGGCTCAGGACGAGACCGATCATCGCGTGGTCCTGCCGGTATCGTTCGTGTCCCTGACGCGCGCGCAGGCGTCGCACAGGCCGCCGGCCTCCACCGGTGCGGCGGTCAGGCGAAACCGTCGTCCAGCCGCATGGTCGCGGATCGATCGGACCGCTTCATCCGCGATCAGTTGCACGCCGTGGCATTCTAGGCAGACGAGACACAGGTCGGCTGACGCCGGGCATGGAACATAGGCACCCAGCATCTCGATCCGTAACGCCCGGCGCTGCCGCATCAACCGTGCGAGCGTGCGATAGACCTGTGCAGGAACGACGCGCGCGGTCCTTTCGCTGGCCTGTGCGGCGATGTCATAGGCGCTGAGCGGCCTGCCTCCGGCAGCAAGGATGCCATGGACCAGTTCATCGATCTCCCCGCAGCTACGCCGGGCGGGAACGGCGGCGCGGATCATGCCGGCATCCCCTGTGCCACGCTCTCGATCAGGCCCTGAAGGCCGACGCCGCTCAGTCCCATCGTCATCAGCGCCAGCGTGCCGCGCAGTTCCTCGGGATCGATGTCGCGGGTGATGAACACCATCCGCGTGCGCCGGTCGTCAGATGGCCATCGCTCCAGCTCGATCGGCGGATGGAAGACGTGCTGCACGCCGTGCACGACCACGGGCGCATCGTGCCCGGCGAGGTTCACGATCCCCTTCACGCGCAGCAGGTCGGCGCCCTTGAACATCGTGAGCAGCCCAAGCCAGCGATCGAAGGCGAGCGGCTCCAGCGGCGTGTCGAACGTCAGGCAGGTCGCGCGGATGCCGTCGTCGTGCCGGTTCGCGTCATGATGGTGATGATGGCCATGGTGGTGATGACCGGCGTCATAGGCCTCGTCCGCCAGCCAGCGGCGAACGTCGTCGCTCTTGCTGGCGGGATCCCACAGCCCGACCTCGAACAGCAACGCGGGATCGACCGCCCCGTCCGTCACCGCGATGACGGGCGCGGCGGGATTGAGCGCGGCGAGCCTGTCGCGGATCGCGTTCTGCCCGGCGGGGTCGGCGAGATCGGTCTTGGTCAGCAGCAGCCGGTCGGCGACGGCCGCCTGCTTCACCGCCTCGGGTTGTGCATCGAGCGTCGCCATGCCCGCCGCCGCGTCCACCGTCGCGATGACGGCATCCAGCCGGTAGAGGGGCTCCAGCTGCGGATCGGTCATCAGCGTGTGGAGGATCGGCGCGGGATCGGCCAGCCCGGTGGTCTCGATCACCACCCGATCGAACCAGCATTGCCCCTCGCGCGCGAAGCGCCACGGGGCGTCGCGCAGCGTCCGCGACAGGTCGCCGCGGATCGTGCAGCACAGGCATCCGCCAATCATCTCGACCACCAGATCCTCGTTCGAGCGTGCGATCAGCTCATGATCTAGCCCCACCGTGCCAAACTCGTTGATGACGACGAGCGCACGCGCCATGTCGGGCGAGCGGACAAGATGGTTGAGGACGGTCGTCTTGCCGCTGCCGAGAAAGCCGGTCAGCACCGACACGGGTATGCGCGCGCCCGCACCAGCCAGCACGCTGCTCATGCCTCGTCCTCGGTCGGGCAGGCCGGTCGGGTGCCAGTTCGATGCGACAAGGCGCGCCAGTTGCCGACATGGGCCACCGCGAGCAGGACGGCACCCGTGGTGCTGACCGCACGTTCCGCCGTCTCCGTATCGATCGCGAACGCGCCGATGCCGAGCAACGTCAGGCCGGCCCCGGCCAGGATGAACGGCCACCGTCGGCGATGGCGCCGATAGCCGGACGCGATCGCCAGCACGCTGGTCGGCAGCGCCAGCGCAAAGGCGATCGCGTGGAAGGTCTCCGGCACCGCCAGCATCGTCGCCAGCACCGGCAGCGCCACCAGTATGGCGGGCAGCACCAGGCAGTGGATCAGGCACAGCACCGATGCCGTCACCGCGAAGCCATCGAGCCAGCGCTGCCGACGATCGCTTGTCATTTGAAGTTCGCTGGACATCGGTCCGGTTTTCCATCTATGTGATGTTGTAACGTACCTCATGGGATGAACGTCATGGCAAGCCTTCCCCACTCCGACCGCCGCCTTCCCGTTACGGTGCTGTCCGGTTTTCTCGGTGCGGGCAAGACGACCTTGCTCAACCACATACTTTCCAACCGCGAGGGACGGCGGGTGGCGGTGATCGTCAACGACATGTCGGAGGTGAACATCGACGCCGACCTCGTCAGGGGCGGAGAGGCGGCGCTGTCGCGGAGCGAGGAGGCGCTGGTCGAGATGACCAATGGCTGCATCTGCTGCACGCTGAGGGATGACCTGCTGGCGGAGGTGCGCGCGTTGGCTGAAGCGGGGCGGTTCGACTATCTGGTGATCGAGAGCACCGGCATTTCCGAGCCGCTGCCCGTCGCCACGACCTTCTCGTTCCGCGATGAAGCGGGCGTGTCGCTAGGCGATGTCGCGCGGCTCGACACGATGGTGACGGTGGTCGACGCGCTGAACCTGCTCGCCGACTATTCCAGCCAGGATTTCCTGGCCGATCGCGGCGAGACGCTGGGCGAGGACGACACGCGCAGTCTGGTCGGCCTGCTGGTCGAGCAGATCGAGTTCGCCGACGTGATCGTCGTCAACAAGGCCTCGTCGGTGTCCGCGGAGCAACTGGCCACGGTCAAGAAGCTCGTCGCCAGCCTGAATGCCGATGCGGTGATCGTGACTGCCGATCACGGCAACGTCGATCTCGATCTCGTCCTTGCGACTGGCCTGTTCGACGAGGAGAAGGCGTCGCGTCACCCGCTCTGGGCCAAGGAGCTATACGGCTACGCGCACCATCAGCCTGAGACGGAGGAATATGGGATAGAGAGCTTCGTCTACCGCGCTCGCGCGCCGTTCGATCCAGCGCGGTTCCATGCCTTCCTGATCGACGGTGGCCTCGACCATGTGGTGCGTGCCAAGGGGCATTTCTGGCTAGCGACGCGGCCGGGCTGGGTCGGCGAACTGGCGGTGGCGGGCAGCCAGACGGAAGCCGCACGCATGGGCCGCTGGTGGGCATCGATTCCGAAGAACCAGTGGCCCGACGACGGTCGGTTCGAGACGTTCGTCGCGAAACACTGGGATCCGGTCTGGGGCGATCGGCGACAGGAACTGGTATTCATCGGCATCGGCATGGACGAGGGCCGCATCCGGCGGCGGCTCGATGCGTGCCTCGTGCCCGCCGCCGCCTTCACGCCGACGCTCTGGACGGGCTTGCGCGATCCGTTCCCGGCCTGGGGCGAGCGTCAGCTGGAGGCGGCCGAATGACGGTGGCCATGCTGGAGGACGTCGTCGCGTTCGGCCGCGCCCCTGCCTCGCTCGAAGCTATCGCCCGCCCGAAGGTCGCGCTGGCGATCTGGTGGCGATCCTTGCCCGACGACTTGCGGCTCCGGCTCGCGGCACTCGACCTCGATACGATCGACGACGTATCCGTCGACATCGACGCCGATGCCCCGCTCGACTCGACGTTGCGGGATGCCGGCTATCCTGGGGCCGTTGTCGTGCCACTCGCCGAGGATATCGGCTTGCTGATCCGGCGCCATGCCGCGCTGACTGGCGATGATCGGCTGAGCCTCAGGGTGGAGGTGGTGGAAACTGACGCTTGCCGCCGCTTCCATGCCGATTACGTCACGCTGCGGCTGCTGTGCACCTATGCCGGTCCGGGCACGCAATGGTGCCGCGCTGCTGCGTCCGATGCGATCTGTGAGGTGCCGACGGGCGCGGTGGGGGTCTTCAAGGGCCGGATGCTGCTCGATCCGCCGACCGTGCTGCACCGGTCGCCGCCGATCGTCGCCACGGGTGAACGGCGCCTCGTGCTCGCAATCGACCCAATCCGCAGTTGCGACAGCCTGTAGGAAGAGACGTCGCGAACAGCTTCATCGACGATCCCGTTACCGCGAACGGGCAGGCAGTGACGGCTACGGCGCTGCGCCGCCCGGCCTCGACCATCATTGCACAAGGACCTTTATGAACCGCCGCACCCTGCTGCTATCTGCCGTCGCCATGCCATTGCTTGCCACGCCGCTTCGCGCCGCGCTTCCCGCCAATCCGCTGCTGCGCGAATGGCCGGGTGGGGTGCCGCCCTATGACGCGATCCGCCCGGCCCATTACCGCCCCGCCTTCGCCGCGGCGCTCGCGACGGCTCGGGCCGATCACCGGGCACTGACCACCGCGCGATCCGCGCCCACCTTTTTCAACACGATCGAGGCGATGGAGCGATCGGGGCAGCAACTGGCGCGGGTGTCGGCCGCCTTCTTCACCGTCGCGGGTGCCGACGCGACGCCGGAGGTCCAGGCAATCGAGGAAGCGGTGGTCCCCGACCTCACGCGCTTCTCGAATGAGACGTCGCTCGACCCTGCGATGTTCGCCCGCGTCGACCAACTGTATCGCAGTCGCGCGACGCTGGGACTCGGTCCCGAACAGACCCGGCTGCTGGACGAAACGCACAAACGCTTCGTCCGGGCGGGCGCCGCGCTCGCGCCTGCGGCCCGCGCGCGTGTCGCTGCGATCAACGAGGAAATGGCGGCGCTCGGCGTGCAGTTCGGGCAGAAGCTGCTCGCCGACCAGAAGGTCAGCGACGTGGTGCTGACCGAGGCGGAAGTCGCCGGTCTGCCCGCCGACCAGAAGGGAGCCGCCGCGACCGCCGCGCGCAACGCCGGTAAGTCCGGCTATCTGATCCCCGCCACCCGCTCGGCGGTCGAGCCGTTCCTGACCGCGGCGACGGATCGCAGTGCCCGCGCGAAGGTCTTCACCGCCTTCGATCGCCGCGGAGCGAACGCCAACGCCAACAACACCGCCGCGATTATTCGCCGGCTGGTCGAGCTGCGCATCGAGCGGGCGAAGCTGATGGATGCTCGCAGCCATGCCGACTTCGCGTTGCAGGATTCGATGGCGAAGACGCCGCAGGCCGCCACCGACCTCTTGATGCAGGTCTACCGACCCGCGCTTTCCCGCGCGCAGGAAGAGGAACGGGCGCTGCTTGCAATCGCCGGCGCCGACGGCATCGACCGGATCGAGCCGTGGGACTGGCGCTTCTATGCGGAGCGGGAGCGACAGCGGCGCTTCCGCCTCGACGAAGCGGCGGTGAAGCAATATTTCCCGCTCGACGGCATGGTCGCCGCGCTGATGGACACGGTGAAGCGACTCTACGGCATTGGCTTCGTGCCCCGTCCCGACGTGCCCGGCTATGCCGAAGGCGTGAAGGTGTGGGAGGTGCAGGAGGCGGACGGCACGCCGATCGGCCTGTTCTATGCCGACTGGTTCGCGCGCCCGACCAAGCGGCCTGGCGCCTGGATGGGGTCGCTGCGCGACCAGAGCGATCTGCTCGGCCAAAGCGCGATCGTGGTCAACAATTGCAACTTCACGCCGCCAGCCGCTGGTGAACGCGCGCTCGTCAGCCTCGACGATGCCGAGACGCTGTTCCACGAGTTCGGCCACGGCTTGCACGGGCTGTTCAGCAAGGTGCGCTATCCCAGCCTGTCGGGCACGGCGGTATCGCGCGATTTTGTCGAACTGCCGTCGCAGATCCACGAACACTGGATCAGCCAGCCCGCGATCCTGCGCGCCCACGCCCGCAACGCGGCGGGCGAGGCGATCCCGGAGCCGATGTTGGCTTCGCTGCTGGAAGCGCGGACGTTCAACCAGGGCTATCTCACGGTCCAACAGCTGTCGTCGGCGATCCTCGACATGCGCCTCCATTCGCTGGATGCCTTGCCGCCCGGCTTCGACGCGCAGGCATGGGAGGCGGCGCAGCTCGCCGACCTCGGCGTCCCGCATGCGGTGGGGATGCGGCACCGGCTGTCGCACTTCAGCCACATCTTCGACGGCGGCTATTCGGCGGGCTACTACGCCTATACCTGGGCCGAGGTGCTGGACGCCGACGGCTTCGCCGCGTTCGAGGAGAGCGGAGACGTGTTCGACCCGGCGCTCGCGACGAAGCTGCGCCGCGAGATCCTGTCGCGCGGCAACAGCCGCGACCCGGCGGAGAGCTACCTCGCCTTTCGCGGGCGGATGCCCGATGCAACGGCGCTGCTGCGCAACCGGGGGCTGGCATGACGCCGTGCCTGCTGCTGGCCGGCGGCATCCTCCTGGCGCTTCCCGCCACCGCGGTCGCCGCCGACGATCCTGCCGATCCCCCGGAAGGCGGGGACATCGTCGTCACGGGCACGTTCCAGCGCGATCCGCGCGACGGCGCATCGCCGGTGTCGGTGCTGGCCGGGGAGGCGCTCGACCGGTCGCTGCGTCCGCAGATCGGCGAGGCGCTGGCACGGCTGCCCGGCGTGTCGGCGACCAGCTTCGGCCCCAACGCCTCGCGCCCGATCCTGCGCGGGCTGGCGGGCGAACGGGTGCGCGTGCTGACCGACGGCATCGGCGCGTTTGACGTATCGAATACCTCGGCCGACCATGCCGTCGCGATCGATCCGTTGCTGGCGGGCCGGATCGAGGTGCTGCGCGGCCCTGCGTCGCTCCGCTTCGGATCGTCGGCGATCGGCGGTGTCGTCAACGTGCTGGACCGGCGTATTCCGACGACGGTTTCCGACACGCCGGTCGCCATCCAGGCGCGCGGATCGCTCGGGTCCGCCGCCGACGAGCGGTCGGCGGGCGCGAACATCGGCGTGCGCTTGTCGGACCGCTTCGTCTTGGCGGGCGGCGGCAGCCTGACCGATACCGGCGACCTGCGCGTCGGCGGTCCCGTCCTGTCCGCAGGCCTGCGCGATCAGGCCCGCGCCAGCACCGATCCGGCCATCCGCGGCCTGGCGGACCTGTCGGGCCGCCTCGCCAACACGGGCGCGCGGACGCGGACCGCCAATCTCGGCGCCGCCTTCATCGACGACGGCGGCGACTTGGGCGTCGCGATCACCCGCTACGAAACCGGATACGGCCTGCCGATCCGCTACGACCTGACGCCCGGTGCCGAACAGGAAGCCGTACGGATCAAGGCGGACCAGTGGCGCGCGGATCTGCGTGGGTCGGTCGCGCTGCCGGGCGTTTTCGAACGCCTGTCGCTGCGGGCGGGCTATGCCGATTATACCCATTTTGAAGGCGATCCCGTCACCGGCACCACTTTCGCCAACAAGGGGCTGGAGGCGCGTGCCGAACTGCGCCAGCGACGACATGGCGGATGGCAGGGGGTAAGCGGCGCACAGACCTTCTTCCGCGACTTCCGCGCGGTGGGGGCAGAGGCGTTCGTGCCGCCCAACGACACGACGCAGAACGGCGTCTTCACGTTGCAGGAGGTCGCCGTCGGTCCCGTGCGGTTCGAAGGCGGCGGGCGGGTGGAATGGACCGGCATCCGCTCGCAGGCCGCCGGGTTCAATCGCGATTTCACCGCGACGTCGGTTGCGGGCGGCGCGTTCGCGACCGTGGCGAAGGGCGTGAAGCTCGGCATCAACCTGTCGAGCACCGCGCGCGCGCCCGCCGCGGAGGAACTGCTGGCCGATGGCGCACACATCGGCACCCAATCCTATGAGATCGGCGATCGCAGCTTCGGCGTCGAGCGCGCGCGCGGGGTGGAACTGATCGCCCGCCTGTCCGGACCGGCGTGGCGGCTCGACGCATCCGCCTATCGCACGCGCTTCGCGGGCTACATCTACGAATTCGAGACCGGGCAGGTGATCGAGGACCTGCCCGTGTTGCGCTTCTCGCAAGGACGCGCGACCTATCGCGGGTTCGAGGTGGAGGGCGAGGCTCGGTTCGTGGAGCGCCCCGGCCTGACGCTGAAGGCGGACGGACTGGTCGATGCGGTCCGTGCCACGATCGACGGGTTCGGCCCGGCCCCGCGCATCCCGCCGCTGCGACTGCTGGGCGGCATCGAGGGGCGCGGCGACCGTCTGGGTCTGCGCGCGGAGGTCGAGCACAGCACACGCCAGACGCGCGTCACCGGGTTCGAGAGGTCGACGGGTGCGTTCTCGCTGGTCAATCTCAGCGCCGACTGGACGCCGCTGGCCGGTCGCAAGCTGCGGCTGACGCTGAGCGCCAGCAACCTGTTCGACGTGGTGGCGCGCCGCCACGCCAGCTTCCTCAAGGATTACGCCCCGCTGGCCGGTCGCGACGTGCGGCTGGGTCTCAGCGTGGGGCTGTGAAGGAGACATCTCGATGCGATACTGGTTCGCCTGCCTCGTCGCCCTTGCCGCCCCCGTCGCCGCGCAGGAACGGCCCGCGGTACCGGCCTTCACGCTGGCCCCGCTTCCCTATCCCGCGACCGCGCTGGAGCCGGTGATCGACGGGGAAACCATGACGCTGCATCACGACCGGCATCATCGGGCCTATGTCGATGCGCTCAACAAGGCGGTCGCCGCCGATCCCGCGCTGTCCGGTCGCTCGCTGGAGCAACTGCTGGCGCAGGCCGGATCGGCGCCGGCGGCCGTGCGCGACAATGCCGGCGGCCACTGGAACCACGGCTTCTTCTGGAAGACGATGGCGCCCGCCGGCGCGGGTGGCGTTCCGTCGCCGGAGCTCGCACGCGCGATCGACGCGGCGTTCGGTTCGATGGAGCGGATGAAGACGGCGTTCAAGGCTGCCGGAACCGGCCGGTTCGGCTCCGGCTGGGTATGGCTGATCGTGGACGCGGACGGCAGGCTCGCGATCACCTCGACCCCCAATCAAGACAATCCGCTGATGGATGTCGCGGCGATACGCGGCACGCCGCTGCTCGGTAACGACGTATGGGAGCATGCCTATTACCTGAAACACCGCAACCGACGTGCCGAGTATCTAGATACCTGGTGGCAGGTGGTCGACTGGAAGACGGTGTCGGAGCGATTTGCCGAAACGATGGACCGGACGGCGCAGGACTGACATAATACGCTATCACGTCTCTCTCGATTGGCGGCGGGCAGTCGATGGTGCACCTGTTCCGCTAAGGAAGAATCCCGCGTTCGGTGCCGACCGCCTTCGACCACAGTCGGACGTTCGCTTCTGGCGGCGCGAACGTCCTAACCTGACAAGAGCGGTCATTCGGATTGCGTCAGGCCAGACGTCAAGAATCCTATGCGCCGCGGAGTTTCGAGTGCCGCTTCGCGGTCCGGCGGCGGCGGACATCGAACGTGTCCGTGCGAAACTTGAAGGATTCGACATGATGAACCTGGAGCGTATTCATAACACCCTAGGTGGTGTCTGCGTTTATCGTAGCCAGATCATAGCGCAGGCGAGATGGACGAAGCCCATGAAGCGGCGATCGTCTTATCGCAGCGCAGGGCGATGCGGCGGAAGCGTTTGAGCCTGTTGAAGAAGCACTCGACCTGATGGCGCTCCTTGTAGATGCGCCAGTCGATGGGGGCCTTTCCCGTTCGGCTGGGATTAGCCTTAATGTGGGCGGTCGCGCAGAGACGGTCGGCGATGAAAGCGCGCAGCGGATCGGCATCATAGGCGGCGTCGGCGATGACGTGGCTGACGCCTTTCAGGCCTGCCAGCAGTGCCTCGGCTTGCGGACGATCGCCCCATTGTCCGGGTGTCGGATGGATGCGGATTGGCAGGCCAATGGCATCGACCGCTGCATGCAGCTTGGTTGTCAGACCACCGCGGGACCGGCCGATCGCCTGAATCTGGCGCCCCCTTTATGGATGGCCCGCCCCTAAACCGAACCGTTGTCGTTTCACGACAGCGGGTCGTTTGAGGAAGGAGCCAAGGTCATGAACGTATCGGTTCTCGGGATCGATCTGGGCAAGAACATCTGCAGCGTGGTCGGTCTGGATGCGACGGGTAAGGTCGTAGTACGCCGACGGATGCGTAGCGAGACGGTCATCACCTACAAGGCGGCCTTGCCGGCTTGCGTCGTCGCGATGAAAGCCTGTTGCGGTACGCATCACATGGGTCGCGCTTTGGTAAGACATGGGCATGTGGTATGGTTGATGTCGCCGGAATATGTCCGCCCCTACGTCAAGGCGCAGAAGAACGACGACCGCGATGCCGAGGCGATCGCGGAAGCGGCGACCCGGCCGACCATTCGGTTCGTCGAACTGAAGACCGAGGAGCAGCTCGACATGCAGACGCTGCACCGCATCCGCGACCAGCTCGTTGGAGACTGGCCCTCGTTGATGAACCAGATCCGCAGCCTGCTACTCGAGCGCGGTCACATCGTGCCGCAAGGTCGCACAAAGCTGGCCGTGCGGCTGGGCGAGATGCTGGACGGTGACGAGCCGGTGCTCGGCCATCGCATTCACCGGCTGGTGAGTGACATGCGCCTGTGTTGGACGGCCCTCGACGAGCGGATCGCCGACCTCGATACCGAGTTCATCGACGCGGCCCGAATGGATGAGCGGACGCGACGACTGCTGACCATCCCAGGGATCGGCGCGCTATATGCAACCGCGCTGGTGGCCGCGATTGGTGATGCCCGGATCTTCGAGCGTGGTCGCGACCTTGCCGCGGGGCTGGGCCTGGTGCCGCGGCAGGCGACGACCGGGGGCAAGCCGCGGCTGCTCGGCATCACCAAGCGTGGTAGCCGCTACCTGCGCAAGAACCTGATCCAGGGTGCTCGTGCATCGCTGCCGACCATGAGCAGGAGCGATACGCGGCTCGGCGCCTGGCTACGTGGCCTGCTGTCGCGCAGCCACACCAATACCGTCGTCGTGGCATTGGCGGCCAAGATGGCGCGCATTGTCTGGGCACTGCTGCGTCACGAACGCACCTACGACCCGGTCGCTCAGGCGGCCTGAACGAGATCGGCCGGTGCAACACGTATCGGCTGGATGATGTCTGCGGGAGGTGAGTGACAGATGGCCTGACAGTCGACCGGTGTCCTGGAACCCTATGGCGTAAAATGGCATTCGATGCCGGCCCCTTTATGAGGACCAAGACGCGCCGATCTCCATCTTGGCCAATGACTCTGCGTCAAAAGGCCGGATACGTTTTCGCAGACTGCTCAGAACAGCTGACACAAACCGCTTGCCGACGGGGCGGGCCATACGTTTGCACCACTCGCATCAGCGTGAACTTTCGAGATCGTGCTGTCGATCAGGACGTATTCGAAGTCCGGCGTGTCGGCCAGGGCATGGAAAAGGCGTTCTCAAACACCGGCATGCGACCACCGCCGGAACCTCGCATGTACCCCTGTCCACTTGCCGAAAACCTCCGGCAGATCGCGCCAGCGCACCGCATTCCCAGCCATCCACAGGATCGCGTCCCCGAACAGTCGGTTGTCCACCCCGCTGCAACCCCGCGTGCCTTCCCGGCCAGGAAGATGACCCGCAATCTGATCCCATTGCCCGTCCGTCAGCGTGCGTCTGCTCATCGACCAGCTCCTTCGCCAGCTTTGAATCAGATCAGCCCCCTGAACGGAATCCTCTAAATGCAGACGCCGCCTACAGCGCAACGACAGTTGATGGTTGCGGGCACGTCGGCTGATCCTGGCCGAACGGGTGCGGACAACCGCTTGTTCGTGAACGGATGTCTGTGGCTGCTGCGCTCAGGTGCATACTGGTGCGACCTGCACGAGCGGGACGGCAAGTGGAAGACGGCGCACCGCCGCTTCAGCCGCTGGTGCCATGCAGGCGTATATTAGTAGGCATAACGACCGCCCTTGCCGGTGGCGATGGTGAAACCGCCCATGCACCCCGCCCCACCGCACCGGGCAAGGCGGGTCAGCAGCGTCGTACCGGCCGCCACGTGCGACGCCATCACCAGCGGGTTCCGGCTGGCTCTGGTCGAGGCGACACGAGCGAATTGCTCGCGGGAGACGATCGCCGGGTAGGCGACTGGAATCGCGTCTTCGATGTCGGGTCGCACGCCGTCACCGTTCATGAAAGGATCGCCTGGTCGCTTCCGTCAGGGGTTCGAGGAAGTAGGCGAGGGCGGTGCGCGGCCGGAGCTTGACGGTGACCTGCACGGGGATGCCCGCGCGGATGCCGGTGTCGGCCCCGCGGATCTGGCGGAGGAGTGCGCGCTGGCTCTCGGGCACGACGATTTCCGCCGTGAAGTAGCTCGCGCCGGTGGTCTCGTCGCGCAGGACATCGGCGGAGACGGTGCGGATCACGCCCATCAGCATGGGTAGGTCGCGTTCATGGAGCGAGAGGAACTTCACCTCCGCCTCGCGCCCGTCGGCGACGCCGTCGATGTCTTCGGGGCTGAAGCGCGCGCTGACGACGAGCGGGGCGGCGTCTGGCACGATCTCCAGGATCGCCTGTCCCGGCTGCACCACCGCACCGGGGGAGAACAACCGCAGGTTGACGACGCGACCCGCTACCGGCGCGCGCACCAGCGTGCGTTCGACCTGGTCGCGCGCGGCGGCGAGCCGCGGCAGCGCCTCGTTCAGGCGGAACTGCGTGTCGCGCAGCAGCGCGGCGGCCTCGTCGGTGGACTTGCGCTCGGTCTCGACGATCTGCTGGCGCGTACCGGCCGCTTGCTGGCGCAGCGCGGCGCCGCGCGCGACGTAGTCCGCGTTGCTGCCGTCAAGCTCGGCGATCGAGCGTTCCAGCGCACGCACGCTGTTGCGCGAGACGACGCCCTGCTCGGCCAGCCGCCGCGTGCTGTCCAGCTGCGCGCGCAGCGAGGCGCGCTGCACCGAGGTCGCGTCGACCTGCGCGTCGAAGCCGCGGCCCTGCTCGACGATCTGCCCCTGCTGCCGGCTAAGCACCCCCTGCGTCGCCGCCAGCAACCCGCGGCGCGCGCGGACCTGCGCCAACTGCAATCGCTTCGCGCGTTCGATCAGCGGGCGGTCCTGCGGCGGGGCGTCGGCGAATTCGGCCGGCCAGCGGATTGTCGTGCCCTCCAGCTCGGCCTGTAGCCGCGCGCGCTGGGCGCGCAGGTCGATGACGGTGCTGGCCAGCGCGCGCTCGCCCGCTACCGCTTCGGATGCGGCGAGCCGCACCAGCACCTGGCCGGCGCGCACGTGCTCGCCGTCCTTCACCTCGATCGCGCGGATGTCGCCGCCATAGCGGTTCTGCACCACCTGGCGGTTGCCCGCGACCGTCACCTGCCCCTGGCCAAAGGCGGCGGCGTCGAGTCGGGTGAACGCCGCCCAGCCGAGCAGCACCACGAAGAACAGGAAGGCGGTCGTCCCGCCCAGCAGCAGCGCGCGGCGCGGCGTGTCGTCGAGCGCGGCGATCGCGGGCGGGGCATCGGAGAAGGGGGGGGCGGATAGGGCGGTCATGCACCGGTGTCCTTGCTGGGGGTCGTGGCCGGCACAACGGCCATCGGGCGCTGAGGCGGGGTGGCGGCGTCGGGCCGCGCGATCGGCTCCACGGTGCCGTCGCGCACCAGCAGCATGCGGTCGGCGACCTGGAGCAGGCTGGCGCGGTGGGTCGAGACGATGATCGTCGCGCCCCGACCCCGCAGCGCCGCCAGCGTGCTCATCAGCACCGCCTCGCCGTTCGCGTCGAGATGGGCGTTGGGCTCGTCCAGCAGCACCAGCGTCGGGCGGCCAAAAAGCGCACGCGCCAGCGACACCAGCTGGCGCTGCCCGGCCGACAGGCCGCCCGCCTCGCGGATCGACAACATGGTGTCGTAGCCTTGCGGGAAATGCTGGATCGTCTCGTGTGCGCCGGCCGCCCGCGCGGCGTCCACGACCAGCGCGTCCAGCCCTACCCCCCCGGCGCCGCGGTCGGCCGCAAAGCGCGAGATGTTGGCATGCACGCTGGTGGGGAACAGCATCGGCGTTTGCGGCGTGTAGCCGATGCTCGCGCCCAGCGCCTCGCGGTCCCAGTCGGCCAGGCTGGTGCCGTCGATCCGCACCTCGCCCGCATCGGGCGCGATCGCGCCGGCGATGACCCGCAGCAACGTCGACTTGCCCGCCCCGCTCGGCCCGATCAGTGCCACGATCTCGCCCGGCGAGGCGGTGAGGCTGACGGACTTCAGCAGCAGCCGATCGCTGCCCGGCGCGCGCACCGTGACGCCCGCGACGCTCACCTCGCCCTTGGGCGTGGGTAGCGCAGTGCGCGGGCGTGTGTCGTCGGGCAGCTTCAGGAACGCGGCCAGCGCGGCATAGGCACTGCGCGCCGCCAGCACGTTCTTCCACGATCCCAGGATCTGCTCGACCGGCGCCAGCGCACGCCCCACCAGCAGCGAGGCGGCGAAGATCGCGCCCATCGAAATCTTCTGCTCGATCGCCAACCACGCGCCAAGCGCGAGCGCGAGGGACTGGAACAGCTGCCGCAGGAACTTGGTGACCGCCAGGAACGACCCCGACGTTTCGGTCAGCCGCCCCTGGTCGGCGACCAGCTCCGCACGCGCCTGCTGGTGGTCGCGCACGATCGCGCCACGCATCCCCAGCACGCGCGCCACCTCGGCCGCCTGCACCGCGTAATCCTGCATCCGCGCCTGCACCCCCGCGCGTGCCTGCACATCGGCGCCGCCGCGCTTTGTCGCCTGCTCGCTGGCCAGCGCGATCACGGCAAGCAGCACCGAGGCGAACAGCGCGAAGCCGCCCAGCCAGGGATGCAGTAGGAAGCAGACCGCGATGTAGATCGGCGCCCAGGGCGCATCCAGCAGCGCCAGGATCGCAGGGCCGGTCAGCACGCCGCGCAGGGTGTCGAAATCACGGATCGCCCCTGCGCGCGCGCCGGGCGAGGCGGCGGTCGCGCCCAGGATGCGGTGCAGCATCGGCGCCGCGGCGTGCTTTTCCAGCCGGATGCTGGCGCGCAACAGCAGCCGCATCCGCGCCACGTCGAGCAGCGACAGCACCGCCAGCGACACCATCAGGATCACGACCAGCATCAGCAGCGTGGCCCCGCCGCGTGTCGGCATCGTTCCAAGCATCTTGGGTCTCCTTGGCTCACCACGGAGCGCAGCCAGCGGAGATTATCTAGGCATGCATAGTCGAGCCGATTAGCGCGCCTTTGACGCTTGCCTTTATGCTGCCGATTCATGGGTCGAGTTTGGGACGAGCGTGACCGGTCGTTCGGACACCGTCAGGACCGTCAAGCCGTTGTGCTCTAATAAGCCGCATGGCCACGTCGCATGCAGTCGGCGAGAATGCAGGGTGCAGTTCCTGCGCGACGGTTCGGCGGGTGCATTACACCGGGGTCGAAGCGGTGGTGCTATTGCCTTTCCATAGAGGGCGTGGTCGCCGTCGACTGATCGCGACTGGGGCGAACCTGCCTTAGCACCAAAAGAGAACGGCCGGCTGCGCAGACGGGAAAACCACCGGGAAAGCGGAGCAACCGCTATCCCCGCAACGATCGCTCATTCGCAACACAGCACGGTCGAATGACGCGCCAGTTGCGAGATGAACGGATGGCGGGAGTCAGGAACCGGTCATTGCGTGTCCAGTGGCTGGTTCTGGGTCAAATTGCTGCGACGTGACTCCATCGGCTTGAGCAATTTGCCCGTGATGAACCTGGTACCCGCGGCATGGTCCAATCCCGAATAGTGAGCGGGCGCAAGGGCCCGCCTTACATTCATTAAGACAGCGGCGGTTGCCCGTTTGACGCGGTAAGGCCGCCATCGACCGGCAGGTTCACGCCCGTCACGAAATGCGCATCCTCGCTCGCAAGGAACGCGATCACCCCCGAGATGTCGGCGGGCTCAGCACCGCGGCCCAACGGGATGCGCTCTTCGAACTTGGCGATGAGCTCGGGCTGTTCCTTCATTCCCGCGGTCAGCGCGGTGTAGGTGAGCGACGGGTTGACCGCGTTGACGCGGACGCCGTGCTTCGCCTCGTCCATCGCCAGCGCACGGGTGAAGTTGCTCACCGCCCCCTTCGCCGCGCAGTAGAAGCTATGGTTCCAGTCGCCGCCCAGGCCGGACACCGATGAGACGTTGACGATGCAGCCTTTCGATTGGCGCAGATGGGGGATCGCCGCGCGGCTCATGTGAACGACGCCGTAGAGATCGGTCTCAATCACCTTGGTGAATTCGGCGAAGTCGCCTTCATCGACTTTGCCGAGATGATCGACCCCGGCGTCGTTGATCAGCACGTCGATCCGACCGAAGCAATCGATCGCAGCCTTGACCAGTGCTTCGCATGCCGCGCGGTCCGACACGTCGGTTTCGCGGGTTTCAACTGTGACATGCAATTCGCCCGCCAGCTTGTCGAGCGCGGCCTTGTCGATGTCGCCCAGCACCAGCGTCGCGCCTTCCTCGGCGAAGCGGCGCGCGGCGCCCTCACCGATCCCGGAGGCGGCACCGGTAATGACGACGACCTTGTTGGAAAAGCGCGCCATCATGCACTCTCCGCCTGAACGTGGTGGGTCTCTTGCAGCTTCATGATTGTCCTCTCACTCTGATCAGCACTGGCGTTCCATCTCACGCCGGAATGTCCTGAATGTTATGGGTGTTGGCGGCCGCGATGCCGTTTTCACGATGGCGGAAGTCGCTGAGCGCCTGATAGACCTGCATGCGCGCACGCATCACGCCGCCCAGCGGGCGATGGACCTCAAGGCTATGTGCCGGGCGGAACGTCATCACCTCGTCGAAATAGCGGACGCGGTCGGGACTATAGGCCGGTTGCCGCGGCAGTCGGATCGTGGCGACGGTGCGATATGGGCTTTCGCTTGTCGGCCAATCGACGGAGGTGTCCTCGATCGGCTGCGTCCCGGCATCGGTCCACAGCTGCGCCCGAAGCTCGAACACCGCATCCTTGCCCTCGAAGTAATCCACCGCGGCATGGCGGAATCCATCCTCATCCTGATGCGGGTCGAGCTGCCAATCGGCGAGCGCCTGTTGCTCGGCTGAAACCGGAAAGGCCCCGATCTTGGCCACATGATCCCCGAAGCGCACCGGGCACTGGCTGAAATATTCCTCGACCAGCGGGTGGCTGAAGGGGTGGCCATAAAAGTCCAGCGTCGGGCTTGGACCCGCACCGACGGCGTTCAGCACCTTGTTGATGTTGCGGGCGACAGAGGCGGCCGCACTCTTCACCCCCTCGGGCATGGGCACCGTCAGCCCAATCTTCTTGGCTTGCGAGAGGAAGCCCGCCACGGTCCCCGCCGGGAAGGTCGTGCCGCTGGCGAGGACGAAGTCCTGCGTTGGCGCGTCATGGCCGGGCAGCTTCGTGCCCTCGACGCCGAACACCTTGATCGACATGCCGCGATGGGTCGAGACGCGGTCGCCGAGCTTCTCACCGGGTCCTTGCGCAAAACGGACGGCGACATCGAACGTGCCTGGCTCCGCGAAGAGGCCCTGTGCGAGCTCGGGCGGCAATTCAGGCGCGACGATGAGCTTGCCGATCACGCAGGCCGTGCTCTTGGCATGGCTCGCCCGTACCGCGTGCCCGTCGCGCTTCTCGACGGTCTGGCTCTCCTGGGTCATGCCCTGGATGATGCCGTCGATGCTCTCCTGTTCGTCGGACTCCGGTGTTTCGATGTCGGGCGAATAGTGCAGATAGGTCATGGGATGTCCGATCACTTGGCGGGAGCGAAGGAGAACAGCTGCGTCTTGATCGACGGCGGTGCGCCGGGCGTGAACCAGTTGGTGTCCTGGATATGGCTGGCGGTGACGTACATCGTCCCGTCACGCCCTTCGGAGAAGGTGTCGGGCCAACGCAGGCGGCGGTCGGTCAGCACCGTCTCGACGGTCGCGCCGTTCAGCCGCTTGATCGCATAATCGGTCGGCGAGGTCAGGTAGAGGACGCCTGCCTTGCTCATCCACAGGCCGTCAGCGACGTGGGTCTGCGCGACCGTCTTCACCGCTGCCGCCCTGTCGACCTCGCTGACGTCCGACCGCAGCCTGGCGGTGTCGATTGAATACAACGTCTTTCCGGTCAGCGCCTGGTAGTACAGCGTCTTGCCGTCTTTGGAGATCGCGATGCCATCGGCGGCGAAGGCTGGCTGGCGGCCATCGGGACGGACCAGCGGCTTGCCGTCGAGCGTGACCTTCACCGTCTTGTCGATCTGCGTCGAGGGGTGCCCGTCGAGCGCGCGGTGGCTCTTGCCGCTTTCCAGGTCGACGACGATGATCGCGCCGCGCGTGCCGCTGTCGGTGATGTAGCCGGTCTTGCCATCGGGCGAGAAGCGGATGTCGTTAAGGTAGGTGCCCTGCAGCGCTACGTCGCCGGGGACCAGGATCGTCTTCGTCACCGTGTTCGATGCAAGATCGATTCGAACGAGTTTCGGGGCGCCTTCGAGGATCTTCTCGTTGCCCGGCGCACCGGGATCCAGCACCCAGAGATTGCCATGGCCATCGGGCACGATCGACTGCACGCAGACGAAATAGTCACCGACCGGGAGTTCGTTAGCGCGAGCGTTGCGCCAGCTGTTCCACTTGGCGTCGGGATAGGGACGCAAGGATCCGTCCTTCATTACCTCGGCGACCGAGATGGGGGCGTCGTCGGTCCAGCGGGGGAAGTTGACGAAGCGACGGCCATCCTCGGTCACCGCAACGCCGGTCGCCTGATGATCGAATTGTGCCACCTGCGTCAGCTGCGCGCTGCGTCCCTGGGCATGGGCGACGCCGGCTGCGGCAGCGGCAACTAGGCCGATGGCGGCAATCCCGGCGGCATAAGGTGCTGCTTTTTTCATGGTCAGGCTCCTGTCGATCGTGTCGGTGAGCGCGGCGGGGTTGCCGGCGAAGAGGCTAAGGAGGTGGCGCACCACCGCTTGCGAGTTCTCCCGCTGCGGAAAATGGCCGACCCCGGTCATGGTAATGCGCGCGAACGGCCCAGCGAATTTTGCTCGCACGTCCTGCGCGGTCGAGGGCGGATTCACGCCGTCGGCATCGCCGTGGATGTAGAGCGTCGGTAACGACAAGGTTTTGGTCGCCTTGACCTTCTCCTCCAGCCAGGCGCTTCGGGGATCAGGCTCTGCTTCGCCCCAGCGCGCGCGATAGCTGTGGAGCGTCACGTCGACCCAGTCGGGATTGTCGAACGACCTGGCGACACGATCGAAAGTGGCCTCGTCGAACCATCCCGGTGGCGACCAGTTGATCCAATGCAAATGGGTGAAC
This sequence comes from uncultured Sphingomonas sp., assembly GCF_946477935.1. Taxonomy (GTDB): domain Bacteria; phylum Pseudomonadota; class Alphaproteobacteria; order Sphingomonadales; family Sphingomonadaceae; genus Sphingomonas. Next base: position 3,513 of record NZ_CAMLAC010000018.1, on the reverse strand, counting down.
CCGCGCCGGTCTGCACGTACCGCCTCCGCCCCGCGCGCGGTGGCCATGAACCAGTGATACCATTGCCGCTGGGTCTGATCGAATGGCGGTGTCGGCATGCCGCCGAGCCTGGGCGGGGTCGACAGCATGGCCATCCGCTCCACCCGAGCGGGCCATCCGACGGCCAGGGCCTCGGCGGTGTTCGATCCCCAGTCGTGTCCGGCGACCATGAAGTGGTCGATGCCGAGCGCATCCATGAGCGCGATTATGTCGGTCGCAAGCATCGCACTGTTGCCGGTCCGCAGGGCATCGTCGTCAAGGAAACGGGTGGCGCCGAACCTACGCAACGTCGGGACGATGACGCGGAATCCTTCCACGGCCAGCATGGGTGCCACCTGATCCCATGTCGACGCGTCATCCGGCCAGCCGTGGATGAGGAGCAACGGCTGCCCCTCGTTCGCGCCGTAAAGCGACACCTCCATGTTCAGGTCGCCAGCGGTAATCATTGGCATTCGTCAGCCTCCTGGCGGTACAACCTTTTGCGTGGCGTGGTGGACCCTGCGGCTTCATCAATGCTTTGGATGCACCGACAGGACCACGATCAGAACGGCCAGCGCCCCGTTAATCTCCGCCCCGACCTGCCAACGGTCAGCGTCTTAAGATTGCACGCCACTTCGCCCGTCAGGCACGACCGCCAGCAGGCTCGTGGTAGGGGCAGCCGTTCACGCGAGCCCGGAAATCGGCGGAATGGCGGTAGGTTTCGTTGCGTGCCCGGTTGATGTTCCCGAGCGGCCGGTGTGCGGCAAGCCCCGTCCAGATCGAAAAGCGCATCTCCTCGTTGATCTGCTGGACCTTGTCCTCGCTCAGGCTGTCCTGCTTGGCCGCTCGGATGGTCGCTACGGTCTGAAAGGGCGCATCGTCCTGTTTCCACTCGACGGTAGGATCTTCGATCGGTTGCTTCTTGAGGTCGCGGCAAAGTTGGACCCGCACCTCCCATTTCATCTCAAGCACCTGGGCCTCTGTCCGGATGACGTCGCGCAGCGCATCGGGGCGGATGCTGGCATCGATCGTTGTGCCGGTCTGATCGGTGAGGTCCTTGGACACCGGGAACACCGCGAACTTGGCGATATAGTCACCATAGCGGAAGGGCGTGACGCTGAAGTAGGTCTCGCCGAGAGGATCGGAATTGGGTGCGCCGCCAAGCGTCTGCACCTTCGGGCTCTCGATACCGACCGCGCTCAGCACGGTGTTCACGCCGCGCAGCACCTTCGACATCGCCTCCTTGGTACCCTCGAGCTTGTCGGTGGTGCCGGCCAGGAGCTTCAGGTTGCCCAGGAACTGGTCGGCGGTCTTGTTCTGGAAGACCGGGCCGTTGACCATGACGAAGTCCTGCGTCCGTCCGTCTGCACCGGGCAGGCGTTCGCCTTCGACGTCCATGACCTTCAGCGCCAGACCGCGCGGCAGGCTGATGGTGTCGGGCAGGATGTCGCCCGCGTTGGTCGAGAAGCGCATGACGACCTTGTGCTCGCCCGGGGTGGCAAAAAGGCCTTGGGCCAGCTCGGGGGGAAGTCCATCATTGACGGTCAGCACCCCCTTGAGGAAGCCGTGCGCCTTGGCATGGACCGAACGGACCGCGTGACCGTAATCCTCCGCCGCCGTCTCGAGGATCTTGTCGAACGTCTCGTTGATCTTCGTGATCGTCGCGGCTTCGTCGGGTTTCACATCCTCAACGTCGGGAGAATAAAGGACGGGGGTCTGGGTCATGGTCGTTAGTCCTTTCCGGCAAGGAGGCGGCGGCTCGACGCCGCCGCCGTCACGCTCAGGGGCGGGCTGCAGGCGCTTCGAACGCCGTCTTCAGCCGTGCGACTGCGAGATCGTTGGCCTGCTTGGCGCCGTTCACGACCTTGGCCATGCCGAAGAATTCATGGGACACGCCCGGGAAGGTCTTCTGCTCGACCTTGTCACCGGCCGCCCGCATCGCGGCCGCCAACGTCTCACCATCCGAACGCAGCGGATCGATCTGCGCGTTGATGATTGTCGTCGGCGGAAGCCCGCGAAGGTTCGCCGCAACTAGGTTGAGGCGGGGATCCTGCGCATCGGCTTTACTCGTCTGATAATAGTAGCCGAACCACGGCAGCATGGCAGTGTTCAGCGGCTTGGCATTTGCCGAGTCCCGCCGCGAGGGCAGCGTCATGCTGCTGTTCGCGATCGGATAGACCGACACGATGTGCCGCGGCACCGTCAGGCCGTTGTCGCGCGCGTAGATTGCGGTCGCGACCGCAAGGTTGCCGCCAGCGCTCTCACCGACCGTCGCGATCCGTGCGGGGTCGCCGCCCCAGCTTGCCGCATTCTGCAGCGTCCAGCGATAGGCCGCAGCAGCATCGTCATGCTGCGCCGGAAACTTAAATTCGGGCGCATGGCGGTATTCGACCGATACGACGATCGCATTGAGCGCCTTCGCCATGGCCCGCGGCGCAGCATCGTAGGTGTCGACGTCGGCGATGACCCAGCCGCCGCCGTGGTAGTAGACGATGACCGGCATCGGCTTGCCACCGGCGGGTGCCCCGGCCGGCTTGTAGATGCGCGCGAATTGCGCGGGGTCGCTGCCGTACGGCAGGTCCTGCATCATCACCGACGGATCGGGCGCGGTCGACATTCCCTTCTTCTGCATTGCCGCCTTGGCGCCGTCTGCGGCCGAGGGCTGCATACGAGCTTCCGCAGGCGTGAGCGTCTCGATGGGCTTGCCGCCGAGCGACGCAAGCGCGTCCAGGACCGACTGCATGTCGGGTGCGGCCTTCGGGGGCTGCACGGATGTCGCGGGCGGCGGTGGCGGAGGAGGGGCGGTAACCGAGCGTGTCGACTGCGCCAGAGCTGGAACACCTGCGATCGCGGTCGACGCGGCGATCAGCATGGAAATGGTTCGGCGCAAATATCCCTCCTGTAACTATCCGTTCCCCAACCATTGGGCGACCTTCAGCGTTTCGGTACGAAAGTAGACCCACGCGTTTGGGCAGCGAGGTCGAGCAGTATGGGCGACGGCATGGATGATATGGCCTCGATGGTGGATGGGACGCGCGGGTCTAACGCGCTGCCCTGTGAGGCGAATGCGCTGCTGCGTCTCTTGAATGACGCTGACCGCGCCGCCCTTGCGCCGCATCTGGAACTGGTGCCGTTTCGCAATGGCGACATGATCGCGCGCGCCGGCGACGCGGCAGACAGCATCTGCTTCCCGTTGACCGGGATCGCTGCGATACTCGACTCGCTCGAAGGTGACCGCCGCTATGCGGTCGCGCTGGTCGGAAGTGAGGGGTTCATCGGTTGGCAGTTGCTGCTCGGCAACGAGCGCTGGTCGCACGACGTGGTGATGAGGGCCGAACACGGCACGGCGATGAGGCTGTCGGCTGCGGCGTTGAACGAGATTATAGCCGACCGTCCGGCGATCCGAAGCGTCCTGCTCCGTTTCGTCGACGTGGTCATGACAGAGGTGGCTCGGGGAATTTGAACAGCGGGGATAAGTGGATTGCCGGTCTGACA
>NZ_CAMLAC010000017.1 GCF_946477935.1 uncultured Sphingomonas sp. | reverse complement strand
GATGGTGGCGGAGGTGCCCGAAGGCGCGCTGGCCGGGGTGACCGCGGCACCGGGCCTGGCGATCGGCACCGTCGCGCTATGGCGGGCCGAGGACTTGCCCGTTCCCGCCGAGGGTGCCGGGATCGCCGCCGAGGAATCCTGTTTCGAGGCGGCACGGCGCGCACTGGCCGATGAGCTGGCGGCGCGCAGCGCGGCGGCGACCGGACCGGCCCGTGCGATCTTCGAGGCGCATGCCGCGATGCTCGCCGATCCCACATTGATCGAGGCGACCCTGGCGGGGATCGCACAGGGACAGAGCGCCGGCCATGCGTGGCGCGGGGCGATCCGTCCGCAGGCGGACGCCTTGCGCACAGGCGGCGACCGCCGGCTGGCCGAGCGGGCGGACGACATGCGCGATCTAGAGCGCCAGTTGATCGCGCGCCTGATGGGCGTGGAGGACACGCGCGCCGACCTCGCGCCGGGCACCATCCTGGTCGCCGACGATCTGTTGCCGTCGCAGTTGATGGGGCTGGACCTCGACCGGCTGGCCGGGTTGGCAGTGGAGCGGGGCGGGCCGACCTCGCACGTCGCGATCCTCGCCGCCTCGCGCGGGTTGCCGGCGCTGGTCGCGATCGGCGGGGGCCTGCGCGACGTGGCCGCGGGCACGCGCGTCGTGCTGGATGCCAGCGGCGGGCTGATCCATGTCGCGCCCTCGGCCGAAACGCTGGCGGATGCCGGGACGCGCATCGCCGAGGCACAGCGCCGCCGGGCCGATGCACTGGCGCGGGCCGGCGAGGATTGCCGGACGCGCGACGGCACGCGGATCGAACTGTTCGCCAATTGCGGGTCCGCCGACGATGCGCGCATCGCGGTGGCGAACGGGGCGGAGGGCTGTGGCCTGCTGCGCACCGAACTGCTGTTCCTGGAGCGCGACACCGCGCCCAGCCTGGACGAACAGGTCGCCGATTATCAGGCGGTGGCGACCGCGCTGGACGGCCGGCCGCTGATCGTGCGCCTGCTCGACATCGGTGGCGACAAACCGGCGCCCTATCTGCCGATCGGGCCGGAGGAGAATCCGGCGCTGGGCCTGCGCGGCATCCGCGTCGGCTTTGCGCATCCCGAGATCCTGGCGGACCAGATCCGCGCGATCCTGGCGGTCGAGCCGGTCGGCCAATGCCGGATCATGGTACCGATGATCGCGGGCGTCGACGAACTGCGCCGGGTGCGCGCGGTGCTGGACGGGATCGAGGCGGGCTCCCGCGTGCAACTGGGGGTGATGGTGGAAACGCCGGCCGCCGCGGTCACCGCCGACCTGCTGGCGCGCGAGGCCGATTTCCTGTCGATCGGCACCAACGACCTGACGCAATATGCGCTCGCCATGGACCGCGGCAATGCCAGCGTGGCCGGCGCGCTCGATGGATTGCACCCGGCCGTGCTGCGCCTGATCGGCGAGACGGTGAAGGGCGCGGACGTGCATGGCCGCTGGACCGGCGTATGCGGTGGCCTCGCCTCCGATCCGCTGGCGGTGCCGATCCTGGTCGGGCTGGGCGTGACCGAATTGTCCGCCGCACCCGCCGCGGTGCCCGAGATCAAGGCGCTGGTCGCGGCGCTCGACATGGAGGCGGTCCGCGCCCATGCGCGCGCCGCCCTCGCCTGCGCCACCGCCGCCGAGGTGCGCGCGCTGGCCCGCAAGTTCGAAGGGGAGTTGGGCGCATGAAGTCGATCCTGGGAGCGCTGCAGCCGCTGGGCCGCGCGTTGATGCTGCCGATCGCGACACTGCCCATCGCAGGGCTGTTGTTGCGGCTGGGCCAACCCGACCTGCTGGACATCGCGTTCGTCAGTGCCGCGGGCGATGCGATCTTTTCCCATCTGGGGCTGCTGTTCACGATCGGCGTGGCGACCGGGTTTGCCAAGGATGGCAATGGTGCGGCCGCAATGGGCGGGCTGGTCTGCTACCTCGTCGCGACGGCGGGCGCACAGGCATTGTTCGTGGTGCCACCCGATGTGCTGGCGAACGTGCCCGAGGCGCTGCGCGCGACGGTCGAGAAAGCGTGGAAGGCGGCCACGATCGCCAAGTTCGACGTGCCCGTCGGCATCGTCGCCGGGGCGATCGGCGGCAGCTTCTACAACCGCTTCTCCAACCTGAAGCTGCCCGATTATCTCGCCTTTTTCGGCGGGCGGCGGTTCGTGCCGATCGTGTCGGGGTTTGCGGGGCTTGGCCTCGCGCTGATCCTTGGCGTCAGCTATGCATGGATCAGCGCGGGCATGGATGCGCTGTCCGCGGGCGTCGTCGCGGCGGGTGGCGCCGGGCTGTTTGCCTTCGGCCTGCTCAACCGGCTGCTGCTGGTGACGGGGCTGCACCACATTCTGAACAACGTCGCCTATTTCTCGGTCGGCGAGTTCCAGGGCAAGACGGGTGACCTGACGCGCTTCTTCGCGGGTGATCCGACCGCGGGCGGGTTCATGAGCGGGTTCTTCCCCGTCATGATGTTCGGCCTGCCCGCCGCGTGCCTGGCGATGTATCACGAGGCGCTGCCGGAGCGGCGCAAGGCGGTGGGCGGCCTGTTGCTCAGTCTGGCGCTGACCTCGTTCCTGACCGGCGTGACCGAGCCGATCGAGTTCTCCTTCATGTTCCTCGCACCGGCCCTGTACGCCGTACACGCGGTGCTGACCGGATCGGCCGAGGCGGTGATGAACGCGCTGGGCGTGAAGCTGGGTTATGGCTTCTCCGCCGGGTTGTTCGACTATGCGCTGAACTTCGGCAAGGCGACCAGGCCGTTGATGCTGGTGCCCGTGGGGGCGGCCTATGCGCTCGCTTATTACGCGATCTTCCGCTTCGCGATCCGCCGCTTCGGATTGCAGACGCCGGGGCGTGAGCCGGTGACCGAAGGCGCGACGACGGCGGCCGCGCCGGTTGCCGCGGGCGAGCGCGGCACCGCCTTTGCACAGGCCCTGGGTGGCGCGGCGAACCTGAAGGATGTCGGCGCGTGCACGACGCGGCTGCGGCTGGTGGTGAACGACCAGGACGCGGTGGACGAGGCCGCGCTGAAGGCGCTGGGCGCGCGCGGGATCATCCGGCCGTCCGCCACCGCGCTGCAGGTGGTGGTGGGGCCAATCGCCGATACCGTCGCATCCGAGATCCGCGACGCGCTGGCGGCGGGGGGCGGTACGCTGTCCACCGGACCGGCGGTGGAAGCCGAGACCAAGGCGGTGCGGTTGACGCCGGCGCTGGTCGCGGCACTTGGCGGCAAGGTGGGCGCGGCCAGCGTCCATGCCGGGCGGGTGCGCGTCGAGGTTTCGGGCGCGGTGGATGACGCGGCCCTGGCGAAGCTGGGCGTGAAGGCGGTGGCGCGGCCGGCGACGGGCGTGGTGCACCTGCTGGGTGATGCGGCGCGGTTGGTCGAGGGTTAAGGGGTCAGCCCTCTCCCCATGGGGAAGATAGGGCGGCCCCTCACCCTCCCATCGCTCACGCGATAGGCCCCTCCCTCTCCCCGTGGGGGAGAGGGCATTTGGGCGTTACGAGACGTCCAGCGTCACCGGACCGGTGATGCCGGCGCCTTCCACCAGCAGCAGGATCGTGCGGCGGCCCTGGCCGGCGGGAACGCGTGCCGCCAGCGCGCCGGCGGCCGCGCTGTCCTTGGTCGCGAGGCGCTGGCCGTCGACATAGAGTTCGGCGCGGCCGGTGATCTCGCGAAAACGGAGCATGCCGCCTTCTGTCGCGATGCGCTTCCACGGCATGACGGTGATGCGCCAGGCGCGCCAGTTGCCTGCCGGATCGGGCCGGGCGCCGGTGCCTGCGCGAACAAACGCCCAGCTGTTATTGTCGCCATCGGGGGGCGCGGCGTCCGGGCCGGGCCTGGTTGCCGAGGCGGGGGAGCGGCGCCATTCGGTCAAGGCTTGGCCGCCGAAGCTTTCCGGCCACTGCGCCACCTCGGCCGCCGGGCGGCGTGCGATGACGAGGCGGGCGGGCGACAGGCCCTCCGCCTCGGCCCGCACGATCACGCGGCCTGCCCCCTTGTCGGCGCGGAGGATGATCTGGGCCAGGCCGTTGAACAGCGAGCGGGCATTGCCCTTTTCGGATTCGTGGCTGTTGGGATCGCCATTGCCGATGCCGATGATCTCGGCACACTCGACCGTGAAGCGGGTCGGCAGGTTGGCGGTGGGGACGTGCCGGCCCTTCGCATCGACCGCATCGATGGTGATCGCCTGCGCATCCTCGCCATCGCCGGCCATCACCGAGCGCGCGGGCGTCAGGCGGAGCGCAGCGGGGGTCCCGGCGGTCTCGTGCGCGGCAGTGGCGACGACGCGGCCGCCGCGCATCGCGATCGCCTCGATCCGGCCGGGGGCGTAGGGCACGCTCCAGACGTTGCCCATGATGCGGTCGACCTTTTGCGCGGGCAGGTCGCGACCGTTGACGCGCAGCGCCACCGTTTCCGCGTTGCTCGTCACGAACACGCGGATCGGCTTGCCATCCTTGCCGGGCCAGGTCCAGTGCGGTGCGATGGCGACGACCGGATGGGTATCGACCCAATGCGCGGCGTGGATGTCGGTCGCGGTCTTGGGAAAACCGCACAGGTCCATGATGCCGAAAAAGCTGGAAATGGTCGGCCAGGCATAGGGCGTCGGCTCCCCATGATAGTCGAAGCCGGTCCATACGAAGCCGCCCGCGACGAAGCGGCGCTCCATGATCTTCTTCCAGGTGCCGCGATGCGTATCCCCCCAGCTCGTCGCCTCGTCGTCATAGGAGGTGATGACGTGCGCCTTGGGATCGCTGTGGAAGGCACCGCGCGTCTCATAGGCGCTGGTATCCTCCGAACTGGTTAGCGGCCGATCGGGGAAGAGGCGGTGGAACTGGTCGTAATCGTTCTGGTAATAGTTGAAGCCGGTGACATCGACGACGCTGGACACGCTGTTCGGATCGAAGAAGGCGCCGTTCATCGCCGCGGTGACCGGGCGACTGTCATCCAGCGCCTTCACCTCATGCACCATGCGGCGGACCATCTCCACGCCGGCCTCGGTGCCCTGCATCGGCTCCTCGTTGAACACCGACCAGAGGATGATCGAGGGATGGTTGCGGTCGCGCCGGACCAGCCAGCGCAGTTGCTCCATATAATCGGGCGCGGGATTGAACTGGCGGTTCTCGTCCATGACGAGAAAGCCCATCGCATCGCACAGGTCGAGAAACTCGACCGACGGCGCGTTGTGCGAGCAGCGGATCGCGTTGCAGCCGATCGCCTTCAACCGTTCCAGCCGCCAGCGGTGCAGGCTGTCGGGGATGGCGGTGCCGACGCCGGCATGATCCTGATGCAGACACACGCCCTTCAGCTTCACGGGGCGGTCGTTGAGGAAAAAGCCTTCGGCCGCATCGAAGCGGATCGTGCGAAAGCCGACGGGAGTGCGGCGCTCGTCGACGGGCGCGCCATCCACCAGCATGCGGGTCACGACAGTGTAGAGCGTCGGCGTCTCGACCGACCACAGAACCGGGTTCGCCGCGTCCAGCGTCAGCGTCGCCGTCACGGTATCCAGCGGGGTAACGGTGGCCGGCACCTCGGCACGGGTGAGCGGACGGCCATCCGGGGCGAGCAGTTGCGCCTCGACCGTTACCGTGGCGGCCTGACGCGCGACATTGTTCAGCGTGACGGTAACGGGTACCTGCCAGCGCCCCGCCTCGTGCCGCGGATCGCAATGCACGCCGTCGGTCGCGATCGACACGGGCGCGCGGCGGACCAGCCAGGCATGGCGGTAGAGGCCCGCACCCTCATACCACCAGCCCTCCATCGCATTGGCATCGACGCGGATCGCGATCGTGTTCAGCTCCTCGCCAAAGCGGGCAAAGGGCGTCAGGTCGATATAGATGCTGTTATAGCCCGACCAGTTGTGCGCGACGGTGCTGCCGTTCAGCCAGATCGTCGCGTTGGTGGCGATGCCGTCGAAATGCAGCTCCAGCCGCTTGCCGCGATCGGCGGGGTCGAGCGCGAAGCGGCGGCGATACCAGCCGATGCCGCGCCGGCGATAGCCCTGCGAGATGTTGGCGCTTTCCTCGAAGGGCTGCGCGCTTGCCCAGTCGTGCGGCAGACGGATACGCGTCCAGTCGCTGTCGTCATGGTCGATCGCCGCGGCCCCCTGCGCATTGCCGGCCTTGACGCTGAGATAGGTGGCGTTGTGCGTGTCGAGCACCGGATTGGCGATGTCACCTTCGTGGAACAGCCAGCCGCGCTCCATCCGCGTCTTGCCGGCATCATGGACGGGCAGCGGCGGGGGCAGCGTGTTGCCGGGCGCCGGCATCGGCAGGGCGCCCCCCTGCCCCACCGTACGATCGCGCGGGGCAGCGTGGACGGGAAGCGCGGCAACGGCACCGGCGCTGGCGCCGGTCAGGAGGAGTTGACGGCGGTTCAAGAAAAAACTCCTCTGGCGTCGACCCTTACAGGTCGGACAGTTCAGCGACGAAATCGTAGGCGTCGCCGCGATAATAGGACCGGGTGAACTCGGCGGCGCGACCGTCGCGCAGGAAACCGCGACGCTCGATCAGCAGGCCGGGCTGGCCGGCATCGACACCCAGCATCCGTGCGTGTTCCGGACCGAAGGGCACCGCGCGCAGCCGCTGGAGCGCGCGCACCGGGCGGCTACCCGCCTGGTCGAGCGCGACATAAAGCGAGTCGCCGACCGCCTGGACCGAGGGCAGGCAATAGCCCGCGATGGTGGAGAATTCGAGCGCCATGGGCTGTTCATCGGCATAGCGGATGCGCTGGAAACGAAAGACCGGCGCGCCGGGCGACAGGCCGAGCGCCATCGACTCCTCCGGGCTGACCGTGCCGGCGGCGCGGCTGATCCATTCGCTGGACGCCGCTTTGCCGCGCGCGGCCATGTCCTCGGAAAAGGAGGAGAGCTTGGAGAAGCTTTTCTCGACGCGGCCCGCCACAAAGGTGCCGGCGCCGCGCCTTCGGGTCAGCAGACCATCCTCGACCAAGCCGCCGATCGCCTTGCGCACGGTGATGCGCGACACGTCATATTCGGTGGCAAGATCGCGTTCGGCGGGGATGGCGTCGCCCTGCACCAGCACGTCCCGGCCGATCGCCTCGCGGATCAGTTGCTGGAGTTGGAGGTAGAGCGGGGAAGGATTGCCATCGCGGAAGCGCCCCACCTCATCCGAAAATGCCATTCCCGTCTCCCTTTGTCCCTGCCGGCCTGATCGGCAGGTGTCGCGATCGTGATACGCCGCATCGAACATGGAGCCTATCGAATGCCGCGGCGTGGAACAACCATGCGGTACCTCCACAGGACCATTCCATTCCACGGCGAAGCTTCCGTACGATGCACATCCCATGGTCAAAACATGCTTTCAATGCCAATCACTTATCAGAACGTTTCTTTTTTAAGACGATTTAATGAATTTTCGTGGCGGATATGGTATATTTTGGTTATACCAATCCCGTGATTCCCGACCGAACACAGCCGGCGGGGGCGCCGCCAGCCATGCGGTGGTGAAAGCGGGGAGCAGCGCGGCTGGGCGCCTCTCCATGGAAGGGGAATGACGATGCGGTTGCGCAACTGGATCCTGATGACAACGGCCATGACCGGGCTGGCCGCCACCGCCGCACAAGGGCAGGACACACCGACGACACCGCCCAGCACCACCGCACCAAGCAACGCCGCATCCGATCAGGACGCGGCAGCGGCGGGCGAGGACGGCGAGATCGTCGTCACCGGCTATGCGCGCAGTCTGCGCCAGGCGATCGAGGTGAAGCGCAACGCGAACGCGGTGGTGGATGCGATCTCGGCCGAGGATATCGGCAAGTTCCCCGACCGCAACGTCGCCGAGTCCCTGGCGCATATCCCCGGCGTGTCGATCGATCGCCGTTTCGGCGAGGGTGAGAAGGTCGCCATTCTGGGCACCGATCCGGCCCTCAACCGCATGCTGCTCGACGGGCACGGTCTGGCCTCCGCCGACTGGGGCGGCAACGACAACGACCCCAGCAGCCGTACCTTCAACTATTCGCTGCTCGCCCCCGAACTGGTCGACCGGCTGGAGGTGTACAAGTCGCCGGAACCGCGGATCGAGGAAGGCAGCCTGGGCGGCACGGTGATCGTGCGTACCCGCCGGCCGCTGGAGCTGGAGGCCAATTCGATCTTCGCGTCGGGCGGCTATCTGTACAACGACCGCGCGGACAAGGGGAATATCCGCGGATCGGGCCTGTATAGCTGGCGCAACGACGCCGAAACGTTCGGCGTGCTGGTCGCGGCCACCTATGACAAGCAGAACATGGTGCGCGCCGGTGTCGAGTTCTTCGGCTATGACAATATCGCGCCCAATGCCGATGGCACGCGCAACAGCCCGTTCGTCAATCGCGACGCGACCACAGGCGCGCTGTCGCTGAAGAACCCGAACGCGACGATCAATGGCGGCACGATCCAGGATCTGTACCAGGCCGCATCGCCCTTCGGCATCAACTACGCCTATTTCCAGCAGCAGCGCCAGCGCGCCAGCGTCGCCGGCACGGTGCAGTATCGCCCGGCCGAAAACCTGACGCTGACGCTGAACGGCCTGCACATCGACGGCAACTACAACAACTACAGCCAGGCGATGTACACCATCCCCGGCGCGTGGACCGGCGACGTGCTGCAATCGGCGACGGTGTCGAACGGCGTGGTGACGCAGGCGAATTTCGGCGCGGCGAACAGCCAGAGCGCGCAGCTCGACACGCTGGTGCGCCGTACCAAGCTGAAGACCGACAATCTGAACTTCTTCGCCGACTGGGAGGGCGACGACGGCGCCAAGGTGTCCTTCGCCGGCGGCTGGAGCAAGGCGAAGGGTGGGCGCAATCCCGAATATCTGTTCAACGTGCAGACCCGGTTGCCGTTCAGCTACGCGATCACGCCGACCACGGCCGAGGTCAATTTCACCGGCGACCTGACCAACCCGGCGAACTACTTCACCAACCCGAACAACAACCCGGCGCAGATCGAGGGGCGGCCGGTGATCGTGAACGGTGCGCAACTGATCGCCGCGCAGATCGGCGGGCTGGATTACAGCGTGACCACCGACCGCGACATCTTCGGCGGCTTCGACGGCACGGTGCCGCTGGGCGGCGTGTTCAGCGAACTGTTGATCGGCGCGCGCGTGACCGATCACGTCAACCGCATCGATGCGCGCGGCATCAACACCTACAAGACCAGTTCGCAAACCGCCGCGCAGCTCGGCGTCACCACGGGCGTCACGCCCGGCGGCGTCTTCGACGGCAGCGGCGGATCGGGCAGCGCGACGCAGTTCCTGAACCTGCCCGAGCAGTCGGTGATCGACATCCTTGCCAATTCGATCAACAGCCCGCTGGTCACCAAGATCGGCGCATCGACGCGCGTGAAGGAAACGGTTGCCGCCTCCTATGTCCAGTTGAACTTCGATCAGGGCGGCCTGCGCGGTAATATCGGCGGGCGGCTGGTTTATACGCGCGACGTGTCCAACTATGCGACGACGCTCAGCAACGTGGTCAATCCCCAGCCGGTGCCGACGCGCGTGTCGACCGACTATCTGAAGTTCCTGCCCAGCGTGAACCTGATCTACACGATCACGCCGGAAGTGATCGTGCGCGGCTCGGTGGCCAAGGTGATCTCGCGCCCGCGCTACCAGGACCTGGCGGCGGCGACCTCGCTCAACGACGTGACGCTGGACGGCGGCGGCGGCAACCCGAACCTGCGGCCGTACCAGTCGACCAATTATGAAATCACCGCCGAATGGTATCCGCGCGCGGGTGCGCTGCTGTCGCTGGAGCTGTTCCGCCGCGACATCGACAACTATATCATCAACACCCGGACCAACGCGATCTACTTCAACGCGCTGCGCAACCAGTTGACGACCTATAACGTCAACCAGCCGATCAACGGCGGCAAGGCGAAGGTGAACGGCGTGCTGGTGAACGGTCAGGCCGAAATCTGGGGCGGGTTCGGTCTGCAGGCGAACTATTCGTACCAGGACAGCAGCACCTCGACGGTCGCGGGCATCAACGGCGCGCTGAACCTGCCCTATCTGTCGAAGCATACCGTGAACGTGATCCCCTATTTCGAAAGCGGACCGTTCCAGGCGCGGGTCAGCTACAATTATCGCTCCTCCTATTTCCGCACGATCGGGCGGTTGGGATCGGAAGAGATGGTGGCGCCGTACAGCCAGCTCGACGCATCGGCTTCGCTCAACCTGACCAAGAACATCACGCTGACGGTCAACGCCCAGAACCTGCTGGACGAGACCTATCTGCAATATAGCGGCACGCGCGACCGGCCTTCGGCCTTCTACAAGAACGGGCGCACCTTCGTCGGCAGCGTATCGTTCCGCCTGTAATCCGTCAGACTTAACCTGTTGGGCCGGTCGCGTTTTTCATGACGCGGCCGGCCTTGGTTTTTTTGGGTCAGGGGCATGGACGTACTCGCCGCTTCTATGCATGATACCTCCTAATACCAAAACGGAACCAAGGGGCAGGCATGCGTCGAGCGGCGACGGCATCGATCGGACTGGGACTGGTGCTAGCATTCACCGCACCGGCCGCTGCGCAGGCGCCGATGAAGCTGCTGCCCATGCCGCAGACGGTGACGCGTGGCTCAGGCAGCATCACCGTTTCCGCGGGCACCACCGTGGCCACGCAAACCCCGCAGGCGCAGGCCGCGGCACGGCTGCTGGTCGATCACGTCCGCACCGTGCGCGGCATCGCGCTGGCCCCTGCCGAGGGCGATGCGCGGATCGTCTTCGCGCAGGACGACGCGATTGCGGGCGCGGAGGCCTACCGACTGGTCGTGCAGCCGGGCGGCATCCGGATCACCGCCTCCAGGCCCGCCGGATTCGTCCACGGCGCGATGACGCTGACGCAGTTGCTCAGTCCCGACAATGCGATGGGCAAGCCGGTGCGCGTTCCCGCGGTGACGATCGACGACGCACCGCGCTTCGCCTGGCGCGGGCTGCTGGTCGATCCGGTGCGTCATTTCCAGCCGCTGGCCGAGATCAAGCGCATCGTCGACCAGATGGCGGCGGTGAAGCTGAACACGCTGCACCTGCACCTGACCGACGATCAGGGATGGCGGTTCGAGGTGAAACGCTATCCCAAACTGACCGAGATCGGGGCGTGGCGCACACCCCCCTCCACCGGCGGTCCGGCACCGACGACGCGCCACGGTGGCTTCTACACGCAGGACGAACTGCGCGGGCTGGTCGCCTATGCCGCCGACCGGGGCATCACGGTCGTGCCGGAGATCGACCTGCCCGGCCATGCGCAGGCGCTGGTCGCCGCCTACCCGGAGATCGGCGTGCTGGGCAACCGGCCGCCGGTCAGCAACGAATGGGGGGTGATGCCCTATCTGCTGAACCCCAATCCGGCGGGCATGGCGTTCATCCGCAACGTGTTGGACGAGCTGATCGACGTGTTTCCCGGCACCTATATCCATCTCGGCGGTGACGAGGCGGTGAAGGACCAGTGGGAGCGCTCGCCCGAGGTGCAGGCGCAGATGAAGGCGCTGAACATTTCGACCGAAAACGGCCTGCAAAGCTGGGTGATCGACGAGTTCGGCAAATATCTGGCGAGCAAGGGCCGCCGCCTGATCGGCTGGGACGAGATATTGGAGGGCGGCCTGCCGCCATCGGCCACGGTGATGTCGTGGCGCGGCGAGAAGGGCGCGGTGGAGGCGGTGCGCCAGGACCATGACGTAGTGCTGTCTCCATCCCCGATCCTGTATCTGGACAGCATGCAGAGCACCCAGGGCAACGAGCCGCCGGGCCGCTGGTCGGAGATCAAGACGCTGGCCGATGTCTATGCCTATGATCCGATGCCGGCGGGCATTCCGGCGGACAAGGCGCATCATGTGCTGGGCGTGCAGATGAACGGGTGGAGCGAATATTTCGTCACGCCCTGGCAGGTGCAGCACGCCGTCTTCCCGCGCATCGCGGCGATTGCGGAGAATGGCTGGATCCAGCGTCCGCGCGACTTTCCCGGCTTCGTATCCCGGTTGGTGCCGCAGATGCAGCGGTGGGAGCGCGCCGGGGTCGAGGTGGCGGACAGCGCCTTGGCGGTCGAATACCGACTGGCGGATACGCGTGGGCAGGCGCTGCGTGCGAACAGCGTGCGCGTGTCGCTGGAGCAGCAGGCGCCGCAGGGCACGATCCGCTATACGCTCGACGGCACCGAGCCGACCGCGCGGTCGAGGCGCTACACCACGGCGCTGACGATGAAGCCCGGCGCGACGATCCGCGCCGCGCCGTTCGGCGCCGATGGTCAGCAACTGGCGGGGGTGCGCGACTTCGCCACCGCCCGCCCCGCGCTGTTGACGCGGACGAGTTCGGACATGGTCGCCTGCCCGGGCGGCAAGCTCAACCTGCGCGTCGCGCTGACCCCGGATGCGACCGCCAACGGCCCCGCCTACAACGTCAACATCTTCGACAATTGCACCGCCTATCCGGAGGCGCCGGTCGACATCGCCAAGGGCTATACGATCGAGGTCGCGCGGCTGGCCCGGCATTACGGGCTGGCGCATGAATTCGACCAGGTGCGCCGCCACTATAGCGTCACCCCGCATGGCGAACTGCTGGTGCTGGTCGGCTGCAAGGCCCCGTCCGACACGGATGCGCCAAAGCCGATCATCGCGGGCAGCTTCCCCCTGCCCGACCCCGCCACCGCGCCGCAGCGCATGCGCTTTTCAGGACAATTCCCCGCAATGGACGCCACCCAGACGGACAAGGGAGACAAGACCATCTGCCTGCAATTCACCGCACCGACCAGCGACCCGATCTATACCGTGGAACGCATGACGCTGACGGAGGCGCAGTGATGCGCGCCTGGATGCTCGCCCTGCCGCTGCTGCTCGCCTCCACGGCCGCCGTCGCCGCGCCAAAATCGGTGGTGCCGCTGAACGACGGCTGGACGGTGCGGATCGATCCCGCCGACACCGCCGCCGCCAAGGCGCACCCGCGCGAGGCGAAGTGGCTGCCGGCGCGCGTGCCCGGCACGGTGCAGCAGGACCTGATCGCCGCGAAGCGGGTGCCCGATCCGTTCAAGGGACTGAACGAGGCGGCAATCCAGTGGGTCGGCCGCACCGGCTGGCAATATGTCCGCATGCTGGACGTGAGCGCCGACATGGCGGCGCGCGATCACCTCGATCTGGTGTTCGAGGGGCTGGACACCTTTGCCACCGTGTCGGTGAACGGGCAGGCGGTGCTGAAGGCCGACAATGCGCACCGCACCTGGCGGATCGATGCCAAGCCGTGGCTGAAGCCGGGTCGCAACACGATCACGATCCGCTTCGCCCCGCCGATCGCGACGCTGCAGCCCAAGGTGCTGGCAGAGGCGAACCCGCTCCCCGGCGAATATGACAGCTTCTTCGGCGACGAGCCCAAGGGCAAGCAGACCTCCCCCTATATCCGCAAGGCGAAATATCATTATGGCTGGGACTGGGGCCCCCGCATCCTGAACGTCGGTCCGTCGGGGCCGGTGAAGCTGGAAGCGTGGGACGATGCCCGCGTCGCGCAGTTCCGGGTCAACCAGATCGCGCTCAACGACGGCGAGGCACGGCTGGCCGCCGAGTTCGAGGTGATGGCCGACACCGCCGGCCCCGCGACGTTGCGCGCCGCGGTGACCGGACCGAACGGCGCGGCGGTCAACGCCGAACAGGTGGTCACGCTGGCCCCCGGCATGAACCGGGTCAGCATACCGCTGAGCATCACCAATCCGCAGCGCTGGCAACCGGTCGGGTACGGCGCGCAGCCGCTCTACCGCGTGACCGGCACGCTGGTGGAGAACGGACAGGCCAGCGACAGCGCGCAGCGCCGGATCGGCCTGCGCACCGTGGAGCTGATCCGCAAGGACGGCAGCTTCGGCTTCAAGGTGAACGGCACGCCGATCTTCGCCAAGGGCGCGAACCTGATCCCGTTCGACAGCTTTCCCTCGCGCGTCACGGCAGACGCCATGCGCAAGATGCTGGCCGACGCCAAAGCGGTCAACATGAACATGATCCGCATCTGGGGCGGCGGGTATTATCTGCCCGATGCGTTCTTCGATGCGGCCGACGAGCTGGGTCTGATGATCTGGTCCGACTTCATGTTCGGCGGCGCGGTGACGCCGCCGGACAAGGACTTCCGCGAGAATGTGCGGATCGAGGCGGAGGAGCAGGTCGCGCGCGTGTCCGGCCATCCCTCGATCGTGTTGTGGGCGGGCGGCAACGAGGTGCTGGCGGGCTGGGAGAACTGGTCCGACCGCAAGGCGTTCAAGAAGCGGGTTGGGGCGGACGAGCAGGAGCGGATCGGCACCGGCATGGCGGTGCTGTTCGACCGCGTGCTGCGCCAGGCGGTGCGCGACTTCGATCCGGGCGTACCGTATTGGCCCAATTCACCTTCCACCGACTATGAAGGTCCGGTGGATACCGATGCAGATGCCGACCGGCATTTCTGGGACGTATGGTCGGGGTCGAAGCCGGTCGAGCGTTATCTGGACAGTTGCCCGCGCTTCATGTCGGAATATGGCTTTCAGGGCACGCCGGACCTGTCGACGATCAAGGACTTCGCCGGCACGCTGGACCTGAAGTTCGACAGCCCGGTGATGAAGGCGCACCAGAAGTTCCTGGCGGGCGAAGGCAATGAGCGGCTGATGTTCTACATCCGCGAACGCCTGGGCGAGCCGAAGAACTTTGCCGACTTCGCCTATCTGTCGCAGGTCAACCAGGCGCAGGCGATCTCGCTCGCCGCACTCCATCACCGCGCCTGCCGGCCGGTGACGCTGGGCTCGCTCTACTGGCAGTTGAACGATGTCTGGCCGGTCGTGTCGTGGTCGAGCATCGATTATAACGGCCAGTGGAAGCTGCTCCACCACGAGATGAAGCGCTTCTTCGCAGCCCAGGCGATCGTCGCCGAGCACAAGGACGGTGCGACCCGCATCGCGCTCGTCTCCGACGCGACGACGCCGATCGCGGCCCGCTGGCGGGTGCGCGGGTTCGGCATGGACGGGCACGCTTTGGGCGAACAATCGGGCGACGTGACACTGGCGCCGCTCTCCGCCGGCGAGGCGGTGAGCGTACCCGATACGACGCTGTTCGCGGGCGCGGCACCCGAGGCGAGCTACGGCGTCGCCGAACTGCTGATCGGCGATCAGGTGGTCAGCCGCCGCATCGTCGAGCGCGTGCTGCCCAAGGCGATCGCCTGGCCCGATCCGGGTATCACGGTTCGCTGGCAGGGCCGTGACGTGACCGTCACCGCCAAGAATCTCGCCCGCGCGGTGATGCTCGATTTCGGCGCGGTGGCGGCACAGCCGTCCGATGACGGGTTCGACCTGTTGCCGGGTGAAAGCCGCACGCTCACCGTCACCTCCGATGCCTCGCCCGCCACACTCAAAAAGGCGCTCACCGTGCGCACCCTGGGGAACCGCAAATGATCTGGCTGCTGCTCGCAACCGCAGACCCCGTCACCACCGCGATCGCGACGATGACGATCGAGGAAAAGGCCGCACAACTGCAAAGCACTGCGCCGGCGGACGCGCAGGCCGGGCTGCCCGCCTATGACTGGTGGAGCGAGGGTCTGCACGGCCTCGCGCGCAATGGCCATGCCACCGTCTTTCCGCAGGCGATCGGCATGGCCGCGACCTGGGACACCGCGCTGGTCGGCAAGATCGGCGACGTGGTGGCGACCGAGGCGCGCGCGAAGTTCAACACCAAGCCGGCAAGCGCCGATCGCCGCATCTATGAAGGGCTGACCATCTGGTCGCCCAACATCAACATCTTCCGCGATCCGCGCTGGGGCCGGGGGCAGGAAACGTACGGCGAAGACCCGTATCTGACGGGCAAGCTGGGCGTCGCCTTCGTGCAAGGTCTGCAGGGGCCCGACCCCCGATACCCCAAGGTCATCGCCACGCCCAAGCATCTGGCGGTGCATAGCGGGCCGGAAGCCGGGCGCGACGGCTTCGATGTCGATCCCAGCCCGCAGGATGTGGAGGCCACATACCTGCCCGCCTTCCGCATGGCGGTGATCGACGGCAAGGCGCGTTCGCTGATGTGCGCGTACAATTCGATCCACGGCACGCCGGCCTGCGCTTCTTCCGATCTGCTCAACGTCCGGGTGCGTCGCGACTGGGGGTTCAAGGGCTTTACCGTGTCGGACTGCGACGCGGTGGCGAACATCCACATGTTCCACCATTACCGGCTGGACGGAGCGGGCGCCTCGGCGGCGGCGATCAAGGGCGGCAACGACCTGAACTGCGGCAACGCCTATGCCGCGCTGCCCGAAGCGGTGCGCCGCGGCCTCATCACCGAGGCGGAGGTGGATACCGCGCTTGCCCGCTCGCTGGAGGCACGCCGGGCGCTCGGCATCGCATTCGGCGCGACGAGCCCGTGGAGCCGGATCAAGCCGACCGAGATCGGCAAGCCTGCGCACCGCGCGCTGGCGCTGGAAGCCGCGCGCAAGAGCATCGTCCTGCTGAAGAACGAGGGCGACCGCCTGCCGCTGAAGCCGGGCACCCGGCTGGCGGTGATCGGCGCCAATGCCGATGATCTGGGCGTGTTGCAGGGCAATTACCACGGCACCACCGCACGCCCCGTCACGCCGCTGGAGGGAATCCGCGCCAAGTTCGGCCAGGTCGCCTATGCGCAAGGGTCGGTGCTGGCGGACGGCGCACCCGTGGTGCTGCCCGAGACTGCGCTGAAGGATCTGACGGCGACGTACAGCGTCGGCGGGCGCGTGGTGAAGAGCGAACGGGCGCGCAAGATCGACCTGGACATCACCCGCGTGCCCCCGACCGAGGGCCTGCCGGCAACGGGCTGGGTCGGCCGCTGGACGGGCACGATCACCCCGCCGGGACCGGGCGCGTACCGGCTGATGCTCGACCAGGCGCAGTGCTGGAAGAATTGCACGGCGCACGACACCGCACGCCTGTCGATCGGCGGACGCATGCTGCACGACGGCGCGATCCCCAAGGGCCGGGTCGAGATCGCCTGGGACAGCGACGGCACCCCCCAGCCCTTCGACCTGACGCTGGACCATGCCAGCGAGGATGAAAGCTTCCGCCTGCTCTGGCTTCCCCCCGAAGCGCCGATGATCGCCGAGGCGGTGAAGGCGGCCGAGAGCGCGGATGTCGCGGTGGTCGTCGGCGGCCTGTCACCCGATCTGGAGGGCGAGGCGCTTCAGGTGCAGGTGCCCGGCTTCGTCGGCGGCGACCGGACCGACATCATGATCCCACCCGCGCAACAGCGGCTGCTCGCCGCGCTGAAGGCGACGGGCAAGCCGGTCGTGCTGGTGCTGGCGAGCGGCAGCGCGGTGACGGTCGACCCTGCGCTGGCCGAATCGATCCTGACGATCTGGTATCCGGGCGAGGCCGGCGGCACCGCGCTGGGTGAGATCCTGGCGGGCACCACCAGCCCGTCGGGCCGCCTGCCCGTCACCGTGTACAAGGCGACGACCGACCTGCCCGCCTTTGTCGATTACGGCATGAAGGAGCGCACCTATCGCTACTTCACCGGCACGCCGATGTGGGGCTTCGGTCACGGCCTGTCCTATACCCGCTTCGGCTATGATGCGGTGCAGGCGCCGGCCAGCGTCGCTGCGGGCCAGACCCTGACCGTCACCGCGCGCGTCACCAATGCCGGTGCGCGCGACGGCGAGGAGGTGGTGCAGGCCTATCTGGTGCCGCCCGCGCAGAAGCCCGGCACGATGACCGCGCCGGTACTGCAACGCCAGCTCGTCGGCTTCACCCGCGTCGCGCCAAAGGCCGGCAAGGCGATCACCGCACGCTTCACGATCGATCCGCGCGGGATGAGCGTGGTCGATCGTGACGGGCGCCGCCATGTCGTACCGGGCGACTACCGCCTGTGGATCGGCGGCGGCCAGCCGGAGACGGCGCCGGGCCAATGGGTGTCGTTCAACGTGACGGGTCAGGACACGGAGTTGCCGAAATGAGCATCGACCGCCGCCAGTTCGTCGCCGGAGCCGCCGCGCTCGCCGCGACGCCCGCCTTCGCCGCCGCGCCCGTGCTCCCCTCCAAGCGCCCGCCGGTCGGCCAGCGCCGCTTCACCAGCCCCGCCGTCGAGCGCGAGATCGCGCGCGTGTCGAAGCGGATCGCCGATCCCAAGCTGCGCTGGATGTTCGGCAACTGCTACCCCAACACGCTGGACACCACAGTGAAGATGGGAACGGTGGGGGGCCAGCCCGACGCCTTCGTCATCACCGGCGACATCAACGCGCTGTGGCTGCGCGATTCCTCGGCACAGGTGCGGCCCTATCTGCATCTGGCGCGCGAGGATGCCAAGCTGGCCGAGCTGTTCCGCGGCCTGATCGCCCGGCAGGCGCGCTGCATCCTGATCGACCCCTATGCCAACGCGTTCATGGAGGACCCGACCGCGCCGTCCAATCTGGAATGGTCGCAAAAGGACCGGACCGAGATGAAGCCCGGCGTCGCCGAACGGAAGTGGGAGATCGACTCGCTCTGCTACCCGATGCGCCTCGCCTATGAATATTGGCAGACGACCCGCGACAAGCGCCCGTTCGACGCCACCTGGGCGGAGGGTGCCCGCGCCACGATCCGCACCTTCCGCGAACAGCAGCGCAAGGACGATCGCGGCCCCTACAGCTTCCTGCGCGTATCCGACCGCACTACCGAGACGATGCCGCTGGAGGGCTGGGGCAATCCGATGCGACCCGTCGGCCTCATCGCATCGGGCTTCCGCCCGTCGGACGACGCGACCCAATATCTCTTCCTGATCCCGTCCAACTGGTTCGCGGTGACGAGCTTGCGCGAAATGGCGACGGTGGCGAACGAGGCACGCGGCGATGCGGCGCTTGCCCGTGACGCAATTGCACTCGCCGACGAGGTGGAGGCGGCGCTGCGCCAATGGGGCACGATGCGCCTGCGCGACGGGTCGGAGGTCTGGGCGTTCGAAGTCGACGGCTTCGGCAACGCGATCTTCATGGACGATGCCAATGTGCCGTCGCTGTCCGCGCTCGGCTATCTGGGCTGCGTGCCGATGGACGACCCGCTGTGGCGGCGAACGGAGGCGGCGGCGTGGAGCGATGCCAACCCTTATTTCTTCCGCGGCACGGCCGGCGAGGGCATTGGTGGTCCGCATGTCGGCCTCGGCTGGATCTGGCACATGTCGCTGATCATGCGCGCCACCTCGACGAACGACGCCGCGACGATCCGCGCCTGCCTGAAGACGCTGCGCGACACCGATGCCGGCACCGGCTTCATGCACGAATCCTTCTTCCAGGACGATCCGTCGAAGTTCACGCGGCACTGGTTCGCCTGGACCAACGGCCTGTTCGGCCAGTTGATCGTCACGCTGGCACGCACGCACCCCGCGATCCTGCGCGAAACGCTGTGACCCCCTCTCCCCTCCACCAGCAGGACCACCGATGAGCAAGCCCCGCACCGGCACCGTCTCCCGCCGCACCCTGCTCGCCTCCGCCGCGGCGCTGGGTACCCCCCTCCCCGCCTTCGCCGCGCGCCCGGCTGCGGCAAAGGCGAACCTGTTCATCGGCACCGGCGGCGACGGCCACACCTATCCGGGCGCGACGCTGCCCGGCGGCATGGTGCAATTGTCACCCGATACCGATGTGGAGCGCTGGGACACCTGCTCGGGCTATCATCACGGCGACGGCTCGATCATGGGGTTCAGCCATACGCACCTGTCCGGCACCGGCATCGGCGACATGCTGGACGTGCTGGTGGTGCCGACCCGCGGCCCCGTGCAACTGCTCCCCGGTCCGCTGAACAATCCCGATGCCGGCTATCGTCAGCGCTTCTCGGCGGAACATGCCGAGCCCGGCTATTACCGCGTCGCGCTGGAATCGGGCGTCCGCGCCGAGCTGACCGTGACCGAGCGGACCGGCTGGCACCGCTATACCTTCCCGGCCGGCGCCGGGCATATCCTGGTCGACCTTTCGCACCTGATCCTCGACAAGTCCGACGCCGCGCCGCTGATCGACGAGGCCAGCCTCGCGGTGAGTGCTGACGGCACGCTGACCGGCGGCCGCCGGGTCCATCGCTGGGCCAAGGGCCGGCGCATCCACTTCGCGATGCAATTGTCGCGCAAGCCCGACCGCGTCACCTTCTACGGCGACGACGACGCGCAGCAGCCCGCCGGCGCCACCGCCGTGCAGGGCAAGCGCGTCAAGGCGGTGCTGCATTATGACGATGCCGGCGCCAAACCGGTGCTGATCCGCTGCGGCATCTCCGCGGTCGATGTCAACGGTGCCCGCCGCAACCTCGCGGCCGAGGCGCGGCACTGGAATTTCGACAGCGTCCGCCGTGACGCCGCCAGGACCTGGGCGCGCGAGCTGGACGCGGTGACGGTGGAGGGCGGCACGCCCGACCAGCACACGATCATGACCTCGGCGCTGTACCACGCGCTGCTCGCGCCGACGCTCTTCTCCGACGTCGATGGCCGCTATGTCGGCATGGACCGGCAGGTCCACACGCTGCCCGCGGGCGAGCGCGCCTATTCCACCTATTCGCTGTGGGACACGTACCGCGCGCTGCATCCGCTCCTGACCATCGTCGCGCCCGACCGGGTGCAGAGCCTGGTCGCCGACATGATCCGCCAGACCGCTGAGAGCCCGCTCGGCCCCCTCGTCTGGCCGCTGCAGGGCGTGGAGACGGGGACGATGATCGGCTGGCACGCGGTGCCCGTGCTGGCCGAGGCGCAGGCCAAGGGGATCAAGGCCGATTACGCCGCCGCCTGGCCCAACATCGCCAAACGGTCCTTCGACTTCACCATGCGCGACCTGGACAATTCCAAGGGCCGCGACCTGTACGATGCCAAGGGCTATGTGCCCGCCGACAAATGGTTCGAAAGCGTCAGCCGCACGCAGGAATATGCCTATGACGACTGGGCATCCTCCAAGATCGCGCGTGCAGCCGGCCGCACCGCGGAGGCGGACCGCCTGCTCAAGCGATCGGGCAACTGGCGCAACGTCATCGATCCCGCGATCGGCTTCGCCCGCCCCCGCTTCGACGACGGGACGTGGTGGAAGGATTATGATCCGATCCAACTCGGCCACATGCCCAAGCCCTGGTGGCGCGACTATACCGAGGCGAATGGCTGGCAGGCGACCTTCCTGAACCAGCACGACGTCTATGGCCTGATCGCCCATATGGGTGGCGAGCGCGCGTTCGAGGCGAAGCTGGACGCGCTGTTCAACGCACCCTCCACGCTTCCCAAGAACGCGCCGCCCGACATTTCCGGGCTGGTCGGCCAGTATGCGCATGGCAACGAGCCGGATCAGCATGCCGCCTATCTCTACGCCTATGTCGGTGCGCCGTGGAAGACGCAGGGCATGGTGCGCCGGCTGCTGACCGAAATGTACAAGAACGATCCCGACGGCATCATCGGCAACGACGATTGCGGGCAGATGAGCGCATGGTTCGTGCTGTCCTCGCTCGGCTTCTACCCGGTCGATCCGGTCGAGGCGGTATATGTCTTCGGCTCGCCCCTGTTCGAGCGCGCGATGCTGACGCTGCCGGGCGGCAAGCGGCTGGTGATCGATGCGCCCGGCAACGGCCCGACGACGCCTTATGTGAAGTCGGTGCAGTGGAACGGCCGTCCCTGGACGAAGAGTTGGATCTCCCATGCCGATCTGGTCAAGGGCGGCCGCCTGACCTTTACGATGAGCGCGACGCCTGAACCGGGCTTTGGCCGCGCGCTTGCCGATCGACCGCCCTCGTTCGGCCGCACCCCCGCCTGATGCCGGAGACTGACATGACCGATTTCACCCGTCGCTCGCTGATCGCCGCCGGTGCCGCGGGCGCGGCGCTTCCCGCTTTCACACCCGCCTTTGCGCAAGCCACTGCCGCACCGAAGCCTTGGGGCGCAACGCCATCGAAGCGTCAACTCGCCTGGCACGCGCGCGAACAATATGCCTTTGTCCATTTCTCCATCAACACCTTCACCGATCGCGAATGGGGTTATGGCGACGAAAGCCCGAAGCTGTTCAACCCCAGCGATTTCGATCCCGACCAGATCGTCGCCGCCGCCAAGGCGGGCGGCATGCGCGGCATCATCCTGACCGCCAAGCATCATGACGGCTTCTGCCTGTGGCCGACGAAGCTGACGGAACATTGCATCCGCAACAGCCCGTACAAGAACGGCCAGGGTGATATCGTCGGCGAGATGGAGAAGGCGACACGGCGCGCCGGCCTCGCCTTCGGCCTCTATCTCTCGCCCTGGGACCGCAACCATGCCGACTATGGCCGGCAGGGCTATATCGACTATTTCCGTGCCCAGATCGTCGAGCTTTGCACGCGCTATGGCGAACTGTTCGAATTCTGGTTCGACGGCGCGAATGGCGGCGACGGCTATTATGGCGGCGCGCGCGAGACGCGGAAGATCGATGCGCCCAAATATTACAACTGGCCCAGCATGATCGCGCTGGTCCATCAGCATCAGCCGATGGCCTGCACCTTTGATCCGCTCGGCGCCGATGTGCGCTGGGTGGGTAACGAGGACGGCATTGCGGGTGACCCCTGCTGGCCGACCATGCCCAACCACCCCTATGTCCAGTCGGAGGGCAATTCGGGGGTGCGTGGTGCGCCGCTCTGGTGGCCGGCCGAAACCGATGTGTCGATCCGGCCCGGCTGGTTCTACCACGCCGACGAGGATGCCAAGGTCAAGGATCCTGAGCGTCTGCTCCGCCTGTACGACGAGTCGGTCGGCCGCGGCACGAACCTGAACCTCAACCTGCCGCCCGACCGCACCGGGCAACTGCACGCGCACGATGTCGCGGTGCTGAAAAGCTTCGGCGACGCGCAGGCCAGGACCTACGCCACCGATCTTGCGCAAGGTGCCGTCGCACGCGCCAGCCATGAACGTGGGCCAGCCTTTTCCGCGTCACGCGTGCTGGACGGCAGGCGCGACACCTATTGGTCGTCACCCGACGGGGTGACCACGCCGAGCCTGACGCTGGACCTGCCGCCGGGGCGGCCATTCGACGTGATCCGCCTGCGCGAGTATCTGCCGCTCGGTGTGCGCGTGACGCGCTTTGCGGTCGATCTGGACGAGGGGGCCGGCTGGCGCACCGTGGCCGAGCATGCGTGCATTTCGGCGCAACGCATCATCCGCCTGCCGAAACCCGTCACCGCCCGCCGCCTGCGCCTGCGCATCGTGGAAGCCCCCGCCTGCCCCGCGATCAGCGAGATCGCCCTGTTCCGACAGGTCATGCCCGTCGCGGTCGCGCCGGTACGCTCGTCCGATCCGACGATCCTGGCCAAGCAGGGCTGGCGCATCGTCGCCGCATCGGGGGCGGGTGCAGAGGCGCTGATCGACAATGAGGCGGGCACGCGCTGGACCGTGCCGGCACCCGGAGCCGCAGCGCCGGCGCAGGTGACGATCGATCTTGGCGCCACGCAGATGCTCGCCGGCTTCAGCCTGACGCCGTCGCGCACCGTCGCCAAGGACACCGCGCCGCCGCGCGGCTATGTCTGCGAGACGAGCATGGACGGCAAGAGCTGGACACCGGGCGCCAGCGGCGAGTTCGGCAACATCGCCTATGCGCTCGCCACCCAGCGGGTGACCTTCGACAAGGCGCGTCAGGCCCGCTTCCTGCGCCTGTCCTTTGCCGCCACCGCCGTGCCCGCGGGCAAGCTGACCGTGGCGGAGATCGGCGCCTTCACCGTTCGCTGACCGGTTCCCCCTCCCGGCTGGCGGGAGGGGACTTGCCCCGCGCGATCAGCCAGCCGGCGAGCAGCGCCGCGCCCGCGCCGGCCACGGCAATCCCGGCGCGGCGCTGTTTCGGCCGGCGGAAACCGCCATCGACCGCGCCGTCATCCTCGGGCGGCTGGAACAGGTTGCCGCCGGTTACCGGCACGGGATCGGCCTTGGCGAAGTACCGCCCCATGAAGCCGTTCATCATCGCCGCGCTGAGATTTGGCGTGGCGAACTGCGTGATCTTCATGAACGCGGCGGGCGCACCCACCGCGGTCGTGTTGCGCGGCCGGTCGGCAAGGCGCACCACCGCGCGCGCCACGCTGCGCGGATCGAGCACGCCGGGCGGCACCGATGTCTTGCCGCCCGTATAATTGCCCGCATGGGCGATCGCGGGCGTATCGACAAAGGTCGGATACACGTCGCAGACATGGATATGCGGGTACTGCGACACCTCACCGCGCAGCGCCTCGGAAAAGCCGCGCAGGCCGAACTTGCTCGCCACATAGGCCGCCGCCCAGGGTGCGGCCAGGAACCCGCCGATCGAGATCATGTTGACGAAGGTGCCGCGTTTCTGTGCCAGGAAGATGGGCAGCACCGCATGCGCATCGTGCATGTGCCCCAGCAGGTTCGCCTCGATCACCTGCCGGTGCGCCTCCATCGGCACCTCGTGATATTTGCCGACCGCACCGATCCCGACATTGCTGAACCACAGGTCGATCCTGCCCAGATGATCGCGCGCCTGAGCCGCCAGCGCCTGCACCGCCGCCGCATCGGTGACATCGGTGACCACCACCAGGGCTTCGCCACCCGCCACGCGGCACCGCTCCGCCACCAGGTCCAGCGCCCCCTTGTTGCGCGCCGCCAGCACCAGATGCGCGCCCTTCGCGGCAAAGGCTTCCGCGGTGGCGGCGCCGATCCCGCTCGACGCGCCGGTGATGACGACGGTGATCGGATCTTTGCGGGACGGATCTTTGCGGGACGGATCTTTGCGGGACATGGGGGCGCATCCTCCTGAAAAACCACGGTCCAACGCGTGGCATACCGGGTCGGGCCTTTGCCCTGCGCCCGATTGCCCCTATTTTGCGGCGCCCGCGACGGAAACGGGCCACCCATGCATCATGGGATGGACGAGGGGGACGATGCGCCGGGCGAACACGCCATTGCTGCTATGGATCGCGCAGGAGGTGCTGCCGCACGAACCTGCGCTGCGCCGATGGCTGCGCGGCACCTTCCCCCAGCATCAGGCGGACGACGTGATACAGGAAAGCTATTGCCGCCTCGCCGAACTGGACGGGTTCGCACACATCACCGACCCGCGGGGCTATCTGTTCCAGACCGCGCGCAACGTCGTGCTCGCCGATATCCGCCGGGCGCGCGTGGTCCGGATCGAGGCGGCGGGATCGCTGGCGGACATCGCGCCCGCCCTGATCGCCGACGAACTGGACCCGGAACGTATCGTGGCGGGTCGTGGTCTGCTCGGCCATGTCGAGGCGCTGATCGGCGCACTGCCCGACCGGGCGCGCGCCATCCTGCGGCTGCGCAAGCTGGATGGTCTGTCGCAGCGCGAGATCGCCGAGCGCATGGGCGTGACCGAAACCATCGTGGAGAACGACCTAGCGCGCGGCCTGCGCACCGTGCTGGCCGGATTGAGCGAGGATGAGCGCGCCGAACTGCCGACGCGCCAACGGATGAAACATGGACGAACGCCCCTCCGCCGCCGCCATTGACGCCGCCGCCGCCGCCTGGGTCGCGCGGTTGGACCGTGGCGGGCCGGATGCCGGGCTGGACGCGTGGCTGGCCGCCGACCCGCGCCACCGCGGCGCGCTGATCCGCGCACAGGCGCTGTGGACCTCGCTGTCCGGCCTGCCCGCCGCCGCGGCCGAACCGCCGGCCGTATCGCGGCGGCGCTGGCTGGCGGGCGCGGCGGGGCTGGCGGCGGCCAGCGTTGCCGGGCTGGGCTGGTGGGTGCAGCATGATCCGGCGCAGCGCTTCGCAACCGGGGTGGGCGAGCGCCGCCCGGCACGGCTGGCGGACGGATCGACCATGCTGCTCAACACCGACAGCCGCTCGCGCGTGACGATCGCGGGCAATGCGCGCCGGGTGATGCTGGACAGCGGCGAGGCCTGGTTCCAGGTCGCGCACGACACCCGCCGGCCGTTCGTGGTGGAGGCGGGGGCGGTGCGGGTGCAGGCGGTGGGCACCGCCTTTTCCGTGCGCCGGCTGGCCGGACAGGCACAGGTGGTGGTGAACGAGGGGCGCGTGCGCGTCTGGTCGGTCGATGCGCCCGCGCGCTTCCTCGATCTGGCCGCCGGATCGCGCGCCGTCGTTCGCGACGATCGCGGCGCGGACGAGGCACAGGTCGCACCGGCCCGCATCGACGAGGCGCTGGCCTGGCGGCGCGGCGAGATCGTGCTGGACGGCATGACGCTGGGCGATGCCGCCGCCGAGTTCAACCGCTACAATCACCAGCAATTGTCGGTCGAGGCGGGCCTGGCCGACCGGCGCATCGTCGGCTGGTTCCGCACCGAGGATGTTGACGGCTTCGCGCGGTCCGCCGCGGCGATGACCGATGCGCGCGTCGAGCGCGATGCGGGCGCGATCCGGCTGACACGGCGGAATTAACCCCAATTAATTCGGACCAGTCCGGACGGAAATGCAACAGCCGTCCATCTACCCTGGCGAGACGCGCGCAGATGCGTCGCCAGAACCATAGGGGAGGATCATCACATGCCGCTTCGCGCTACCTTCACCGCTGCATCGCTGATGGCGATCGTCGTCGCCAGCCCGGCCGCCGCCGATGCCCAGACCAAGCATTTCGACATCGCCGCCCAGCCCGCCGCCAGCGGCATCGTCGCCTTTGCGCGGCAGGCGGGTATCCAGGTTCTCGCGCCCGAGGAAGCGACGCGCGGCCGCCGGATCGCGGCGGTACGCGGCAGCTACGGCGTACCGCAGGCGCTACGCCGCGTCGCCGGTTCCGCCGGCCTGTCGATCGCCTCGTTCGACGGCCGCACCGCGATCCTAGCCGCCCCCCGCAGCGCCGCCGTCCGCGCGCAACAGGCCGACCCCGCCAACCCCGCCGCCCCGCAGACCGACACCGTCAACCAGCCCGGCGAAGCCCCGACGCAACAGGCCGACAACGAACTGGACGAAATCATCGTCACCGGCACCCGCACCCGCGGCCAGACCGTGCTGACCTCCTCCTCCGCAATCACCGTCGCCACCCGCGAGGATCTGGACCGCAAGGCCCCCCGCTCGACCGCGCAGGCGCTGGAGCTGGTCCCCGGCATCTTCGTCGAGGGATCGGGCGGCGAGGTGTCGAATAACTTCTCGGTCCGCGGTCTGGCCGGCGGCGGGCAGCAATTCGTGCAGTTGCAGGAGGACGGCCTGCCCGTCTTCTACATCAACGCGCTGTCCGACACGATTTTGAAGCAGGAAGCCTATATCGACCGGCTGGAGGCGGTACGCTCGGGCGCATCGGGCATCCTGACCGTCAACGGCGCGGGCGCCACGATCAACTTCATCACGCGCAAGCCCGATTTCGACAAGGCGGGCGGCACCTTCCAGCTCACCACCTCCAGCTTCGCCACCGCGCGGGTCGATGCGTTCATGACCAAACCGATCGCGGAAAACACCGCGATTGCGATCGGCGGCTTCTACCGCCGCGACGACGGCATCCGCGATCCCGGCTATGACGCCAATCACGGCTTCCTGTTCCGCGCCGCCATCTCCCAGCGCTGGGATACCGGCCGGCTGACCCTGTCCGCCAAGGTGGTGGACGATCACAACATCTTCTACGTGCCCATCCCGGTGACGGGCGTCGGCGATCCGCAGTCGATCCCCGGCCTGTCCGCCACTCACGGCCTGCTGCAAAGCCGAGACTTCGGGCGCGTGACGGTGCGTACCACGCCCACCACGGGCGCATCGTTCAAGGATATCGACCTGGTAGACGGCGTGCATACCAAGGCGCAGTCCTATGGCTATGACTTGACCCAGGATTTCGGCAGCGACTTCAACTTCTTCGCGCGCGGTCGCTACACGCGCTTCGGCACCGACTTCAATTCGATCTTTTCCTACGACAATTCCGCCCTGCAACTTGCCTCGGAACGCCTGCGCACCACCGGCACGGGCGTGAACGCGACCAGCGTGCAGACGCTGAACCGGTTCGCGCCGGCCGGCGCCACCGGGCTCGGCCTGCGCTATGTCGATACCGGGCAGATCATCCGCGGCGATGCGGCGCTGAACGCGATCAACGGCAACGGGCTGATCGCCGAAAGCGTGATCGGCGACAACCGCGCCTCGGTAAAGGAGTTCAACAGCGACACCGGCATCACCTGGCAGACGCCGAACAACTCGCTGACCATCGGCGGCCTGTTCACCAAGTCGAGTCGCTATAACGACGCGGTGGGCGCCGCCACCTTCCTGACCGACGTGCGCGACCGCGCACGTCGCGTCGACGTCGTCGCGCTCGATGCCGCCAATGGCGTGGTCGGCTCCCTGACGGAAAACGGCTTCCTCAACTATGGCACGTTCGGCGAGGGGCCGAGCCGCGCCAAGTTCACCTCCATCTCCGCCTACGCCACCGACCAGTTGACGCTGTGGGACAAGCTGCGGATCGACGGCGGCATCCGCTTCGAGCATTTCGTGTTCAACCGGCTGGGCGGCAACACGGTCGGCCAGGTTCCGGTGGCAGGCGCCGGTGTCTTTGCACCGAACGGCACGCTGATCTCCGACAACGACAACATCATCGCCAACAACTACATTGCCCAATATGGCGGTGGCAGCTTCGACGGCACCTTTTCGCGCCAGCGGCGCGAGTTCAACAAGATCGCCTGGACGCTGGGCGCCAACTACCTGATCACCGACCGCTTTGCCGTCTATGGCCGCTATGCCACCGGCTTTCAGGCGCAGGAGCAGAACCGGCCGACCGACCTGCGCTTCGCCGAAGCCGGCCTGCGCTATTCCAGCCGGCTGGTGCAGGCGTCGGTGACGGGCTTCTACACCAACTTCCTAGATTACCCGCAGTCGCGCGACGTGCAGACGACGGTGAACGGGGTGACGGTGACGCAGCAGCTTACCGCCAATTCCGGCATCAAGGTATGGGGCGGCGAGTTCGACGTGACGGTGCGGCCGGTGGAATGGTTCCGCGTGCAGGCGGTGGGCGTGATCCAGGAGTCGAAGATCGACATCCGCTCCTTGTCCGCTTTCCAGGGCGGCAACCCGATCGACATCAACCAGATCGCGCAGGCCCTGCGTACCCAGGTGGAGGGCTTCGACGGCAACAAGCCCGAACGGACGCCCGCGATCAACGTCGCGGTCACCCCCGCCATCGTGCTGCCGAACGGCCTGGGCGAAATCTATGGCAGCTGGCGGCGGATCGGAAAGATCTATGCCGACATTTCCAACCAGCTCGAACTGCCCGGCTACAGCCTGTTCTCGGCGGGCGTGATGGTCAATGTCGCGCAGGGGGTGACCTTCAACGCCTCGGTCGAGAATATCGGCAACGCGGTCGGCCTGACCGAAGGCAATCCGCGCGGCGGGTTCAACGAGAATACGGGATCGAACTTCTACTTCGCGCGGCCGATCAACGGGCGCAACGCCGTCGCCAGCCTGCGGTTCGATTTCTGATGGTTTCTCTCTCCCCCGCGGAGAGAGGTGCCCGCCGAATCCCTCTCTCCCACGGGGAGAGGGCCATGAACTAAAAGGACGCCTGCCGATGATCCGCCTGCTTCTCGCCTCCGCACTGGCCATCGCCGGGGCCACGACGGTGGCGCAGCAGACCGCCGCACCGCTCGCGTTCCGCATCGACGAGGGACGCAACATCAACGCGTTCCTGCGCCAAGGTCCGGTCGCGGCGCATCTGCTGCTGCGATCGGGCGACGATCCGCGCATCCTGGTCGCCTTTCCTGCCGGCGACAGCGGCACCGGGCTGTGGTTCGAGAAGACCGCCACGCCGGTCACATGGCGGCTGGATCGGGCGCCGACCCCTTATGCTTCGGGCAAGCTCCACGGCCTGCGGGCGGTGGCGAGCGTCGATGCGGCCGAACTGCGGTTCCGGCAGGCGGTACTGTCCTCGGTACGCGTGCTGCGCGACTATGAAGCGCTGGGCAAGGCGCCTGCCGAGATACTGGTCGCCGGAAAGGCAGGCGCATGGGCACGCGATCGGCTGGACGGTGCCCCCGGATACGCGCTGTCGATGGCGGGCCTGCGTGGCACCACGATCCAGGGCGACCGCGTCAAGGCCGGTCCGGACGGCCGCATCACGCTGGCCATCACCGCGGCGACCGGCGAGACACCGCTGACCCCGCTCGCCGGCCCCGCGCTGCTGAACGGCCATGCCGGCAGCGACGCGCGCGCGCAGAACGCGCTGCAATTCCTGTCCTACCGCGAAAAATATCTGGCCGGGTCATGGCGGTTCGACACCTATTTCGGCCGCGACACGCTGATGAGCCTGCGCCTGTTGATGCCGGTGCTGCAACCCGGCGCGGTGGAGGCCGGGCTGGGCGCGGTGCTCGCCCGCCTCGCCGCCAATGGCGAGGTCGCGCATGAGGAGGACATTGGCGAGTTCGCGGTGCTGCGCAACATGCGCGAAGGGCGCGGGCGCATCGCCACCCCGATCTACGACTATGCGATGGTCGATGACGATTTCATGCTCGCCCCCGTTGCAAGCGCCTGGCTGCTCGGGCGCGGTGCCCCGACTGCGGCCACCTTTCTGAACAGTCGCGACGCCACCGGCCGGGCGCAGGGCGACCGGCTGGTGGCGAACTTCGCCTGGGTGGTGGAGCGCACCGCCGCCTTCGCGGCATCGCCCGCCGTCGACCGGCTGATCGGGTTGAAGGGCGACCGCCTGACCGGGCAATGGCGCGACAGCGAGGAGGGTCTGGGTCGCGGCCGCTACCCCTATGATGTCAATGCCGTCTGGGTTCCGGCCGCACTGGATGCGATCGCCGCGATCGACCGCACCGGGCTGCTCACGTCCTTTGGTACGCCCGCACAGCGCGCCACCATTGGCAAGGCCGGTGCGCAGGCCGCGGCATGGCACCGCGCCGCGCCACCGCTGTTCACGGTGACGATCCCCGCTGACCGCGCCGCGCAGGCGGTGCGCGACTATGCCGGCAAGGTCGGCGTACCGGCACAGGACGCGCTTGCCGCGCTCGGACGCGCGCCGGTGACGTTCAACGCCCTGTCGTTGCAGGCGGATGGTGCGGCGGTTCCGGTGCTGCATTCGGATGACGGCTTTGCGCTGCTCTTCACCGATCCCGATGCGGCCGCGCTCGAGCGGTCGCTGACCGCGATGATGCGCCCCTTCCCCGCCGGATTGATGACGCCGATCGGGCTGCTCGTCGCCAACCCTGCGTTCGCCGCGCCCGACGTGCAGGCGCGCTTCGGTGCGAGCGCCTATCACGGCACCGTCGTCTGGTCGTGGCAGCAGGCGGTGCTAGCCGCCGGGCTGAACCGCCAGATCGCGCGTACCGACCTGCCCGCCGATATCCGCGCCAGGGCGGTTGCCGCGCGCACGCAGCTCTGGCGGGCGATCCAGTCGGCGGGCGAGGTGCGCACCTCCGAACTCTGGTCCTGGGCCTATCGCGATGGCGGCTACCGGGTCGCGCCGTTCGGTGCGCAATCGGAGGATGCGGACGAATCGAACGCCGCGCAATTGTGGAGCACGGTGTTCCTCGCCCTCCGGCCGCCGGCGTCGTGACGGCGGCACGGGTGCTGGACCGCCGCACCCTGCTCGCCCGTGCCGGACTGCTCGCCGCCGCAGCGGCCGTGCCCCGCCCCGCGGGCGCCGCCGCAACCCGCATCAACGCGCTGATCGCCCGCATGACGATCGCGGAGAAGGCAGGACAACTCTCCTGCTTCAACGACGAGATCCGGCCCGTCGGCGCGGTGTTCAACCCGGTGGTGAACGCGCAAGGGGCCGCGGCGCAACTGGCCGACATTCGCGCAGGGCGTATCGGCATGCTGTTCAACGGCTATGGCGCCGAAGGCGCGATCCGCGCGCAGGAGGCCGCACGCGCCAGCCGATTGGGTATCCCGCTGCTCTTCGCGGCCGACATCATCCATGGCTGCCGCACGATCTTCCCCATCCCGCTGGCGGAGGCCGCCGCCTTCGACGCCGATCTGTCGCAGCGCGTCGCCCGCGCCGTCGCGGTGGAAGCGAGCGGGGCGGGCATTCACTGGACGTTCGCGCCGGTGGTCGATGTCGCGCGCGACCAGCGCTGGGGCCGCGTCGCGGAGGGCGCGGGCGAGGATGTGGCGCTGAACGTCGCGCTGGCGGTGGCACGCGTCCGCGGCTTTCAGGGCACGGATCTCACCAGGCCACACGCGCTCGCCGCCACGCCCAAGCATTTCGCCGGCTATGCGGAGGTGCGCGGCGGCATGGAATATGGCGCCGTCGACATGAGCGACGCGCATCTGCGCGAGGTGGTGTTACCACCCTTCGCCTCCGCCTTTCGCGCCGGGGCCGCGACGACCATGGCCGCGTTCACCGCCTTCAACGGCATCCCCGCCACCGCCAATCGCCACCTGCTGACCGATATCCTGCGCGGCGATCTGGGTTTCACCGGCGTCTGCGTGTCCGATTATGATGCCGATCGCGAGCTGATCGCGCACGGTGTCGCCGCGGACGAGGCGGATGCCGCACGTCTCGCCATCATGGCGGGGATCGACATGTCGATGCAGAGCGGGCTGTCCCAGCGCCATCTGCCCGCGCTGGTGGCAAGCGGCGCGGTACCGCTGGCGGTGGTCGACCGCGCCGTGGCCCGCGTGCTGGCGCTGAAGGACGCGCTTGGCCTGTTCGACGATCCCTTTCGCGGCCTCCGCCAGCCGGCCCGGCGGCCACCACGCGCGCTGGCGCGGGAGGCGGCGACGCGCAGCATCGTTCTGCTGCGCAACACGGGCGCGGTACTGCCGCTCGCCCCCGCCACCCGCATCGCGCTGATCGGTCCGTTCGGCGCCGACCACAAGAATCTGAACGGCCCCTGGTCGTTCGCCGGGCGGGCGGAGGACGGGATCGACCTTGCCACCGCAATCCGCCCCTTCACCGTCGAGGCGGGCAGCGGCATTCACGATCCCCTGCCCGGCGGCATCGATCGTGCGGTTGCCGCGGCGCGGGCGGCGGACGTGGTGCTGCTGGCGATCGGCGAAGGGGCGGACATGTCCGGTGAAGGCAACAGCCGCGTCGCGATCACCGTGCCGCCCGCGCAGCAGGCGCTGGCCGAGGCGGTGGCCGCCACTGGCAAGCCGCTCGTCATCCTGCTCCGTCATGGTCGCGCATTGGCGCTTGAAGGCGCGGTGCGCGATGCCCCCGCGATCCTCGCTACCTGGTTCCTGGGCGCGGAGACGGGCACCGCCATCGCCGACATCCTGTTCGGCCGCGCCGAACCGTCCGGCCGCCTGCCCGTCAGCTTTCCCCTCGCCACCGGCCAGCAACCCTGGAGCTACGATCGCCCCGCCACCGGC
>NZ_CAMLAC010000016.1 GCF_946477935.1 uncultured Sphingomonas sp. | reverse complement strand
TCCTCGGTGCGGGGGGTGGGGGAGACGGGTGGCGTGCGGGCGTCGGTCATGATGCGGTTCCGGTTCGGCGCATACGCCGGTTGCGGCGCCAGAGCAGCCAGCCGAGGTACAGCGTGGTCAGAGCAGCCAAACCCGCGATCAGCCGGAAAGTGTCGTTATAGGCGCGCACATTCGCCTCCCGCGTGGCGGCCTGCGACAGCAGCGCGGCGCCCTCCGCGCGTTGCAGCGCCGGATCGGCGATGACGCGGCCGACGCTGCTGCCGCCGGCGGCGATGCGCTGCGTCACGATGGGGTTGGTGGGATCGACCTCCTGCACGATGGCGGCGCTGTGGGCCTTTTCACGGATCGTCTGGAAGGTGCCGAGAAAGGCGGTGCCGCCGAGCGCGCCGATCGAGTTGAGCATGCCGAACAGCGCGACGAAGCTGATGACGTGGCCAGCCCCCTGTTGCAGCGCGCGGGTCATCCCGAACAGCAGCGACGGGCCGATGAAGAAGGTCGCGGAAAAGGCGATCAGCGCCTGCGTGCCGTAGAATTGCTGCGGCCGGGTGAGGTTGGTCGAGAAGCTGTCGGCATAGGCAGCGACCGCGACGAGGGCGATGGCGAACATCACCGGATGGGTCAGCCGCTGCACTTCCAGCGTGACCGCGCTGGCGACGACGCCCGCCACCGAGGCGAGGACGATGATCGCGAACAGCGTGCCGAACTGATCGTTGTTCTGCCCCAGCGTGGTGAGCAGGCCGACCGCGCCGAAACTCTGTTCGGACAGGGCGATGCGCATCATGATGGTGACGATCGCAAAGCGGATGATGTCGGCCGACCCCAGCCAGCGCGTGTTGAGCAGGGGATTGGCGCGGTGATGTTCGAGCAGCAGCGCGCCCGCCAGCAGCGGGATCGCGGCGGCAAGCGCCCAGCCGATCCACGGCGCCTGCGTCCACCAGACGATGCGCCCCTGACCCAGCACCGCGCAGAACAGGCCGATGGCGGGAGCGTAGAGCGCGAAGGTGAGGAAATCGAGCGGCTCGAACGCCTTTTGCCGCTCCGTGGGCGGCAGGCGCAGCCAGCTTACCGCCGCCAGGCTGAGCAGTGCCAGCCCCAGCTCGAACAGGTACAGGGTGCGCCACTGCGACATGGCGAGCAGTTCGGGCGAGAAGAGCCGCGCCATCGGCGTCGCGCATTGCGGCACGCCGATGCCCAGCACGATCGCCTTCAGCCGCCAGCGCGCCGGCAGTGCCTGCATCATGTAATACAGGCATAGCGACGACAGTGCGGCGGCGGCCATGCCGCTGGCGGCGCGCACCGCGATCGCCGACCAGAAATCGCGTACGAACAGGTGCGCGAAGGTGAGCAGCACATAGATGCCCACAAAGATCAGCGCGAACGGGCGCAGGCCGAATTGCTGGCGGAACTTGATGAGCAGCAGGTTGATCGACGCGTTGGTCATCACATAGACGGTGGGGAGCCATGCGATCTCGGTTGGATCGAAGCCCAGCGCGCCTTGCAACTGTGCGGTGTTGGCGGAGACGAGGGCGTTGCCCAGGCCACCGGTCAGCCCGA
Organism: uncultured Sphingomonas sp.; assembly: GCF_946477935.1. Classification (GTDB taxonomy): domain Bacteria; phylum Pseudomonadota; class Alphaproteobacteria; order Sphingomonadales; family Sphingomonadaceae; genus Sphingomonas. The sequence continues at coordinate 32,437 of NZ_CAMLAC010000016.1, read as the reverse complement.
CCAGGATCGCGATCAGCGCATAGGCCCAGCGGCGTGACAGGGGATGATCGGGACTGCCCGGCGAGCCGGGAATGGCGGGGCGTTCATGCGGCGCGAACTGCCACTCCTGCTCGCGCAGGAAGGTGCGCAGGCGCCCGGTCGTACCGATGGTCATCGATCGAAGGGAGCGGGGTGATCGGGTGCGGGCACGATATCCCCAATGATGGCGGGCGATCGCACGTGCTTAGCGTGCGCCGGCATGGGCGACCAGCATGTGGATCAAGCCCGCGCCCTTCAGGGCGCGGGGCGGACGGGGGGCAGCGCGGCGCAGATGTCGACGCCGCCGGCGGGGACGGTGAAGAAGGCGTTGTCGCGATTCTCCCGTTCGCGCATCCAGGCGGCGAAGCGGGGATTGGCGGTGGCCCGGTACTGGAAATGCGGGCGCTGGGCGGCGGGCAGGTCGCGGGCGAGGCGGGCCGAGACGATCGGGCTGCGTTCGCCTTCCGTCTTGTAGAAGCCGAGATCGCCGGTGCCGCGCGGCAGGGTGGTCAGCGCCTCCATCCCCTCCACCACGCGGCCGACGACGGCGATGTTGCGATCGAGCGCGCGGGGGCTGTGGCCGATCAGCGTGTAAAGCTCCGCGCCGCTGCCCGTGCTGGGCGCCAGATCACGGGCGACGCCGACCATGGTGTAGCAGTGCGGCAGCCATTGCCGGGTGGCGTCGCCCGCCAGCGGCCAGCCATCGGCGCTGTAGCCCGCCCAGGCGGCGTAAGGATCGGGCCGCGACAGGCGCTGCGCGGGAGTGACCCGGTTCTGGACATATTCGGGCGGCGGGTTGGCGACGATGCCGGGGGGGAGCGGCTTCTTCTCGGTCGGGTCGCCCCACTGCGCGACGTAATTCTCCTGCACGCGGTACACGCTGGTGCCCTGGTCCCACCAGTGCGCACGGGCGAGCGCGCGGATGTTGGCGACATGGACCGGTGCGGCCTGCGGGGCCAGCCGCACCACGACGCGGCGACCATTGTCCAGCGAGAAGACGAGCAGCTCGTCATCGGGGATGGCGATCCAGTCCCGTGCTTGCGCATCCGCCGGGGTGGGCTGCGTCTGGGTCTGAGCCTGGGTGGGGGCGACAAGGGCAAGGACGATCGCGAGCATGGCCGATACGGTGCCCGAGCGACGATATGCACGCAAGCCGCTTGCACGAACCGCCGGACCGCTTTAGGGGCCGCGTCTCCAGGCTTTACCTGCGGAGCGGTGGCCGAGTGGTCGAAGGCGCTCGCCTGGAAAGTGAGTATACGCCAAAAGCGTATCGAGGGTTCGAATCCCTCCCGCTCCGCCACCTAGTCTGCTCCATGTGCATACGTGCGGCTGTGTCCTCCGAAACTGGTACCATGAGCCGCGGTTTTCTGCGGGTTCTACGGCTGTGTGCGAAGCGGTTCCGTACCGGAGACCGGGAGCAGGAACGCGACTGAAGCCGCCAATCGGTGCTTATTCTCTGGGGTGTACTCAGGCAGTACGGAATGCGTCGGAGGGCGGCGGCGGGCAAGCCGTGCCAACTGTAGAAACAGTCTTTAACAGGGTCGCCATGAGGTGGCTTGGGTAGTCCCACCCGTCGGCAGGGGGCATTGCTCTCACGAAGACACGTCGTTCGAGCCCAAAACCCTCGCAATCGCGCAGGGTAAAGATTCGCTTCCTCAGGGCCATAATTTGCAGCGGCAGGGTTGAAGGGGTTGTGCTTCAACTTACATCGCACCTGTCAACAACAATTTATGGTGAGCCTATGGGTGATGGGTGGTCGGACCTGAATCGGGTCCCTCTCAAACACGATGACACGACCCCGCTGAGATGCGTCGGCTCTGTCACCAACCCGTCACCTTGTGATCGCTTGCCCGTTTATAACGATATCATAGCAGTCAACAGGTGACTCCTTGTTTTTGGAGTCATCATCATGATGAACACTTCGCACACCGCGGAGGCGAGTAAGCTCGACCTCCTCCCGGGGCTGTCGCCTCAAATCCGTCTTGTAGCTCCCGCTTCGCTGGCCGCCTTTGGTCGCCGAGCACGCACGCATTCCAAGGAACAGATCGCCCAGATCGTCCGCAGCATCGAGACATTCGGCTTTTCCGTCCCGGTCCTTGTTGACGAGCATGACAAGGTCATCGCCGGTAATGCACGCATCGAAGCGGCCATCCAGCTTGGCCTTGCCGAGATCCCGGTCGTCACATTGTCGCACCTCGATGCAGCGCAGAAGCGCGCGTTCGTTCTCGCCGAAAACAAGCTTGCCAGCCTTGCCGGGTGGGACAAGGCGGTTCTTACCCTTGAGTTCAAGGACCTTGTCGAGCTGGATCTCGACTTTGACCTTGATGTCACCGGCTTTGCAGCCCCTGAGATCGACGCACTCGTCTTCGGACAGGATGAGATCAGGCCATCGGTCACTGAAATCAAGCCCGCTACTGCGACCAGCCGGGTTGGCGACCTGTGGTTGCTCGATCGCCATCGGCTGATGTGCGGGGACTCCACGAACAAGGAGGCCGTTGCCCAACTTCTTGGCGGCGAACAGGTCCGCACTATATTTGAAGATTGTCCATATAACGTCAATATCCGCGGCCATGTCTCAGGATCGGGCAAGCATCAGGAGTTCGTGATGGCGTCGGGCGAAATGTCCGACGACGAGTTCACCAATTTCCTCACCAAAGTGTTGGCTCGGACGGCGGAAAGCCTTGTTCCCGGTGGTCTTGCCTATGTCTGCATGGACTTTCGTCACATGCGCAATGTGCTGGATGCGGCTGACAAACACCCGCTCAAGCTCCTGAACCTCATCGTGTGGGACAAGGGGCAGGGCGGCATGGGCAGCTTCTACCGGTCGCGCCATGAGCTGATCTTCCTGTTCGCGCGTGAGGGCGGTGCGCACATGAACCGTGTGCAGTTGGGCAAGCACGGCCGCGACCGGTGCAATGTCTGGTCGTACCGGGGCATGCACGGCACCGGGGATGAGCAGAAGCGGGCACGGGAACTGCACCCGACGGTCAAGCCATTGGCCCTGGTCAAGGATGCCATTCTCGATTCGACCAATCGGGGCGACCTGGTCCTCGACCTGTTCTCGGGCAGCGGCACGACGATCCTGGCCGCGCATGATACCGGCCGACGCGGCGCGGCGATGGAGCTCGACCCGGTCTATGCCGATACCACGATCCTGCGCTGGCAGGAGCATAGCGGCAAGGAAGCGGTGCTGGCTTTCAGCGGCAAGACCTTCCGCGAAGTGCGAGCCGAGCGCGGTGCCGACGTTCCAAGCGCTGGATCAACAAGCGACGACGTAGCTGTGTCACCCCCACCGGCGCGTGCTCGCACGCGACGCGCGGCATGAGGAGGGCATCATGTCAGAGCATCAGCAAACTACTGCCGCGTCTGCGACCGGCGAAGCCGCCTATATCGTCACGCGTGGCAAGCCGCCGCGCGAGCACCAGTTCAAGCCGGGCCAGTCGGGCAATCCCCGCGGCCGCCCCAAAGGAGCTCTCAGTTTCAAGACCCTGCTCCAGCGCGAACTGGACCGGCAGATTACCGCGACGAACAACGGGCGTCAGGTCAAGATCACCAAGCGCGAGGCGATGGCGATGCGGCTGGTCGCCGAAGCGCTGAAGGGCAACCTGAAGGCAATGGATGCCGTGCTTCATCACAGCGGTGAAGCGGCAGCGAGCACACAGGCACTGCCGCCGATGGACACTGATCCTGCCCGTGAGGCCGCGATCCTGGCGGCCTATCTTGCCAGGCGCGACCCGGAGGGCATGGCATGACCGCGCCTGCCGACATACCTGCCGCGCTCAGCGAGCTATGTCGGCAGGACTTCCAGGTGTTCGTCGAGCGTGTATTCGCCACGCTCGACCCGGCCGCCGAGCTGGAGCGGGCACCGTATCTGGAGATCCTGAGCGACTATCTCGCGCGTGCCGAGTGCGGCGAGTTTCGGCGTTTGCTGATCACCATTCCGCCCCGGCACCTGAAGTCGATCGCCACCTCGGTTGCGCTCCCGGCATGGATGCTGGGGCGCGATCCGACGCGGCGTATCCTGGCGGTCAGCTATGCCGCTGATCTGACGAGGGAGCATTCGCGCAATTTCCAGAAGGTCATCAACTCGGGCTGGTATGCCCACACCTTCACCAACACCGCGCGGAGCATCGAGCGCAACACCATCGACGAGGTGCGTACCCGGCAGAACGGCTTCCGGCGCGGTGCGTCGTTTGGAGGCTCGCTGACCGGATTTGGTGCCGACACGATCATCATCGACGACCTGATGAAGGCAGCCGATGCGCGCTCGCCCGTGCAGCGCGAGAACGTGCGGCACCTGTACGGCAACACGCTGGTCAGCCGTCTCAATGACAAGTCGAAAGGTACGATCATTGCCGTGCAACAGCGCCTCCATGAGGAGGACCTCGCCGCACACCTGAAGACCATGGGGTTCGAACACCTCAACCTTCCGGCGATTGCCGAGGAGGGGCAGGTGTTCGCCTTGTCGACCGGTCGTATCCATGTGCGTGAGCCCGGCGACCTGTTGAAGCCGCGCACTGAGCCACGTGTCATTCTCGATGAGTTCCGCCAAGCGATGGGTGGATCTGACTTCGAGGCACAGTACCAGCAGAACCCCACTCCGCCGGACAGTGCGCTGATCGAGTGGAGCCGCATCCAGACCTATGAGAAAGCACCACCGCGGACCCGGTTGCAACATGTCGTCCAGAGCTGGGATACGGCGTTTACCGATGGCCCCAAGTCCGACTTCTCGGTCTGTACCACCTGGGGCTTCCACAACGGCGCATGGTTGCTGCTCGACGTGCAGCGGGCGCGCCTGTCCTATCCTGACCTTCTCGCACGCGTCCGCCGCGAGCGAAAGAAGTGGCAGACCGACACCATCATCGTCGAGAAGGCGAGCACGGGCCACGCCCTGCTCGAGGATCTGGCGCGTGATCATCGCTGTCTCAGCGAGCCCGAGCATCACGCCCCCCAGTGTAGTCGCTTCGGCTCGCAGCCGACGATGAGCAAGGAAGAGCGGCTCGTCGTCGGCGTCGAGCGGCTCTACTCGGGGCTGGTCAAGTTGCCGCAGGAGGCGCGCTGGTTGGCGGAACTCAAGCGCGAGATGATGGGCTTCCCGCACCTTGTTCATGACGATCAGGTCGACAGTGTCTCGCAGTTCCTGCTCTGGGTGAAGCAGCGCCAGGGCAGGGCCGCGGCGGAGCCAGACTGCGCCGCGCCACCGCCGCCTGCCCGCAGGCGGGCTCCGCCACGACCGAACACGCAGCGGCCGCGGTAAAACACCCGGAGCCTGCAAGATGGCATCCGTCGCCGGACGACGATGCCATCGCAGATGCTAGAGGAGATCGAAGGTTTCGGATGCCGGGGAAGTACGCGTCTCATCACGCGGCCCGGCTGCGGGCAGTTCGCTTGCACAGTGGCGGCACTTGATCGCCAGTTTGCGCACAGGTTCCGCGCATGACGGGCACCGTACATAGTCTCCGTGCGCGCCTTTGCGCGCAGCGGCTTCCCTTCCATTTTCGAGCGACAAAGCGGTGATGAAGGCGACAAGCGGACTGGCGAAGGCGAACCAGCCCATGATCACGCCGTTGCCGCCGCTGCCCAGCGACACGAGAAGGACGACGGGCACCACCGGGACGGTAGAGAGTGCAAACATGATCCAGCCGGACCTATGCCGCTTGGCCGCGATTAAGGCGTTCAGGCTGGCCCAGAGGATAATCACGATGAGACCGATCAGCGGCTCCATGCGGGTATCTCCAAAGCTTGACGCGCGGTCGTGTCATGGCTGCGAACCAGATGATGAAGCATGTCAGTGCTGCGACGCATTGGCAGAAGACGCTGCTTGGCTCGCGTCATCACACTTCATGACCGCCTTGTAGAGCAGCATCTTCGTGCCGAGCGCATTGTCGGCGGGCTCTGTCGTCAGGCTCGCGAAACGAAGACGATCCGGGCACTTCAACTTCTGGGCCAGTCGGCGGCGAACTTCCTCCTCGCTGCTGGCCTTGATGACGCCGGTCATCGCGACACCCTGTTCATCGCCGATCATTGTGGGAACCGGAAAACCCCATGGGGAAGCCGCGCAGGCAGCGGTCCCCAATATTGATGCCAATGCACCCAATCGGCATGGCAGCTGACGTGGTTGACGACCGGCACGGTGCGTCATGTACTTCAAAATACTCATGATTCCCCCTCGACCGTCCACCTCGTTGTCGACGATCCGTGACATGCCTCATGCTCGAAGCGGGGGAGAAATCAACGTGAATGTCACTGATCGTCTGTAGATCAATCGTCGACAGCGCGGTCTTCAGGCGGGTGTGGATGTTCGCCAACGCCTTGCCACCAACCTGCGCCGCCTGCGGCACCAGCATGGCTGGAGCCAGGAGGACTATGCCGATCGTGCCGGCATTCACCGTACCTATGTCAGCGACCTTGAGCGCGGCGCGCGCAATCCGACGATCACGCTGGTCGAAAAGCTCGCGGTACCGTTCGAGGTGACGGCAAGCGACCTGATCGCCTGACTGTACCCGCCTGAAAAGCTGCGTCTCGACTTCTGCCGGCGTGCAGGGCTTTGGTCATGGCCAGGAGGCAGACCATGAGTGTGGACGACATCATCAGGACCCAAATGACAGCCGCTGGCATGCTGATGGAGGACTTGTCCGCCAGGGTCGTGATCGATCCGCTGGCCCCCGGGCAGACGGAAGCCTTGCGTGATCTCGCCGAGAGCCTGGTGGCGATTGCCGACATCGTGGACGCTATTCGAAGCTTGTGATGCGTCGCCGCCCGTTACCGCCGCCGCGCCGGTAGCAGTGCCGCGATCTGGGCCTGCCAGTCGGCTGCAATCGCCCCTTCGGCGGTGAGGCTTGCCACCGTCACCCCGGCGCGCTGACGGCCGGCGAGGATCGCCTCGGTGACCGCAGGCGCCAGAAAGGCGAGGCGGACGACGCGCGAGACATAGGAACTGGTCACGCCCTCGCGAACGGCCAGCTCGGTGGTGCTGATCTCGCCGGTACGCAGCATACCCCACCAGCGCCTTGCCTGGACGAGCAGCCGGACCAGCGAGCGGTCCGGGGTTGCTTGTACCGTGGCACCGTTATCCTGCACCAGCCGCAGCGCCCGTCCCGACCGGGTTAGCCGGGCTGCACAGCTGATTTCGATGGTCGCCGGGGCATCAGCACGCTGCCCCATGCCAAGCACCTTGGCCAATGCCGCGGTGTCGCAGGTGAGCGTCACCGCGGCATCGTCAACCTGCACCTGCTTGAGGATAGCGAGCAGCGCCGGCGAGCGGCGCTCCGCGAGCTGCTGGTCGAGCGCTTCGCAGCGTGCGTGAAGCTCTGCGACCTGATGGACCTGCACGTCGAGTGCGGCCTGGGTGGCGAGCTCGAGCGGCTGGCGGACAAGCTGTTGCACCCGCTCGGCAACCAGGGCCTCGATCTCGCGGGCGGGTATGCGCAGGCCGCTGGCGCTTGTTCCCTGCTGCAAGGCGCGGCTGACATAGTAGCGGTGGCGCACCTTGTTCTTGGTTGCGTGGGTCGCAACTAGCGGCTCGCCGCTGGCATCGACGATCCTGCCCGCCAGCGGGCTGCTCTCGGCCGCGCTGGCCTTGCTGCGGTGACCCTGGAGATGGTCGGCAAGCATCGCCTGCACGGCATCAAAGGTCGCTGTGTCGATGATAGCGGGGTGAAGCCCGGGGTAGGCCTTGTCCTTGTGGCCGATCCTGCCGGTGTAGACGACGTTCTTGAGGATCTGGTAGAGCTGCCCGCGGGTAAAGGCGCCGCCACCAAGCGGCTTGCCGCTCACCGTGGTCCGCACCGGTACGGTGACCGCGCTTTGTGCCAGCTCATCCATCAGGCGCCGCACGCTGCCCAGTGCCAGGTAGCGGGCAAACAGGTGCCGCACGAGGCTGGCATGCTCCTCGACGATGACGAGGCTGCGGTCGTTGGGCGCATAGCCCAGCGGCGGGGTGCCGCCCATCCACATGCCGCGTGCCTTGGAGGCCGCGATCTTGTCGCGGATACGCTCGGCGGTGACCTCGCGCTCGAACTGGGCAAAGGACAGCAGCATGTTGAGGGTGAGCCGCCCCATGCTGGTGGTGGTGTTGAACGACTGGGTCACCGACACGAAGCTTGTACCCGCTGCATCGAACGTCTCGACGAGCTTGGCAAAGTCGAACAGCGAGCGGGTCAGCCGGTCGACCTTATAGACGACGATGATGTCGACCCGGCCGGCCGCCACCTCGGCGAGCAGCCGCTTGAGGGCAGGGCGTTCGAGCGTGCCGCCTGACAGCCCGCCATCGTCATAGATCTCGGGCAGCGCCGACCAGCCTTCGCTGGCCTGGCTGAGGATATACGCTCCGCATGCCTCGCGCTGGGCATCGAGGCTGTTGAAGCTTTGCTCCAGCCCTTCGTCTGACGACTTCCTGGTGTAGATCGCACAGCGCACCGTCTTCATGCCGCCAGCGCCTTCTTCCTGATGCCAAAAAAGGCCGGGCCCGACCAGCGTGTGCCGGTGATCGCGCGGGCAACCTCGCTGAGCGAGCGCCATTCGCGTTCATCCCAGCGGATCACCTGGTCCTCGCCGACCGTCACGACATGCACCCGGCCCTGCCATTCGCGCACCAGCCGCATGCCGGGCGCCGCTGCCTGTGTTCGGGTCTGGCCGCGGCCAAGCTGGTCCAGCGTCTGGCTGACACTGCGCGCCAGGCCTGCCGAGGCTCGTGCCTGGATCTCCCAGGCAAGCGCCAGGCGCAGCATCTTCGGGCTGACCCTGGGAGCAGGAGCCCCCACCAGCCGCTGCCAGTGCTCGCGCAGTACATCCGAGGACAGCGTGGCGATCTCGGCAATAGTGTCTGCCACCTCCATCATGCGGCCCCCAGGATGCGGTAGCAGGTCATGCCATCGCGCTTGATCCGCTGGATGCTGTGTCCTTTCTTGCGCAAGCCGGTGATGGCTGCGCGGATGGTGTGCGGCAGCCAGCCGGTGGCCGCCATCAACTCGTTGACTGGAGTCCCGTCGGGGCGGGCGAGCAGCGTTAGCACCAGCGCGATCTTGGTAGGGGCTTTCTCCAAGTCGATGATCTCTGGCAGCTGCGCTGATGCGGCATCGCTCGCATTCTCGCTTTCAGCGCTGACCCCGATCGCTGTCATGCCAGCCTCGGTGATGAAGAGCCCGAAGCGAAGATCGCCCTCGGCGCGGTAGGTGGCTGCGGTGTCGGTCGTTTCACGTTCCGCGACCAGCGCCGCGCGGGCAAGTGCCGCCATTGCCTTGGTGGCGCCGCCGCCTCGCTTGATGCTGGCATGGAGCGGCAGCACGCTGCCATCTGCGCGCTGGCAGGCGGCGGCAAGCAGGATGCGCTGGGTGTCGCTGAGTTTGATCATGATGCTGGTCTCCGGCTGGTGGAGCAGCACCGATGCTGCCCCACCAGCCAGAGCCCCGGTGAGCGGCTCACCTGGGGCGGGGCGGGGCGCCTCGGCCCCTTGCGGTTCGTGTGATCACGCTGTCGCTCTGGTGCGCGGTGAAGTCGAACGGAATGTGCAGCAATCGTGCGAATTTCCTGAAGGCAAATCGCAGCAGACCGGCGGCTTTCTGGTGGATAGCGGAATGGCTGCTTTCGGAAGGCGATCGCGAGAAAGCGGACGCCCGTTCAGGCGGCGGGGCAGGGGGCTCGAATGCCTGCCGGTGGTGGATAGCGGACCGGCCGCTTTCGATTAGTTTGCTGGCTTCCTGGCCGTCCGTTCAGCTGATGTTTTACGGCAACGTCACGTCCTGAAATCCGCGATCTACAGTCACCTGCGGGGCAGTTGGCTTCGGGCTCCATGCTCGACGCATCCCTGCCTGCTCGTCCGCCAGATCCCCCTACAAGAATTTCTCTGCGATCTTGCGTCGGCCAGAGGGGTCTGAGTGCGTGATCTTGTCGTCCTTTGGGTAGTGGAAGCCGGACACGTACAAGTCGTGCTTCCCGATTTCGACGCGGATGGACAGTTCCATGCCGTCGTCCCAAGTGTCGCGAATTCCGGCCTTGCAGGTCTCGCCACGCAGCTCGAACTCGAACGACGGGCTCTCGCGGTCCCACGCATCGATGGCGGTGCGCAGGAGCGTCCGGGCGATGGCGTCACGCTTCTTCGGCGACAGCATGTCGAGTGAAGACTCGAGGACGGGACCGAACATCCCGCTGGCGTTCATCGCCTCGAGGATCTTGCGCATGTGAAGGCCGGCGTGCTGGTTCACGAATAGCGACGAGCGGGAGCCATGCGGGGCGCCGAGTATGTTCGGGCGGATGTTCCACCACGTCTCCGCCACCTGCGCGCCATCGGAGGCTGCGGCCATGTTCTGGGCGAACCATGCGATCGCGTCGCGGCTGCGGATGGTCCCGTCCGCCTCCAACTCCACGTTCATGGCGACGACGACGACCGGGTGGGCGTCGTCCGCGTAGAGCGGTCCATCAAGCCTTCGCGCATCAAGACCAGGCACCTGTCCGACCGTCGCGACCAGCCGGTCTGCCGTTTCCGCGGAATAAGGGCAGGTCACGAAGCCCCTTACGAACTCCGTCGTGTGATCCACGCCGGCGTATGCCTTGATTTGCGAAAGCCCGGCGATGTGTTCCGATCGTCTGCGCGGCGGCGCCGTCAGGATCGGGTGCCAGTCGGGGTAGCAGTTCACCGCGTTGCCGAGCTCCTCGACGAGACCATCGACCAGCTGCCGCCCTGCGGACGGATCGCTCAGGTTGCGGGTGAGATACGCCATCGCTCGCGCGTTTTCCTGAACGGCTACGGTCGGAGACCGGAACTCCATGATCACTACACCCCACGTGAATCGATGATAACACGTAAGTATAGCACACCACGTAAACAAGCAAGATTGGGGAGAATGGGGGCGCCCGGCGAACAGCGACGGGAATTCTGTTACGCGTGGCAGACTGAGGGCGAGGATGGGTCCCGGATGCCGAGATAGAGGTCTGCGTTTCAGGCGATCGTCCCTGCTGCGCTTGGTACCTCGTTCGGGCGTCTGGCGAGCCGGTGGCGGTTGTCGAGGACGAAGACGGCTTCGACCGCGAGGCTGTCGAACTCGCGCAACTTGCTCGAGGGTGGCCTTTGGAAGTCGTCGGCGCGGCCGCTTCGAGCCACGGGATTGTGACACAATGGAGCCGTTGCGTCGCCTCGGCGGTCCAGCCTTGATGTTGGAAGATGCCCAGTCAATCCACTGGCCCAGCTAAGACCCGCGATCGACTTGGCAATTCAAGAGCCATCGCTCAGGATGCGACCATGGATGCGCAGAGGGAGCGAGTTCTTGAAAGGTCGTTCTGACCATTCGGCGGGCCCGCAGATGGCGGGGCTGCTGCTGCAGCTAGAACGTGCGCTGCATCATCTCAGCGGGGCCGCGCACGACGAGTCAGTCGGTGTCGAGGTCGTCGATGACGTGTCCAGGCACCGCGCTGGAGATGTCGTCGCTCAGGAGCAGGACAAGAACTCGGTCAGGTCGGGAGCCCGCATCTTAGGCGATCGGGGCACTTCCCTGTGGCGAACGCTCCAGATCTGGATCATGGCATACCGTGAGTCCGGCGTGTTCTCCGGCAAGTATTTCCTGACGACGAACGTTCAGGCGAGCGGCCGGATCGTCGGTCTGCTCAGGAACGGCGTCGACGGCGAGTCGGTGACCGAGACGGTCGCGGCGTTGCGCAGGGCCGGGGCCGGGGGGCGCTCACTACCCAAGGATGGCCCGCCCACCAAAGTCCAGGTCATCGTGGACGATGTCCTCGCCGAACCTGATAAGGTTCTCGGCCAGCTTCTCAGCCGCATCGAGCTCGTCGAGGACTACGATGTGAAGGCGGCTCGGTCGGAGATCGCGAACGGCTTCGGGATCGATCCGGCGGTCGACCGGGATCAGGTGCTGGATGCACTGGTGGGCTGGTTCCACTCCGTCCTCAAGGATGCCTGGGACGAGGGAAGGCCAGCGATCGTCTCGCGCAAGGCGAGCCTGACGCAATGCCGGAAGATCGAGCGATCGCTGGTGCGCAGCAGGCTTCTTCCCCGTCCGGCTTCGGACTTGGACGTCGCTCCGGGTGACGTCGCGAGGACGCGCGGGCGCCCGTTCGTAGACCACCTCGGGCGGATCGAGACGGAGGATGACGAGGTGCTGGAGGCGATCGAGCACTTCGTGCGATTCAACGTGGAGAAGGACAGGCTGGCCCGGGAGGGGGAGATCCCGCTGCGCGAATGGACCGACCGCGGGAACAGGCTCAAGCAGCGTTGGGTTCAGGAGAGGCGACGCGTGAAGCTGGAGCATGGGTCGAGAACGCGAGTGGAGCGTGGCAAGCTCATCCTGGCGGGCACGACCTACAACCATCACGAGGCTCTCCTCGGGCAGCCCTGTCACGAGCTGTACATGACGTCGGGCCACTACCATCGCCTCGCCGACGATGACCTCGTCTGGTGGGATCCCGACTACCAGGGCACGCGCGATGCGTGAGGATCACGAGGAGGTGGTCCTCCGGAACCCCGCATACGGTGCCGCCGCCTTCTGGCACCTGGCCCGCAGCTTCTCCGATCAGGCGGAGGGGAGGACGCCCATGCTCGCCCATTTCCTGCTCGCCGAGGGCATGCTGTTCCATCACAGGACCGTTCAGAAGATCCGCGGCATGAACCTGGACAGCGGGTTGCTGAAGGCGATCTCGGAGGTTCCCGACATCGTTGCCGGCCTGCAGGGTCGAGTGGAGGACGCCATGGCGGAGGCGCTACGTGCGTTGCAGGTGGGGACGGCTGCCGGCATTCTCCTTCGTGAGCATGGCGGCGGGCTGCCGACCTTCAGGGCCGTCGGGAACGACCTTCCGAAGCAGATCCGGCGTGCGGACGGGCGGTTGGACGAGACGTTCGCCGCGGCGAAGCGGCTCGGCGCCTGGTACGCCATGGAAGGGCTGCCGACCCTGCTCCATCGACTGGGAGTTCGACTGTAGATGAAGCTGTACATTCGCGAGATCATCGTCTGGCCCGAGGACATCCGCCACGAACCGCGCGTCATCAGCCTCGATCCGGACCGGATCAGCGTCGTCAGCGGCTGGAGTGGCACGGGCAAGTCCTCGATCGCAGCCATTATCGACTACGTCCTGGGAGCCGGTTCCAGCTTCATTCCCGTTGGCATGATAAGGGACGAGGCCTCCTGGTTCGGGCTCACTCTGGGCACCGAGGTCGGTCCCATGCGGCTGGCCCGTGCGAAGCCCGAGGCGAGGGAGGTGTCCGACGCATATTGGCTTCAGCAAGGCGAAGAGTGCGCCACTCCGCTTCCGACCCGGCCGGGTCGGAACGCGCGGACCGACCGCATAAAGCAGCTCTTCGACGATCTGTCGCAGCTGTCGAACCTCAGCACCGATCCCGAGATGCGCGGCTATAATGCGCGCGCCAGCTTCCGCGACATGGCGGCATTCAACTTCCTTCCGCAGCACATCGTGGCGAATCCCTACACGATGTTCTTCAAGGCGGACACGTCGGAGCACCGCGAGAAGCTGCGAAACGTGCTTCCGCTCGCGCTGGGCATCGTGACCAACGAGGATCTCGTCAGGTCGCACACGCGTAAGCTGCTGCGCGACGAGCTGCGCCGGGCGGAGGCCGATCTCAGGATCAGGCGCGAGGCCCTCGACCGTTGGCGCGCTAACGCGACGGGCGCCTTCTTCCGTGCACAGGAACTCGGCCTCTTGCCGCTCGGGCCTCTGCCGGATGATCTCCAGGAGGTGATCGCCCTCCTCCGAGGGGTGGTGGATGCGGCGGGGGCGTCCGCCGCCTCGCCCGGGCGGGTATCGGCCGCGGTGAGGAATCTGGAGGAGCTGCGCAAGCGCGAGAACGAGTTGGATCGCGACATCGCGGACCGCCGTCGGAGGCTGAGGCGGTTACGCAGCCTTCGCAGCTCCGTGTCCGACTATGACGCGGTCCTTGCCGATCAGAGGGATCGCGTGCGCGGTGTCGGCTGGCTGCGCGACGCCATCGTCAACGACGAATGCGTGCTTTGCGGCAACGGTTCCGAGGTGGCGCGCCGGGCTCTCGATGAACTCGAGCAACCCATAGCGGAACTCGAGGAGCTTACGGCGGGCACCACCTCTACCGCGCCGATGGTGGACCGCGAAATCGTCGAGATCGAACGCGAGCTCCTCACGAGCGAGCAGCGGCTCCTCGATGTCCGGCGGACCCGCGCGGGAGCGGAGGCGGCGGTCGGTCGCGAGCAGGGGCGTACACAGAGTCTGGAGAGCGTCTACCGCTTCATCGGCAGCACGGAACAGGCGTTGCTTATGCTAGGCGAGGTCGAAGGTGAGGGCGGGCTGCTCGCCAAGGTCAGGAAGCTGCAAGCCAAGCTGGCCGAGCTCGATAGGGGCTTCGATTCAGGGACGCGGCAGGCCCGGGAGCGGGAGATCGGAGCGCGCATATCCCGTGGCGTTACCAGGTTCATCAAGGTCCTCGGCATCGAGGGCGCCCAGGGTATCCCGGCACTCGACTATCGCGAGCTAAACCTCAGCTTCCTGCGCGAAGGAGCGAACAAGCCCGACTTTCTCTGGGAGATCGGGAGCGGAGAGAACTGGATGGCATATCACCTCGCCATGATGTTCTCGCTGCACGCAGTCTTCCTGCGCCGGGGGGTCGCGAACCCGGTTCCGTCCTTCCTCGTCATAGATCAGCCGAGCCAGGTCTACTTCCCGAGTGACACATATGAGGAGTTTGTGGACGCCGACGGAGAGGTGGCGGCGGGAAGGCGTCGGGACGACCTTGAGCGGACCCGACAGATATTCAAGGCGGTCGCGCACGTCCACGCCGCGCTCGAATCCAAGCTGCAGATCATCATCCTCGACCACGCCGACCGCAACGCATGGGGCGAGGAGACGAGTTACGTGTCGGTCGGCAACTGGAGGGCGGCCGAGGACTGGCTTATCCCCAGGCACTGGTATGCCCAGTCCGCGGCGACTTGACCAGCTATGGCTTCGTCGACGACTGATCGGTGATGGAGGACCAGGAGATCGACGACCTTATCGCGGACCTCCGGGCGATGATGGCCCGCAACGGCTTTGGCTGGGCCGCGGACGAGGCGGAGGCCGGGCTCTACGCGACGGCGGAGCGCAGGGCGCGGGCGCGCGCGCTCATCGACGCGGCCGAGGGCGTCACCGTCGATCTCGCCGAGGTTGAGATCCGCACGCTGGACCGGCTCGGGGCCGACGAGGTGCTGTTCAAGCCCGACCCGGACGCGGGCGACGGTGAGTGGCCATCAGGTCCCCTGGAAGAGGACGGCGACTTCGCGCTGGGCGACCGCGACCGGTTGCGCGGGCAGCGCAGGAGGGCGGCCCTCGCTCAGCTCGCGTCGCGGCGCGCGATGTTCGAGGAGCTGAGGGGACGACTCGATGGCGGCGAGTGACCTCCTGAAGGTGATCGAGGGAGCCCTCGGCGTGGCGCTCGACCTCGGCTACGCCGCCAAGGCCGAGCAGCACGACCTCTTCGAGGCTTACGTGCTCACCCTTCTGCTAGAGGCGGCGAAGGGCATGGGGTGGAGCCTATCTCTCCGAGACGGCACGGGTGCGACGGTGACCGCGCCCATCTTCCGGCGTGGCCCCGGCCGCCTGCCGTCGCCCGGGTTCACGTTCGCGCGCATGACTAAGCCCGGCAAGCAGGACCTAGAGGCTCACCTGGGAGTGAAGGTCGCGGGCAGGACCGCGGTCGGCGTTTCGGCCGCCACCATGTCGGGCAGCCTGCTTCACGAATTCGATCTCCTGGTTCTGCCGGCGGTCGACGCGGCCGCGTGTCGCGCCGCGAACGCGGACCCGCATCATGGCGTGGTCGTCGTGCATGGTGAGATGAAGTATTTCGGCGGCAACCTGTCGCTGCCGATCGGCCGCGCCTCCGTCGGCATGGCCGCCGAATGCGTCCTCGGGGGAAAGTCGGTGCTGGTCACCAACCGGATGGGCCTGACGGTCCAGGATCTCGTCGAGCACCACGACGTGGCATTCCGCTACCGCGTCACGCCGAAGAGCCCGACAGCGGAGAGGCACGTCAGGTCGTGGTTCCAGTCGGTGCTCCGTTTGGCACCATAGTACGGCGCCGAGGCTCCCAACGTGATCCGCCTCGGGTCTCGTCGAGCGGCCTAGCCGGCACCCGGTACCCGGCTTCGAGAGGCTCACTGGTAGCGGGCGGTATTCTCGAACCCCGTGTTCGCCTTGGCCATCTTGATCAACTTGCGGATGTAGGATCGCACCTCCCGTTCGAACCGGCGGTCGTCGTGAACGCCGATTCGGCGATACTATTCCTTGCCGAGCAGATTCCTCAGTAGCTCCCCGAAACGCAGCTGACTATTGGTGGCCTCGCTGCTCTTCGCGACGCGGCAGACCCATTCCTCGGCAGCGGCCCTGTCGTAGTCGCCCTCGTAGCCGCAGCCGTGCCGGTCCGCCCTATCCTGATCGGCCATGGAGGCCGAGAAGCGGCGCTCCAGCCACTTGCGGACCAACTCGCCATCCCACGGTTTCACGTCACTGGTCATAGGGTCCTCTGCATTGAAAATTAGCGTCGGCTTCCGGGTGGTGACGTGAATAGGATTGCCCTCCGTGTCGCCAACCGATCGAAGCTGGAGCTGGCGGTCGGCGTATATTGCACGATGCAACAAGCGAGGGCGTTCAACGGATCGGCCGCCCTGTAAGTCTCACGTCGTGGCCGTCCCGGAACAGTGTCGCGGAGATCGACCAGCCGGTTCGCGGCCGTCCGCCGAGGATGACCAATATGGGTGACGGGCAGCGGTAGGCTTGGTCGCTGGCGACCTTCTGCATCGCTCGGATGTCGGGGCCGCTCGGGACCGGCGCTCCACCTGGATGGAAGTGCCACTCGCCGAGGTAGTGAAAGCCCGCGGCCCAGCGGGCCTCCAGGAGCTCTGCGAGGCCGGAGCTGGACCGCTGGAACCAGAACCAGCCTGATCGCGAGCCCTTCGGCTTGGGCGTCGCCTCCACAATGTCCGCGCTCCACGGCTCGGGCCCGTAGCGTCCGATGAGGATCCCGCCGGTCTCCCGGCGGCCGGCCTCCGTTGCAGCCTGCATCATGGCAGCGGCTGCGCGCGGCGAGAGCCAGATCGACGCTCCGGCTGCTCCACCCTCGGTGAACTCGATCGGATCAGGCGTCTGTCCGGTCAACGCTTCCGTCCTCCCGCTGCAGGTAGAGGGACGCGGTCTTGCCCCTGTCGACGATGGCGCGCCGCACCAACTTCGACCCTATCGCGGCCCACAGGTTCACGTCGTCGGCTGTCGCGGGGAACACCGGATGCCAGCAGCCGATGCCCTCCATCTGACCGACGAGTTCCCCTTCCGGCGGTGGCGACGCGGCCGCGAACCGCTCCATTGCGTCGATCGCCGGAAAGCCGGTCTCCGATGCGGTGTAGGCGAACAGACCCTTCCCCCGCCAGGTCATCGCCAGGCTGACGAAGACCCGTTCCGTTCCCCAGGGGAAATCCGCCATGTCGCGCAGGACGGCATCCGACGCGGTGCAGTCCACCACCACGTCCCAGTCCTCCAGGCTGGCGACCTCGACGGGCTTCGTAGGCGGAAAGCTGAGGGGCAGGGCGATGACGTCCGCGTCGGGCGCCGCCATGTTCAGGCGGCGGGCGAGACGTTCGGCCTTGCCGCGGCCGGCGTCCGCCATGGTGAGCACGTGCCGGCTCAGGTTCCCCACGTGGAAGACGTCGGCGTCGAGGAGCGCCATGTGGGTTACGCCCATGCGGAGGAGGTTCTCGGCCACGGCGGCTCCCAGCGTTCCGCATCCGATGACAAGGATGGATTTGGCACGGACCTCCTCCTCCGCCTCGCCGCGCTTGCGAAGCTGGTCCGGCGCCCAATTGGCGGTGCGTTGCCACTCCAACGGCCGGTTCGACCTCGCGAGCTCGACGTCCCAAGCGCGCCGGGCCGCCGCCGTGCCGGAGTGGCCGCGGCGAACGTCGTCGCGGGTGCACAGCCGCAGGTTGCGGACGGCGATCCAGTGGAAGCGCTTAGGCTCGCCCCCGAATGTCTCTTCCAACGGGAAGCCGATGAGCAGGAGCACGGGCGACGCGTGCTTGGGACGCTGGATGTGGCGCAGTCTGGCGCCGGCGTCTGCCAGGATTGCGGGAAGGTCGATCGAGACGCCTGCGCACATGGCGGTGAGTTCGTGCCAGGTCGTCGCGGCCCGCCAGGGCTCGAACACCGCGAACGTGGGCAGGACGAGCCAGACCGCATCGACGCGCTTCTCGTCGACCGGAATGGCGGTGCTCCAAGGAATGCGCCGGATGCTGCGCCTATGGGGATCCATGAAGTCGTGGATGACGCCGGTGGCACGCACGCCCGGTATCTCGGACACGGTGGCGAACCCCCAGTGCTGGTCGGGCGCGACCCACCAGTCGAGATCCTCGGCAGTCTCCCGGAAGCCCAGCACGCTGTTTACGTCGACAGCCGGGTAGATCGGTAATTCGAGATGGTCGCCTTCGACGAGCAGCCGGTTCTCCGCGGCGGCGTCAATCCAGGCCAGGAGGCGCCCGATCCGCCAGATGAGCCGTTCGGCCACGTCGTTCGGCTCGCTGGCCCAGCCCTCGCGTTGGAAGACGGCGGCGGGCCGCTCCAGGCATGGCTTGCCGACCCGCCATGGCCGGACACCTTCCGGCGGACCGTTGAAGTCCTGGTGCGGGAACGTCGCGACAATCCCGTCGGTCGCGTCTGGATAGATGCGGACGTCGCGGTCGGTGGCGTCGCCCGAGGCGACCAAGTGCCAACCGCTCCATTCCGGCATGTGCTCGCTCGGCTCGACAGAGAGACGGGCGCGGAACTGGAAGGAGTAGATCCCACCCGTCCAGTCCTTCCATCCCCCGACCAGCTCGAACCGTGGATCCTCCGGCAGCGGCGCGAGCGCCGCCACCAGATCTGCTGGAATCGCCATCGCCTAGGCGAAGCGATCCGACTGGCGAGGCGTCGCGGCCGCGGCCGGCGCCGCGAAGCCGCGGGCGCGGTCACCGCCGCCAGGACCCGGAAGCGGGAAGCATTTGCCGAGAAGTTCCTGCCAAAGCGCGCCGCTCGCGTCCTTGTCCACCTCGTCATAGGCCCTGCGCGCCAAATCCGCCGCCTTGGCGATCTCGGCATGGAAGGCAGTGAAGTCGGCCGGCGTCAGCCGCTTCAGCACGTCGTGGGTGGGAACACCGTGATCGGGCAGCGTCGGGACGATCCCGGCGACGGCATGCAGCTTGAACTTGTCGCGGATGCCCTCAAGCGCCTGCACCACGCCCTCCGCGATGCAGCTGGTGCCGTCCGGCAGGACGTGGCCGATCAGGTGTTCGAGCGGATACCCCTTGGGATACTTCGGCAGCTCGTCGGCGTGCTCGTGGCGCCACCACTTGATGGCCCGTACGACGTTCACGTAATGACCGTTGCAGCGCCGGTTCTTGTCGGCCGCCCACTGAATCTGCGCCAGCGGGTGCGTGGGGCCCCACTGCTTGATCGGCCGGTCCGGGAGCATTAGGGGATCGTCGCGCCAGTTGGAGGCGGTGTCCTCCGTCAGCACGCTCGCCGTCTCGAGGTGGCGCTGCGGATCCCAGCTCTTGTTGACGACCCAGTCGCTCGCCTCCTCGATCGAGGCGTCGGTCTCGACGGCGCGGCTGCGGTAGACCGCGGCGAGCGCCGCACGGGCGTCCGGCTCGGTGGGGAGCGCCGTCACGACCAGGTCGAGGTCGACGTACGACATCTCGATGCCGAACGACCGGTCCTGCTGCACCCACTTGCCCGCGTAGTGCCGGTTGAGGAACGGCTCGAAGCGCTTCATCGCCGCCGCTGGCGTCTCGACGTTGTGGTCGATGGTGGTGACGATCACCACGTCCACGTCCGATCGCTTTCCGCCCGTGGGTCGCACGGCGGTTGAGCGGCGGACGCTTCCCTGGAGGAAGGTCGTGGTGGTGATCGGCGCCAGGTCCGGGTCGGCGAGCAGGCGGGCGCGCAGCGTGTTCGATCCGCGCTTCCACTCCTCCTTGTTCCGCTCGCTGGGGCGGATGTCGCGCAGGAAGGTGTCGAACTGGGGACGGAGCTCCATTGGATCCTCTAGATGCTGAAGGTGGGTCTGTAGCTGCCATCGACGCGACCGCTGAAGTCGAACTCGTAGGGTATGCAGCGCCCCATCGATTCTGCCTGCTGCCCAAGCAGGAACGAGAAGGCGTTCGGTCCGGAGACGAAGACGTGGACCGTCGCGCCGGGCTTACGTATGCCGGCGATGACTGCGGCAATCGCCGAGGCGATGGTCGCCGCGTGCGCTCCACCCCTGATTGCATCCTGGCCGACCCCGCCATCGGGGACGACGCGCAGGATCGAGCCGACGCTCGGCAGTTCGGCGGCGACGTAATCCCGCACCTGCTGGATCGGATCGCGCGCAAGGCCGACCGACAGGGCGATGTCCTTGCCATCTCCCGCCGGTTCGATGTCGATCGAGGCGGCCGGGCCGTCCGCGCCGTCCTTGGCGTTCCATACCTGACCGGGGTTGTTCATGCCCTTCTGCACGATCTCGACGTCAGCGCCGGTCTTGAAGCCGAGCGTAGCACCGGCGAGGAATGCGACGGAGGCGTGCGCATCCATGAAGAGGCGCATGTCGGCGCGCTTCGCCAGCATGCGTCGGAGGAAGTCAGCGACAGGGCGCTGGAGATTTGCCCAGGCCGTTCCTTCTCGTAACTGTCGCCCGTCGAAGTGCTCAGTTAGGTCGATCGTCCGTTCCGGTGGCGCCTCCAGCATGTGGGCTGGGGTCGCGCCGGGCGCGAAGGTGCGGATGGCCACGCTGCCCCGGCTGGCGGGGCGCTTCGGCAGAAACCACTTCTCCGTCCGGCACCACTCCTCGAAACTGGCCCGGTCGAAGCGGCTCAGCTTCTTGATCTTCAGCTGCCGCGCGGCCTCGTCGTAGTGGAAGGCGGTCGCATCCTCGTTGCCGACCAGTCCCACGAGCCTGAAGTTCAGGCTCACCTGCTTGCGGAGGTATTCGAGATCGTAGTGGCTGTCCTTGATGTGCAGCCCTTCCAGCACGGCGTAGAGCTGTTCGTCGTCGGCGAGTCCTAGGTGCTCGCGCCAGCACTTGCGGACCTTCCCCATCCGGCTCTCGTCGGTCTTGCCCTCCTTGAGCTTGTGGAGGCGCAGCGAGCCGTCGATGGGCGAGAGCAGCTCGCCCAGCTGGTCGCCATCGGTCAACTTGTCGGTGGTAATTAGGTGAAAGGCAGCATCGTCGGGAGCGTCCCGCTTCGCCTGCATCAGGCGCTCCAGGATCGAGACGCTTGTAGCGCCGATGAAGGCGGGATCGGTCAGGTCCGCGAAGCCGAAGCGGCCGCTGCGGTCCACATGCCACTTGATCTGGTGGTAGTCGACCGTGACGCGGCCAGGCCCTGAAGCGCTGGGGCGGCCCGGATCGTAGCGCACTACGACATCATCGAAGGCCTTGGGGCCGTCCGCCTCGAACGTGACCTCGACGATTTCGGGGCGCTCGGCGTCAAGCAGGGATGCCGCGTGGATCCAGAAGAAACGCGACTGGTAGTTGTCCCCGTGCCAACGCGGCTCGACGGCGTTCGACATTTCGGAATGGGCCCCTTCTCTCGCTCGCCCATGTCATCGCCCGGGCGCTGCCTGCCATGTGGTTACTGCATAGTAACCTTTCAAACAGTGGCGCGTTCTTTTTTCGTTCGTGTCATCCTCGCCCCGGGGCGGGCGGTGCCTCCATCTGGCGGGTGGTCGGGCGCACGGCACTTCGCCTGCAAGCGTGACCGAGCAGAGCTCCGGATCCCCGTTCCTGCGGGTCGCGATGTAAAAAATAGCGAAGGCTTGCCGCTGAAGGATAAATAGCGAGCAGATCCCAAGACGACTTGAACCTGCGGTTCAGCAAGCGCCACCCAATGCCGACGCAGTCAGTGGTATCTCGGTGTCGGCCTCACGCGCTCCCGTATCGAAGCGGACAGTCAACCGGCGACCCAGTTTTGGGCGTCATTTGGCACCTGAACCAACGACCGCTTCCGAGAAGCGCTTTGGCCGCGGTGAATGACCGGGTATGGGTCAGCGCAGCATTCACCTCGAGCCTGACCGAAAGCACGGACTATTGAGGGGCTGGGCAGTACCGTATTTGACCTGAGAAGCACGTGAGCGACAGCGGGCCGGCACAGGTGGCGCAAACCACCTGTTTGTCGCACATTCATGGCGGCAACCGGGTTTTCCGTCATCTGGTTGCTGATGACCTCAATTGGAACTTTCTTGCCCGGCAGCTGTCAGAAGCCCCGCAGCAGATAGCTGCCGCTTGCTACGCGCCAGCTGTCCCGCAAACGATGGTGTTTCGAGACCAGCAATCAGCCAAGCGCCATTCGACGATCAAACTTGTCCGCGCCAAACGTGCTTGACTCAATGTCAAGAATACATGACACGGAGTTATCTTTATTCGACTCGGGGGTTGGTATGGCATGGCGTGAGAAGCAGGCTTGGTTGACGCTCTTGGTGATGGTGGTGGCCTACGGTGCCTACTTCGCCCTGGTTAGGGCATCAGAGCGATCAATGCTCGATATGCTGCTCTTGTTCGGTGGCGTCGCGATCGCACAGGCGGTTATCATGATTGTCGGAAGTATCCTGTTGGCGGTTCAGGCAGGCAAGGAAGCCCGAGCCAAAGCCGACGAGCGGGATCGGGCGATCGATCGACGCGGCACCCGCATTGCCTATTTCGTACTGCTGACTGGCATGATCGTCGTCGGCGTCGTCATGCCGTTCAGCAAACAGGGATGGCAGATCAGCAACGCAGCCCTACTGGCTTTGGTCGCTGCCGAGATAGTCCGGTACGGCGTCGTGGTAGCGAGCTATCGGCGGGGCTGGCATGGTTGAGGGCAGGATTACCAACCAGCTTCGCACCTTGCGCTTTCTGGCCGGTGAAATGACCCAAGCGGAATTAGGCGAGCGCATCGGCGTAACCCGTCAGACCATCGCTGCGATCGAGCAGGGTAAGTACTCGCCATCTCTCGAAGCTGCCTTTCGCATAGCCAAGGTCCTTGGAAAGCCTCTCGACGAAGTATTCCGGTGGGAAGATTAGCGGTGCTTAGGGCGGTCACATTCTCTGAGGGCCATTTCCCGATTGGGAACGGCCATTGAGACGGCCGGGGCATTCCCATTGGAATGGTGAAGCGGGAAAGAGCAATCTGCCTCGGCCATCACTGTCATAAGGGTGAGCCATCGTTTTTGAGCCGGGAGCAAGCGATCAACTGGTCGGTCATCGCATCTACCGTCATGGCTACGTGACCTGCCGACCAGCATCGCAGCATCGCCAGTTGGGCCGCGGCTATACCCACCGCGAAAAGCGGAGCACCTTTAGCGTCAATCTGCCTGCCGCCGTGCATAGCGATAGCATCAGTCAAGCGGCGCTGCAGGATCGAAGCGGCGGAGGAATCCAGGATCAGCCTCACAAATGACCGCTTCTCCCAGAGATGTTCGATGACAGGCCGGACGTAGGACCGCGCTGCCCGTCCCGACGCGGCGGTGGCAAGCGCCAGTAGGATCGGCCGCAATGCCGTCAGAAGAACATCGTCCTTCCCCTGAAAATGCTCGTAGGACGTGGATTTGCCGACGCCGGCATGGTCGAGGATGTCGATTACGCGAATTGCGCCATATCGCCGTTCGATCGCCAACGTGCGAAACGCTTCGACGATGGCGATCTCGGTTTTCGAAAGCTGCCGTGGGTTCCAGGAAGCAAGTTCTGCCATGGCCCGATCTACCATGCGAGGATCGCCCTGAAAGCCTCGGGCTTCGGACTATCGGGGACGATAGTCCGCCTCGGCCTTCCAAGGGCGTTTTCGCACTCGCCAAGGCTGATCCCGACCGTCATCGCTACGAGCATCATTCATGGAGCGCTGAGAGATGGAACATCGTGCCGTTGCGATCATACCGAGCAGCAATCTCGACGCGAGTGAAGCTTTCTACCGGCGTCTAAAATTCACCGTCGTCAGTGATTATGGTTATTATCGTATACTCGAAGACGGCCGAGGCTGGCACCTCCATCTGACCTATGCGGAGGGATGGCCGAAGAATATCGAGGACAATCCCTTCGGCCTGTACCTTTATGCCGAAGACGTCGACGCGTTGGCAGATGCCGTTCGGGAGTTGATCATCGAAGACGGTGCCCCGCACGCAAAGCCTTGGGGCACTTATGAGTTTGCCGTCAGCGATCCCAGCGGTCTTCTCGTCCGCATTGGCCGGCCGATCGAATAGCGCTGATCTCAAACTTTCCAGATTGGGAACGGCCAGCGAGACGGTCGGGGCATTCCCATTGGGATCGAGTTTCGGGAATGGGGCGCGATCCCATATTGGAGCGCGCCCCTCCATATCGCTATGCGGTTACAGCACGCCGATATTACGCAACCATTGCTCGACCTGTCCCGGCCATTCCTTTGTGATCGGGTGAGCGGTTGGCCGCATTCCGAACGCATGCCCTCCCTTCGCGTAGAGGCGCATATCAACCGGCACCCCAGCATCGTTGAGCGCCAGTGCGTAGGCCATCGGCTGTCGAATGTTGTCTACGGGATCGTGATCGGCCTCGGCCGCAAGACCGGACAGCCTGCCAAGGCAGTTGAACCCGCCGAGGAAGCCGCGCCAAAGCCGAAGCGTAGCCGTAAGGCGGCCGCGGCTACCGACGCGGAATAGTCACCTGTTTCGCCAGCGCAGCTGTTCGAGATGCGCTGGCGAAAAATCAGCGCTCGAGCCCATTGTTGTACGATTGCAGCAGCATCCATTCAGGTTGATCTACATAGTAGATGCCTTGCGCACGGATTATTCGTGCGCAGCTGGAGCACCTCAATGCGTACGAAGTTTTCGCGCACTCTTCTCGTTGCCATCCTCGGCCTGTCCGCCGCGACCGTTCCTGCCATAGCCGCACCGACACCGCAGCATGCAGACCATAAGGTCGATGTCCTCCAGACGAAGCTGACGGCACGTATTGGCGCGGTCGAGGCAAAGCTGACCGCCGCTCGGAAGGCAGGCAGGGTATCGGCTATGAATGCCGCGCAGATGAAGAAGAAGATCGACTGGGTCCTTACTGACTCCGCAAAGTACGTAAAGCAGCAGGGTTTCCTCAGCGCCGGTGAGAGCGCCAGCTACAATCGTACCTTGGGTGAGATCGAAGCCAAACTCAGCTGATCGCACTTACCAGTGGCCTCCACCAGACGGATGGAGGCCGCCTCACGACAATCTTTCCTCAGTTTGTCACAGACGACGTCGACAATGCGCTTCAGGCGTCGGCGGGCACCATCCTGGCATGATGGAGGGATTGGCTCCGAGCGATGCCGAGCCGAAGACCGTCATGATCGACGCGACCTACCTGAAGGCACACCGCACGGCATCGAGCCTGCGGGTTAAAAAGGGGATCTCGGCCGCCTGATCGGACGCACAAAAGGCGGCATGAACACCAAGGCTCTCTTGAGCTTGTCGAAGGGCTCCATGCCGTCGATGACGCGAACTGCCGCTCGTTGAGCTTCTTCATGACCGCCGGGCAGGTCAGCGACTACACCGGCGCGGTAGCGCTGCTGTACGACCTGCTAAAAGCGCAGTGGCTGCTCGGCGACCGCGGCTATGACGCTGATTGGTTCAGGGACGTTCTCCAAGCCAGGGGCATCCAACCCTGTATCCCGGATTGCACGCCGCGCAACGAGCCGGTCAAATACGACAAGCGGCGCTATCGGCGCCGCAGCCGCATCGAGATCATGTTCGGCCGCCTCAAGGGCGGCGCGTCGCCATGCGCTACGACCGCTGCCCCACGGTGGCGTTCTTCTCCACCGTCGCTCTCGCCGCCACAGTCATCTTCTGGCTTTGGCCGACGAGTCCTGACCCTAGCAGAGAAAGACGCTCAGAAATAAAAAGGTCTAGTAAATCAACGTCATATAAGTCACTTTTAAATAGTAATGTAAGACATCTACAGGAACGGAATTAATTATAACAGTTTAAACAAAATTGTACTGCACCGTACATTTCGATGATTCGGCAGTAGCAGCTTTACCGTTATAGTAAAGCAACTCACTGATGCTCGTTTTTCAAGCTGCCGTTAATACGTATGCGCAATTTTTAAGCAGCAGAAGTACCTAGAAGCTTGGATGTCGTTGCAATTATGCAACTTAGATCCTTCGATGCATTCGAAGTATACAATATTCTTTACAGGTAGTGCCGAATGGCAAACCATACCCCACCCGGCGAACAGGGACGCTAGGCAACTGGTCATCATGAGTGATGAATAGATAGGGGGTTATCTTAATGAAAAGACCAACCGCGCTGGGCATGACGCTTCGTTTAGGAACAGCGGTGCAGGCTTTAACTCTGCTGGGAGCTGGCGCTCCAATCGCCATGATAACGACGCCGGTCGCGGCGCAGGATTTCACGCAGGTCGCTGCCACCGGCAAAGTGCAAGGGACGAATGGCGAGCCGGTAGTTGGAGCTACGGTAACAATTACCTCCAATGCACAAGGCTTTTCTCGCACGGCTACCACCGGTAATGATGGCGGCTTCCGAGTGCCCGCCCTTCCCATCGGCGTATACACCTTCTCGATCACCGCTGAGGGGTTCGACACCTTCGTCGATAATCGGGTGAACTTGACCCAGTCATCATCTGCTAACCAATTTACGTTGGCCGCAACCGGTGTCGCAGGCGGTGACATTGTGGTGACCGCCGGCCGCGTACAGGTTGCCGATTTCGACAGAAACACGGTGGGATCGGTGGTTCAGGTCGGCGAATTAGCGGCGCGTGTGCCAGTGTCGCGCGATCTGACGTCGGTGGTCCTTCTCGCACCTGGCGCGAATGGCGGCGACAGTGCCTTTGGCAGCCTGCCAGCCATCGCCGGATCATCCGTTTCGGAAAATGCATTTTTTATCAATGGCCTGAACATCACCAATCAACGAACAGGATTGGGATCGGCAACAGTGCCTTTTGAATTCTATAATACAATCGAAACAAAGGTTGGTTCGATACCAGCTGAGTACGGCAGATTTACCGGCGCGTTCGTTAACGCGATTACGAAGTCGGGTAGCAATGAGTATCACGGTGGCGTACTCTTCAACTACCTCGCCGATGATTTGCGCGAGGATGAACCCAACACTCTGTACGCGTGGAACCGCGACGACGTTCGCGATACCAAGCAGGCGATTTTCAGCCTATCTGGTCCAATTATCAAAGACCACCTGTTTTTTTACGGATTTTATCAAACTAGCAACTATCGGCAGGAAGATACCGGACTGGCTGCCAATGCGAACTCTTCCATAGAAATTCGTAACTCACAAGGTGTGTTAACTGGTAGGCAGGCAATCCCTCCTTTCAGCACGGGCACCTTCCGCAATGTTTATCGTATTGCCTCACCGTCCTATGGCGGCAAGATTGATGCCGTGATCATGGATGGTCAACGTCTCGATTTCACTTATTTTAATACGAAAAATCGAAGCACTACCACCCAATACAATGTCGTCGACGCTCAGGGGGGCGGCTATGATAGTCGCGTTGATGCTGCTGGTCCGCGGACAGGCCCTTATGCTGGACAGTCTGTAAATCTAGGCGGTGGCGAGAGCTATGTCGGTCGATATACCGGACAATTCACAAAGTGGCTGACGCTATCCGGCGCATACGGAAAAACCAAAAGCCGCGACGTATCTTTGCCGTTTGACACAGTAAATCCGGGAATCAGCGACCAAAGTGGGCAATTTAGCCCCGTCCTAATTGGAAATCCCTCTACAACCATCGCCACCAACTCCGACGAGCGCGAGTTTTATCGTGGAGATGCTGATATCTATGTTAATCTTTTCGGTGAGCACCATTTCCGCGGTGGCTATGATCGCGAAAACCTGACGTCCGTGGCCGAGACTAACTATACAGGCAACGTGTTTTGGACATACAATTTCTCGGGTCCATCGGGCGACGCGCGGGTTTCAGCGCCCAATGTGTTGTATGTTGGAGGTCGTACCTATGTCACGGGCGGAACCTTCAAGTCTCGAAATGAAGCATTTTACTTCCAGGATGCTTGGTCCGGATTTAACAACAGGATAAATGTTACTGCCGGTATACGGAATGACCGGTTCACGAATGACAATGTTGATGGGGTCACTTACTACAAATCAGGTAATCAGTGGGCTCCGCGCATAAGTGTCGCATTCGATCCTGTTGGAGATCAGCGAACCAAAGTTTACGGCTTCTTCGGGCGTTATTACCTGCCGGTGCCGACGAACACCAATATCCGTCTTGCGGGGGCCGAACTCGATTATACGGCCTATTATCGTGCAGTGGGGGTCGGGGCGAACAATGTGCCGATCCTCGGGTCACCGGTGCTATTTTCTGGGGGCGTGCCCTGCCCAGGTCCTACTCCCGGCGCCACCGGGACTGCGGCGAACTGCGAAGTCAATGCGGACGGCGTTGCAGCTTCGACTGAGTCAACGGTAGCACGCAATCTTAAATCCCAGTCCATGGACGAGTATGTCGTGGGATACGAGCAGCGTTTGGGTGAACGTTGGAAGATCGGTGCATTTGGCATGTACCGCAAGCTGAACGAGTCTTTGGAAGACATCGCCATTGATGCCGCTGTAAATGGCTATTGTGCCAGAAATAATCTGGATTGCACTGTAGCCGCTCCTACTACGGCTAATCCCAATAATCGTGCACCAATCTGGTCCGGCTTCCATCAATACGTACTTGCTAATCCTGGCGCCAATTCCACTATTACTTTGTCGGACCCCGTAAATGGCGAGGCCACGGCGCGTACGGTGAACTTTACTGCCGCAGAGTTGGGCTATCCCAAGGCACAAAGAACCTACAAGGCCGTGACGCTTTGGGCGGAACGTGAATTTGACGGTATTTGGAGTATTGCAGCAAACTACACCTTTGGCAAAACCATCGGTAACATCGAAGGGGGTGTTCGATCAGACAATGGCCAGTCAGACTCCGGTCTGACCACCGCGTTTGATCAGCCAGGCCTCACCGTTGCCTCCTATGGTTATCTGCCTACCGATGTCAGGCACAGCTTGAAGGCTTATGGCTCTTACCGGTTCAACGATTGGTTCACCTTTGGCGCCAACTTCAGCGCTGCCTCACCGCGGCACTACGCCTGCCTAGGCCGCGTGCCAAATCGGGTTGACTCATTTGCGGGCCAGTACGGCGCGGCAGGCTATTTCTGTAACGTCGTCAACGGGCAGATCGTTACTGATCCTACTGCAGGAACAGGTACGCCGGCGCAAAGCACCCTGCAGCCAGTTCGCCGCGGCACGGTATTTACCTCGGATTGGCAAACTCAGACGAATGTGACATTTCAGTT
Organism: uncultured Sphingomonas sp.; assembly: GCF_946477935.1. Taxonomy (GTDB): domain Bacteria; phylum Pseudomonadota; class Alphaproteobacteria; order Sphingomonadales; family Sphingomonadaceae; genus Sphingomonas. The sequence continues at coordinate 3,155 of NZ_CAMLAC010000016.1, read as the reverse complement.
TCGCGTCCCTGTCGACACCTTTGATGCTACATTCCGTGTCGATGTATTTAACCTTTTTGCAGAAAAGGCTCGGATCGACTTCAACGAGTTTGGCACACAAGGTAGCGGTGCTCCTCGCGGAGACTACCGTTATGTGACGCAGTACCAAGCCCCTCGATACATCCGGCTCCAACTCGGAATGAACTTCTAATTTCAGGTCATTAGGAGGGATTTAGCATCAGCTAACTCCCTCCTATCGCACCTGATTATGCCTTTTGAGCAGTTTGGGTGCTACATATAAGCCAATATCTGTAAGGCGATTATATGACGCTCTATAAACATCGTCGTTATCGCTAGGGGTGACAACATGGTAGAGACCTCATCACCCGGTATCACCTCCATCCGTCATGCCAGGTCGTCACATTTGCATAGCAATGATCAGCAATCATTTATGAGGATTGTTGCAAAACGCGTTTCGCAAACCCGCTTATCGAAGGGGTTTACGCAAGAAGAACTCTGCAGTGCAATGAATATGAACAGGTCGCAACTTGCCCGAATAGAATCTGGATATCACAACATAACGCTGCTCACGCTGTACCGTATTTCGAAGGCGCTGCAGGTCAATCCAGAAGAGTTGTTAGGGTAGCAGCAATCTATATGCCCCTCTCAATGACTGTAACAGCCTTTAAACCAATACGGACATCAGTCTTACGCCAGCATGGACCAGCAACGCTCCCATGACTGCTCCCTTGGCAAAGCTGAATGCTAGTTTGGTTCTTGTCACCAACAATCTCCAACGAGGCATGTTAGCCGGTCAGGCCGAGTTATTAAATGGGACCCTTGGCCTACCAGACTAGGACGTGAACTCATAAGCGCCGCTACCGCTATTTTGACGCGCGGACGCTTGTAAGCTTCTCGATGAGGACGGTTCTGGTGGCGTCACCAAGGTAGCGTTTCTCGTGGGGGTTGAGGCTTACGCGCCCGACCAGCACCACCTTGAACGTTCCCCATGGTGGCTCAGGCTTTTTCCACCGCGCTGCCTTGCGGGCCGCTGCGTCCAATTGCTCGCATACACCTCGGACACACTTGATCGATGCGCCATCGCCATCCTGCAGCAGTTTTCCCGTGGCGTCCTGGCATCGCTCGAACCGACTGTTCTCAAAGTTGGTGAACCAAGTGCAGGTCAGAGCACGTCGCGCTCCGAAGGCTTCGCCGTCGAAGGTAAGGTTCTGTTGTCCGGCGGGGGCCGTGGACGCCAGAGCAAGGACAGCGAATTGCCACATATGAGCACCATACCCTTCCGCTCGCTGTCCGCAATCGTGTCAGCGGACCTTTCGCGATGCGCTGACTTCTGATTCAAGCTCGGCATGAGCCGATACGACCTGACTGACTTCGAGTGGCGCGTGATCGAGCCGCTACTGCCCAACAAGCCTCGGGGCGTGCCGCGCGTTGACGACCGGCGCGTGCTGAACGGAATCTTCTGGGTATTGCGGTCGGGGGCGCCGTGGCGCGACCTGCCCGAGCGCTACGGCCCGCGCACCACGTGCTACAACCGCTTCGCGCGATGGCGAGAGGCGGGCGTGTGGGATCGGCTGATGGACGCCATCACCGCCGCGCACGACGGCGACATCCAAATGATCGACAGCACCTCCGTTCGCGCCCACCAGCAGGCTGCGACGGCAAAAAGGGGGGTGCAGATCACTGTCTCGGTCGATCACGCGGCGGGCTCACGACCAAGATCCACGTCGTCGTCGACGCGCAGGGCCTCCCGATCCGGCTCGGCCTGACCGCCGGGCAGACGCACGACGGGCAGATCGCCGACACGCTGCTTGACCGCCTCGGCCCGGGCACCATCGTGCTGGCCGACAAGGCCTACGACGCCGACCGCATCCGCGAGCTGATCCAGGATCAGGGCGCCACGCCCAACATCCCGCCCAAGAGCAACCGGCGCTGGAAGCCGTGCTTCAGTAAGCGGCTCTACCGCGAGCGCAACCTCATCGAGCGCTTCTTCTCCAAGCTGAAGCACTTCCGCCGTGTCGCCACCCGCTACGACAAGCTCGCCGCCAACTTCCTCGCCATGATCCAGCTCGCCTCAATGCGGCTGTGGCTGCGCGCTTATGAGTCTACGGCCTAATGGTTTTACCGACGCATTGGTACCCACTAGGCTCAGGACCCATTAAGCGGCTTGCGTGATGTGTGGTGGGTTGATTCATTGGCGGCGGAGGAACCGCCGATGAGTGACCTGTTCTGGCTGACGGACAAGCAAATGCAGCGGATCGCGCCTTACTTTCCGCTGTCGCACGGCGTACCGCGCGTGGATGACCGGCGGATCGTCAGCGGGATCATCTTCGTGATCCGCAACGGCCTGCGCTGGCGGGATGCGCCAGCGGCGTATGGCCCGTCCAAGACGGTCTACAATCGGTTCATCCGCTGGAGCCGGATGGGGGTGTTCAACCGCATCTTTGCCGGACTGGCGGCCGAGGGCGGGCCACCAGATCAGTTGATGATCGATGCCACGCATCTGAAAGCGCACCGGACGGCGGCCAGCCTGCTCAAAAAGGGGCTCTTCCCCGATGTATCGGGCGAACCAAGGGTGGTCTGAACTCCAAGCTGCACGCCGTCTGCGATGATCGGGACGCCCGCGCGTCATGCTGCTCACCGAAGGGCAGATGAGCGACTACAAGGGAGCAGCCCTCATGTTGGAGGCGATGCCTGCCGCTCCGGTGCTGCTTGCGGATCGCGGTTATGACGCCGACTGGTTCCGCCAGGCGCTCGCAGCGCGCGGCACCGCGGCCTGCATCCCGTCTCGCAAAGGCCGCAAGGCGCCGATACCGCATGATGCCGTCCTCTACCGACGTCGCCACAGGATCGAGAACATGTTCGGCCGCCTGAAGGACTGGCGGCGCATCCACACCCGCTACGACCGATGCCCTCACGCCTTCATGTCCGCCATCGCACTCGCCGCGGCCGTCATCTTCTGGATCAATCAATGAGTCCTGAGCCTAGGGTCGAATTATGGACATCTACGGATTGACGTTAACCTCTTGACCTCGGCTATCCAACTTATGCTGCGGTGGAGGTGCTGATTCAGGTCGCAAACGTCAGCGCGAACTGCGTCGTCAAACACATGATTTTCGACATTCCAGTCGACAAACCTGTTTGCGCAGCTTCTTGCC
>NZ_CAMLAC010000015.1 GCF_946477935.1 uncultured Sphingomonas sp. | reverse complement strand
CGAGCGTCCAGTCTTGGCTAGCGGCAAACCAGCATCGAACGGTCGATTCTGGGTCAGCGCAGCATTCACCTCGAGCCTGACCGAAAGCACGGACTATTGACGAGCTGGGCAGTACCGTATTTGACCTGAGAAGCACGTGAGCGACAGCGGGCCGGCACAGGTGGCGCAAACCACCTGTTTGTCGCACATTCAAGGCGACAAACAGGTTTTTCGTCATCTGGTTGCTGATGACCTTCAATTGGGACTTTTTTGCCCGGCAGCTATCAGAAGCCCAGCAGCAGATACCTGCCGCTTGCTACGCGCCAGCTGTCCCGCAAACGACGGTGAGACGGTGAAGACCCGGCAAGGCTACATCGGGTTCTTCAACGGCTCGGGCTTCTTGCCGTCAGGAAGTCGTTCACGCAGATGATCGTGCACCATGCGGGTACTGAACGGCTTGCTGATGAACGTCGCGTGGTCGGGCAATTCACCCGGTTCCGGCGTGATCCTGCCACTGGCGATAACAATCTCGATCCAGGGATAGGTTGCAGCCACATGATGCGCGAGATCGAACCCGTTCGTGCCGCCCGGCATCTCTACATCGGAAAAGAGCAATGTGATGCTTTCGGCATGATCCGGCAGCATGGCTCTCGCGGCATCGCCGTGATCGACCTCCACGCACCGGAAACCCGCATCCGACAGGATGCCGGCTAAGTCCATGAGAATGATGGGATCGTCATCGACGACAAGAGCGTAAGGGGCAGTGGAAAGGGCCATTCTACCAGAACATTCGGCGAGGCCCATAGTTCGCTCGCCATGACTACCCTTTGTTCCAATCCTCGAAAGGCTTCGCTAGAAGTGCTCCGACCTGCCGGGGGGCAGGCATGTTCAACGTTTGGGTTGAGGAAGCGACGGCAGGAATGGTGAGCTACGTTGAGGGCGTTGCCGGGGGCGGCGCGCATGACTCACCGCACATGATCGACCTGATCGCGGAGCATAATTGGCAGGCAAGCCCGTTAGGCGCGCGTGATATCTGGCCGGCAGCGCTGAGCATCACGGTCGATACGATGCTGGCGTCGCTGCACCCGATGTGCGTCATCTGGGGGCCGGATCGCATTCTACTGTACAACGACGGCTACGCACCCATTCTTGGGGGCCGCCATCCCGACGCGCTCGGGCGCCCCACGGCGGAAGTTTGGCCCGAGTTATGGCCGGAGATCGCCCCGTTGATCGACCGCGTCTTCGCGGGTGAGAGCGTGGCCTTCCACGATCAGCCGTTGACCATGACGCGCCATGGTTTCCCGGAAGAGACGTGGTGGGACTTCGCCTATTCTCCTGTCCGGGGGACAGGCGGCGAAGTCGTTGGGCTGCTCAACATTACGTCTGACAGCACCCCGTTCGTCAAGGCGCAGAAGGAACGGGATCAAGCGTCAACAGATCTTTCCGCCAGCGAAACGAAGTGGCGGGAGTTGTTCGAGACGCTCGAAGAAGGCTTCATCCTCGGCGAGGTGGTCCGCGACGATGCGGGCCGGATTGTCGACTGGCGCTATGACGAGGTGAACAACGCCTGGTACGATCTTGTCGGCGTCGAGCGCGGGTGCGCGGTCGGTCGGACGATCCGTGAGGTCTTTCCCGGCATCGAAAACGAATGGGTAATGGAGTTTGCCCGTGTCGTGGAGACGGGCGAACCGATCCGCTTCACCCGGCAGGTTGGCAAACTGGACCGCTGGTATGACGGCGTTTGCCAGCCCGCGGGCGGTGATCGCTTCACGGTGCTGTTCCTTGAAGTCACCGACCGCATCCGCTCCGACCAGCGTCGGGAAGCACTGGCTGAACTTGGCCGGGCGCTGACCGCCATCAACGATCCCGACGACGTAGTGCGTGCAGCCACCGCGATCATCGGCCGCACGCTTGGCGTGGGACGGGTCGGCTATGGCACGGTCGGGGAAGACGGTGAGACGTTCGTCGTCCCGAACGACTGGACGACGCAGGGATACCCTAGCCTTGCGGGCACCTACCGCATGGACGACTATGGCGGTTACGCGGAAGACCTGCGGCAAGGTCGCACTGTCGTCATTCCCGACATCCGTCTCGATCCTCGCACGTCGAGCGATACCGCACCGCTGGAGTCCGTTTCCGTGCGCAGCCTCGTCAACCGCCCGATCGTCGAGAAGGGGCGCACGGTCGCCATCCTCTACGTCAATGACGATGCACCGCGGGACTGGATGCCTGAAGAGCTGCAATTCATCGCGGACGCTGGCAATCGAACCTGGACTGCGCTCGAACGGCGCCGGGCCGAGAAGGAGGCCAAGGAAACCGCCAGCTTCCTGCGCAGCGTGCTTGCCGCCTCGACTGACTGCATCAAGGTGGTCGAGCCGGATGGTCGCCTGTCCTTCATGAGTGAGGGGGGCATGAAGGTCATGGAGATCAGCGACTTCAATTCGGTGCGAGGCTGTCCATGGCCGGACTTGTTGCAGGAGGGCGGCTCCACCGCCGCGAAAGAGGCGATCGAAGCCGCCAAGCGCGGCGAGACGACGCACTTCGAGGCCTCAGCCGATACCTACCTCGGAACGCCCAAGCACTGGTCGATCTCGGTGTCGCCGATCCCTGGCCCTGATGGCGAGGTCGCTCGCATCCTTTCCGTCTCACGGGATCACACCGAGCTACAGAAGGCGCGCGCAGCAGGAGCTTCTGAACGGCGAGCTGGCGCACCGGATCAAGAACACAATGAGCGTAGTGCAGGCCATCGCGCATCAAACGCTGAACAAGGCGGAAGATCAGGAGGCCGTCGCGGCGTTTGGCCAGCGGCTGGGCGCGCTCGCCTCGGCGAACGACGTCCTCACTCGCGATAACTGGTCAAGCGCCAGCCTGGGCGACGTGGCACGCGGTGCGCTGGCGACGTTCGGGGGAGACCGGTTCGTATTCTCCGGGCCGGATGTGACGATCGGTCCGCGCGCGACGCTGGCGCTCACGCTCATGCTGCATGAGCTGGCGACCAACGCCGCCAAATATGGTGCGCTGAGCTCACCTGGCGGCACGGTGTCCGTGACCTGGAAAATTCGCCGTCACGACGACAAGGATGCGCTCGACCTGACCTGGGTGGAACGCGGTGGCCCGCCTGCGGTAGAGCCAACGCGGCGCGGATTTGGCTCACGTATCATCCGTATGGGACTAAGTGGGTCTGGGGGCGTTGAGCTTAGCTACGAAACGGAAGGTCTGATGATGCGGGCAACAGCACCGCTTCACCAGATTCAAGAGGCGTAACCGTAAGGACATGGGACAGTCTCAACCCTTTAAGCGATGGCCGGTACTGGTGGTCGAGGACGAGCCGATCTTGCGGCTCGACGCGATCAGCATGGTCGAGAAGGCCGGTTTCGAAGCGGTGGAAGCGCTGAGCAGTGCCGACGCCATTCAAATCCTGAAAGAGCGTCTGGACATTCGCCTGGTCTATATGGACCTCGACATGCCGCGCAGTCGCAGCGGCATCGAGATCGCAGCTGCAATTCGCAAGCGCTGGCCACCGATTGAGATCATCCTGACTGCCGCCTATTTCACGCGCGAGAGTGTCGAGCTTCCCGAACGGGCCGAATTTTACCCTAAGCCGATCAACTATGATGAGGTGATCGGTGCGATGCGCCGTCTGATCACTAAGAACGAAGGCCAAGCAGTCTGACCATCTATCCCGATTGGGATGGATGGTGAAGCGGGAATTGTGTTCCGGATGCGTAGCCCGAATATCCGCTTCCGAGAGCAGTGGATATAGGCTTAAATTAGCATCTTGGTGGGAAGCGGACGTTCGTCACTGCCGCAATTCCGCCAATCAACAGGTGAACGCAGCCTGCTAGAGTTGTTCAACGGCATCGACGATCGTGCGCAGTGATACCGGCTTCTGCAGACGCACGACATCGGCCAGGTCAAACGGCACCGCATCAGGATCGTAGCCGGTCAGGAAAATGAACGGCACTCCGCGCGCCCTGAGCGTCTCCGCAATCGCGAACCGCGGTCCGCCTCCACCCAGGTTGAGGTCGAGCACGGCATGGGTCGGCGTCACGGTCTCTAGCAGATCAAGCGTCGCGTCCTCGCTGGGGCACGGACCAAGCACGGTTGCGCCCGCGCAGCGCAGCGCGGCGGCGGTGTCGCTGGCCATATAATAATCGTCCTCGGCGACCAGAACGCTGCGGCCCGTCAGGTCGGGTGCTCCAATCATATCCAGCGTTCCTCCGAATACTGCGGTGGGCGACGGCGCGTCCGTCTCCAGGATGCTCTCGCCCTCCCTCAGCGGGAACTCCAGTCGACAATGGGCACCCCCCGGCGCGATGTTGATCCTGCCTTCGCCGCCGAGTTCATAAGGGATTTTCCCCTCGATCAGATCACTGCCGAACCCGCGCCTGATCATCGGGCCGCGCGATGGCGCGCCCTCCTCCGTCCAGTCGATCGTCAGCCAGGTGCGACCGCGTCTCTCGAAGGGCGCCCATTCCACCCGCAACCGGCCTTCGGGGACCGACAGCGCGCCATATTTGAGCGCATTGGTCGCGAGTTCGTGGAACGCGAGCGTCAGCACCTCCACCGCCTTGGGCGACAGCTGTACGTCCGGCCCGAGCAGCTCGTACTGCCCGCCGCCGTTCGCCTGCGCACTGACCTCACTCTCGATGATGTCGCGGAGCGAGCCCCCGGCGTTCGCCTGCCGGGTGAGGAGCGCCTGCACCCTAGCCAACGCGAGCAGTCGCCCTTCGAGCAGCGTTCGATACTCGTCCGTGTCTGCCGCGCCGTCTGCCGATCGACGAACCATCGAGCGGATCATCGCCATAATGTTGCGCACCCGGTGCTGTAGCTCGGCCAGCAGGACGCCCTGATGCTCGACTGCCAGCCTAGCCTCGGTGACGTCCTCGTCCAACCCGCCAATCCTCTGGACGCGACCTTGAGGGTCGACGAGCGGAAAGACGGTGCTTTTGATCCAGCGGAACGCGCCGTCGGACGGGCGCCGGATGCGGAACTCGTGTGATACGCCCCCTCCCTGACGGGCATCCTCCAGGTGGGCCAGGGTAGCATCGCGATCCTCAGGCAGGATCAGGCTCGCCCATTGCTGAACCCCGCCGAGCAGCGCGTGCGGTTCCACGCCATAGATCCGGATCGCGGCCGGGCTGACATATTCCATGTCCAGGCTTTCGGCGTCCCTGATCCACGCCCCCTCGGCCGCAGCATGCGCAAACTGCCGGAACCGCTCCTCACTCTCGTGCAACGCTGTCTCGGACCTAGCGCGTTCTGCCGCCGCCCAGGTGCGTTCGCCCGCTTCGCGCACCAAGGAGACCTCAGCGTCCGTCCATATACGCGGTGTCTCGGAGTGGACGCCAAGCTCGGCGACCAAGCACCCATCCTTGACCAGCGGCGCGACGATCGCCGCGCGCACGCCGACCATCGCCCAAGCCGCGCGCTCCTTCGCGTCGAAAGCAGGGTCAGCCTCCACATCGGCGACGACCAGTCCTTCACCGCTGTAGCGTCTCGCCATCACATCGGCGCCGAAGCTCTCGAAGGCGAAGTGGCCGGGGAACGGGATTGGCGCAGGCCGGTCGGGATCCGCCGGCCGAACGTATTGGCCGCGTATCACTCCCATCTCCGCGCCTGGTTCGCCCGTCACCTCGCCATACATAGCGCGATCAACGGCCAGATGCGTGCCGAGCATCTCGGCCGTGGTGGCCTGTATCTCTGTGGGGTCGGCGAGAGGTCGGAGCGCATCGCTCAGCTCGAGCAGAAAGCTTTGCCGCTCCCGGAGTGCTCGCTGCGCCCGCTCTGCTTCGGCCCGGTTCGTTATGTTGGTGAACAGCACGGCGACGCGGTTGCGGTCGCGGTCCAGGGAGAAGATGTTGAGATCGAAGATGAGGCCAAGTGTTGCCTCTGCCTCCTCCACCCGTAGCGGCTTCCCGGTATCCAGCGCCTCCCCGTACAGCTCGGTCCACCGCGGATTTGGTGAACCCAGCAGTTCCGTCGCCGTCTTGCCGACGGGCCAGGGCATTTTGGTGTGTTCTAGGAAGGCGTGATTGACCTCAATGAAACGGAAATCGGCCCAGCGCCCGTCATCGTCCTTCAGAACCTCGACTACGGCATACGCCTCATCCATCGACTCGAACAGGGCGCGGTAACGCTCCTCGCTCTCACCCAGAGCGAGCTCCGCCTCCTTGCGGAGGGTTATGTCCTCGTAGAGCAAGGATAATTGATCGTCTCCGCGTGGGTAGACGAAGACCTCGTACCAGCGGTTCAGCGAGGCGACTGGATATTCGAGGCGCTCGGGCTCGCCCGACGCGGCGATCCGCTCGTATGTCGCCAACCACCAGGGCTCGAGGTAGGGCAGGCATTCAAGGGCGGTGCGGCCAACCGTTTCGGCAATGGAAAGCCCGGTCAGGCGCTCAAATGCCGGGTTCAACGCAATGTGGCGATAATCGACAACGCGCCCATCATCGTCGCGGAGAAGCTCTAAGTCGGAGTAACCCTGCCCCATAGTCTGAAAGAGGGAGCGATATTTCTTCTCGGAGGCCGCCAGCGCTGCCTCCGCACGGGCACGCACGACCTCTGCCCACAGCCGCTCGGCCACATCCTGCACCAGTGTGACGTCATCATCCGTCCAATGGCGTGGCTCGTGCTGATGGATGCTCAAATTGACTCTGAGGATACCATCGACCAGCAACGGCGGGCTGAGCAAGGCCTGCACCCCGACTTGGGCGATCGCAGCATAGCCAGGCTCACCTGTCAGCCGACCGACATCATCCACGCGCACCGTCTTGCCGGCGCGCAAGGTGCTCAGGGCCTCGCCGTCGTAATCGGCCAGCCGCATGACCGTCGGGAACGGCTGGGCACCGTCGGCGAACCAGCCGTTGAAGATGTGGGCGACCTTGCGATTCCAGTCGTACTCCGCCCACAGTATCCGGGAGGCATGGAGGTGCTCGCCAAGGAGGCGCGCGGCGAGCTCGATCTTCGCCTCCGCGGTTGATTGCTCTCGCACTGCATCGCCTAGTCGAAGCAGGAACGAGTGCTGCGCCTCACGCACCGTCCTGCCGCGTAGCGTTTCTTCAGCCAAGGCGAGCCGACGCCGAAGTTCGATCACTTCTGAGGCAAGGTCCATCCTGCTTTCTTACACAATTTCAACGAATTGCACGCGCTGAAGCGGGATCGGCGGGCGAGCCCGTTGCCGGACCTTCGCGCCCTTCCGGCTCGTCGGATGTCCGCCATAGGGACAAAGCGGAATGGCCGCTTGGAAACGGGGCTGATCGATCCAGACGTCCATTATGCGGTGGGTGACGCTGGCACCGGTGCTTTCCCGATTAGGAAGGTCGATCGAGAACGACGGTGCATCCCGCGAAGTCAGATTGGGGCCACTGGGGGTGGGCATTCCCAGATTCTGTTCCCGATTGCCTTTTCCCAAAATGGCGCCGGATCGACGGGAAAACGGGACGCTTAAACCTGTCGGAAAACACATGATTGCCGGCCATAGCGACGGCTTCAGCAATGGAGCACGAAAGCCTTCAAGTTTCAGCGAGTTGCAACAACGTATTGGATCGATGACTTGGGGCGAATCAGCACGCGCAGCTTCTGGCATCTAACAAAGACAGCTGCAGGTTCATGGCTGCGGCCATTGAAGTACTGTGTCACAGTCAGTGGCGGCTGACGTAATCCTCCCGCTTCTCGATCAAGGTCAACGCTTGTGCAATATAAGCGGCAACTAGGGGATCGAGCCGATCAGCGGCCTTGAGAACCTCTACAAGCATCGCGCGCAGTTCTGCGGTTTGTCGCGGCATAGCACCTTCTCAAAAATCATGCTGGCTTTGCCGGAGAGAGTACACGCTGTCATTACCGGATGTGAATTGCAAACTATTCAATAGCGGTGATTCCTGTCTCTATTTGGCACACATGACCAATTTTTCTGATAGCACATGCTAGTGTAGCAATCCCCTTGGATAGCTGTTTAACCACACGTGATGCTTACACGGCGGTTGCACAATGGCGTTGCCAGCATACAGATAGCGCAACTCAACGCGAAAGGCATTGCTATAGCTGGCAGATACAATTTGAAGATTTGCCAATATCGTACCCCCGCTCTACCATCTGGAAGTTATGTAATTGCGCTGCTTGATGATTATAAGCGGGGAGAAATGAGCATGTCCGCTGCATCGGCACTAGAGAAGTGGGTTGATCAAATCAGCCGCCTGACACCCTTGTCGCAGGATGAACGGCACGCCCTGTTGCGACTACCGGCCTTCAGCTTCAAATATCGATCGGGATCGGTCATCAACGGGATGCGCCCACGAAAGGCTGACGTCGGAATTGTAGTAGAAGGCCTTGTCGCGCAGGTTCAGGACACGGCCGTCGGACGCCGGCAGATCACCGCCTTCCATATCCCTGGTGATGCTTGTGACCTTCACAGCTACGCGCTACCCGGCCGGCCTGCGGTACTGGTCGCATCTACCGCAACCGAGATGCTCAGCATTCCACACCGTGCGCTGGCTGCGGTAGCTCAACGGCACCCTGTGCTTACCGAGGCTTTTTGGCGATACAGCTCGGCCAAGATGCTCATCCTGGCGGAGTGGGCTGTGCGTATCGGAACGCGCACGGCAAGGCAGCGGCTCGCGCATCTGACGTGCGAGCTCGCCGCCCGATGTGACGCATTACCCCAGGAGGGTAGCGCCGATTTTCTACTGCGTCTGACGCAGCAATCACTGGGAGAGGCGCTGAGCCTCACCTCGGTTCATATCAACCGAATGGCAAAAGCAATGCGCGATGACGGCATGCTCGACATCACTCGCGGTCGGATTACCATCCTTGATGCAAGGCGACTTATCGCTGAGGCGGAGTTTGATCCGACTTATCTAATCATGGCGCCCAGCCACAATGCAGAACAACGAGCTGGTCAACGCATTGCCTAAGCCTTGCAGGTCTTCAGCCCCCACGGGTGGGAGTGGTGGAGTTCCGCTGCGCCAACCGGCAAGATCGCCATCGATCCAGTCAGAGATCGCCTGCACGATCCACGGCTTCAAATCCAGAATATGATTGTCCAGCCAGTGCTTGGCGTTATCGATATAGGCCATCCGGTCATGGAGATGTTCAAAGGTCACTCGCCGAACTCCTGCATGGCTGTCAGCCGGTATGCCTGACATATGCTTAATGAAAGCTTTCCCAGAAGCGGGGAGACCGCCCCGGACCTTCTAATCAGGCTTTGCACATGGCTATCATGAAGCGACCATCTGCTGCCTTTCAGGTGATCCAGGGAGGTACATAAGATGATCGGCCAAGGCCGGCTACGTCACCCACACAAGGCCGAGCGAAAGACTCTACTACCAAATAGGTAGATTGATGGAAAGCAATGATCCAGGATAGCAGTTATGGCAGTCATCTTGACTGATCATGTCGAAACTTCTCGCCCGAAGCGGCCACCCAGCCCAGACGACTACCACACCGCAGATGGCGCGGCGCATGCTGGCATCCTTGCGTATTCTGGCTGACCATCTTCCCCAAGGCTTGGCCGGCACGCCAGCGGTCGATATCCTGCTCGCGCTCTATGTGACGGAAGACGATGCGTTATACGGTGGGTTGGCCGATCTGCACGTGCCAACCAGCTTCAGCCACGAGGTAACGCGGCGCTGGGTCCAGGCACTGATCGGCATGCGACTGGTTGAGGAACGCCTGCAGTTTCTGGCACTAAGTGATGACGGCCACCGCTTGATGACCGGCATGATCGAAGCACTGTACCGGCGACAACGGGAGCTGGACTGATCCTCTGGCGGCTCGAGCAGCGTACGGGCCTGCGCGATATCGGCAGCAACCAGCGGGTTGATCCTGTCCGCCACGGTCAGCGCTTCATCCACCAGTCGGCATAGTTTGGCAGCGCACAGGAGCGTCCTGCTGTCGTCCCTGCTGAGCTCCGTCAACGCTCGGCGCAGGGGTCTGCGACGATGATCGATAGTCCTGCAGGTAGCAGACGAGGCATCATTAGTTAGGGTCAGGACTCGTTGATCACAGCCAGAAGATGACCGTGGCAGCGAGGGCGACGGCGGAGAAGAAGGCCGTGGGGCAGCGATCGTAGCGGGTGGCGACGCGCCGCCAATCCTTGAGGCGGCCGAACATGATCTCGATGCGGCTGCGGCGCCGGTAGCGACGCTTGTCATACCTGATCGGCTCGTTGCGTGATCGCCGACCCGGGATGCATGGCTGAATGCCCTTTGCCTGGACAGCGTCCCTGAACCAGTCGGCGTCATAGCCGCGATCGCCAAGTAGCCACTGCGCCTTGGGCATGTCGTCGAGCAGCGCTGCCGCTCCGGTGTAGTCGCTGACCTGGCCAGCGGTCATGAAGAAGCTCAAAGGCCGGCCGTTCGCGTCGGCGACGGCGTGGAGCTTGGTGTTCATGCCGCCTTTGGTGCGCCCGATCAGGCGGCCAAGATCCCCTTTTTTACCCGCAGGCTCGAGGCCGTGCGGTGCGCCTTTAGGTAAGTCGCGTCGATCATGACCGTCTTCGGCTCGGCACCTTTCGCCGCCAGCCCCTCCATCATGCGCGTGAACACGCCTGCCTCACCCCAGCGCTTCCACCGATTGTAGAGCGTCTTGTGCGAACCGTAGGCGGTGGGTGCATCTCGCCAGCGCAGCCCGTTCTTGTTGACGAACACGATGCCACTCAGCACCCGCCGATCATCCACGCGCGGCTTGCCGTGGCTCTTGGGGAAGAACGGCCGCAACCGCTCCATCTGCTCATCAGTCAGCCAAAACAGGTCGTTCATTCCAGTCTCCTGGCGGAGCCTGAATCAGATCGTGACGCTCACATCAATGGGTCCTGACCCTAACGGTGGCATTGGACAGTTCACCGTTTCGCAGAAAGGAATAATGAGGAGCGGTAATGCCGGGCATTGGTCAGTCGGAGGGGACTGCGGAAGGTCTGCCGGTGGGTCGACGCATGCTTGCTGTTTCGACAGGTTTGAACCGCGCCGGTTTTGCGGAAGGCCGTTGGATGTGAGTCACGCCGCCATATCTATGATGTCCGTGGCAGCATAGTATTGCTCTTCAGCTTCGGCGGGCGGGATGTTGCCGATGGGTTCGAGCAGCTGGCGATGGTTGAATCAGTCGACCCATTCCAGCGTGGCGTACTCGACCGCCTTGAAGCTGTGCCAAGGACCGCGGCGGTGGATCACCTCGACCTTGTAGAGGCCGTTGATGGTTTTCGCCAAAGCGTTGATGTTCCTATGTTGGTCAAGCGGCATTTCCACTCGGTGCGGCCTGCGTCTCGGTACAAAGATGCCGGTAGATTTCGCGGGCGATGTAGCGCTTCGGGCGTCGGCGGATTTCGCGAGGTGACTTGCCTTCGGCGGTCCGGCACTAGATGTAATCGCGCGTTGGCGGATTATGCCGGATGCGGACGAGAGCGACGCGGTACAGGGCAGCGTCCGCCCGATGGTTACCGCCGCGGTTCAGGCGATGCCGGCTGGTCTTGCCGCTCGATGCGGGCACCGGGCACACGCCACAGAGCTTGGCGAACCCTGCCTCTGATCGGATTCGCTGAGGATTGTCGCCCAGAACGACGAGCATGTCAGCAATGGTGCCGGTCGACACGCCTGGTGCCTCCATCAACGCGGGTGCCCGGGCACGCACCAGTTGTTCGAGAACGCCTTCATGCTCCTTGATTTCCGCGTCGAGCATGAGCCATCGATGCTCCAGGGCTCGTAGCGCCATCTTCGCGGACGCGGTGGTCGATACCGGCATGTCCGGCCGGAGCGCCGCGAGCTGGCGGACGAGCGTCATCTTGCCAATGATGCCGATGAAGCGTTCGCACAGTGCCTGCGGCGCATTGACCAGCAGATTCTTGAGCGTGACCATTGCCTGTGTTCGTGCCTTGATCGCGGTGTCACGGGCGATCTTGAGGTGGCGGATCATCTCGACGATGCCGTCGCCGAACTCGGGTTTGCCGTCGGCATCACCTGCGAGGACAGCGCGTGCCGCAGACTCGGCATCGACGGTGTCGGTTTTGCCATGTCGGCGACGGAGTTGCCGGTTGACCCGGCCGACCTCGATCACACGCACGTCCATCGCGGTCAGCGCACGGGTCAGGCCGGCTCCGTATGACCCGGTGCCTTCGATGCCGAAGGCAGCCACGGCGCCGTGTCCGGTCGCCCAGGCTGCCACCTGGTGATAGCCTTCACTGGTTACCGGGAACGAGGCGGTGGCAAGCCGCGCGCCTAGACCGTTGATCTCGACGGCAACGTGAACGTTCTTGTGCGTATCGATGCCGATGACAATGGCGTCTGGTGTGATATCATGCATGTGGGTCCTCCGGGCGGGTGGAACCCGAAGGCGCTTCGCGAGCGGACAGGACTGTGACGGGACGGCACCCCCTCAGGCTCCTATCAAGTCACGTCTCACGACGCCCTGGGTGCAGCTTGGAGGGCGGACAGATCAACGCCATGACACGTGGTCAATCGTAAGCACGGGTCAGGCCTCCGAGATTGCACACACCTTCTCACAGTCGTAACTGTCGCCGACGCTGCCTACCGATGGCTCGATCCCGGCCTCGGCGAGGCGCTCGGTATAATTGGTAGACACGTACTGGGCGGATTCAACCGGTCGTCGCAACGTCGTGTTCTTCGATTTGTGCAAGGCATTGGTCAAGCGCTTCGGCAGGAGTTTTCCAGCCCAGCGTTTTGCGTGGTCGACCATTGAGGGTCGCGGCAATGGCGGCGAGTGTGTCGGCGCTATGCGCGCTGAGGTCGGTCCCTTTTGAAAAATACCGGCGCAGTAGCCCGTTTGTATTTTCATTGGTGCCGCGCTGCCAGGGACTTTGCGGGTCGCAGAAATAGACCTCGACGCCGGCGTCAACTTTCAGACGTGCATGCTGAGCCATCTCCGCGCCTTGGTCCCAAGTGAGCGAGCTGCGCAGTTCTCCGGGCAAGGTGGTGATGGTCCGCGTGATGGCATCCCGCACTGCCTCGGCACCATGCCCGGCCAAAGCTGGTCCGTTCTTGATACGGGGGCTGGCATCGTGACCTTCCATGCGGGGTAGATGGAGCAGCATCGTGAAGCGCGTCGTACGCTCGACCAGCGTACCGATCGCCGAACTGCCCAGCCCGAGGATGAGGTCGCCTTCCCTATGCCCCGGCACGGCCCGGTCATCCGCTTCGGCCGGGCGCTCGCTGATCATAATCTCGGGCGACACAAAGCCCTTGCCGCGTTGGCCGACGCGCGCCCGCGGTACGCGCAGGCCCCGGCCACTGCGCAGGCATGCAGTCAGGTCACGGCGCAAAGCGCCACGGCCTTGCACGAACAGCGCCTGATAGATAGCTTCGTGGCTGAAACGCATGCTGTTGTCGTCCGGAAAGTCGATGGGTAGACGCCCGGCAATCTGCTCTGGGCTCCATGCCGTTGACCAGCGCCGGTTCTGGCGCGGTACATGTCGTCGGCACTTCCATAATGGGACCACCCAACCGACAACAGGCGGGGCGCCAGGTTTGGCAACCGCACCGCTCAACCGGTCTTCAACCCAGCGTCGCAACATGTCGTTGGCGGCCAACCTGGCGACCTTGGGGCGGCGCGCCGCCCGCTCGGCATGCCACTGGGCCGTCGTCGCACGATAGTCAAAATTGCCACTGCGGGTGGCGGCGTTGCGCCGGATCTCGCGTGAGATGGTCGATGCCGCACGGCCGAGCTGGCGGGCGATCTCACAGACGCCATGCCCTCGGGCCAGCAGCAACGCGATCTCCTCACGCTCTGCCAGCGACAGGTATCTGCCCGACAACGGCTTGGCCGATAGTCTGAATGCCGCCGGTGGCATCCCGCCTGCTTCCCGAAACCAACGACTACCGACCGGTTGTGACGCTCCTGCGTTCACCGCTGCCGCCTCGCTGCTCATCCCCGCAGCTACATACCGCCAGAACAGTGCTCGTTCTTCCCGGTTGGCCACTGGCGGCCTGCCCGGCGACCGCAATTGTGACCGGGTACATCGGCTGGAACGCCGCTTCTTGATGCCCATCGCACGCTCCAATTTTGAAGCGTGGCGACGACCGGTTGAATCCGCCTTGCGACCCGCGGTCGCTGTGATGGATCAGGCCGCCGCGATGGACAGGGCGCCGATCAGGATCGCCTGCTCGAGGGCATCCGGGATTCTCGTGTCTCAGTTCGGTTTTCATCTATCCCGCCGCCTCTCTGCAAGCCAAAACTTCCACCATCCTCTATAGTTCCGCTTTTTCCACGCGCGAGTGGCTCGGTTGCCGTTCCGCGTCGCGGTGCCTGCGCGAATCCTCGATATGATCGGGACATCGATCCGGCAAATGGCCGAGCCTCACCGTATCCCTGATCGAGGTCAGACGAGGCCGCCTATACTTGCCGAAGCCCGAGCAAGCGTTGGCGATGGCAGGCCAACTTTCGAGGCCTGCGACCAGGCTCAGCCCACGATGGTATGGTGAAGTCGCCCGCATCTGATCTGCAAGATCACGCGAACCACGCCCCTGAGAAGAAGCAGGAACCGAACGTCGCGCCAGGGCGATACGCCGGACATTGAGATCAAGGCCCTCAAGCCTCGTCGATCTCGTCTTACTCGTCGAGCAGCGGGTTGGGCCACGATGGCGGATCGCGGAGACCTACTGATGAGCAGAGGCGGAACTCCGCCGATCGCTCCCCGCTTCCCGAATATTGAATTTCGGGAGCCTCTAGATTAAAGTTCGCATCTAGGTTGAGCTGGCTTGTTCGAACGCGGCAGCCTCCGGGATTGACTTTGACTTGTCTGAGTTTTCGCAGTCGCGCCTTGGTTCCCGGATCGCTGACCTCGTGCGGACGCATGGCAGGACGCTCATTAGATTTTTTGGGCGCCACGCACCTAACGGATCCGACGTTCCCGATCTCGTGCAGGACGTGTATCTCAAGCTGGCAAAGACCGACGTGCCGGAAGAGATCGATGATCCGCGTGGTTACGTCATGAGCGTCGCTCGATCCGTGATGATTGACCATCACCGGAGGCAGCAGGTCCGTCACGTAGGCAATCATGGTGAACTCTCGGACGATCTGCCGGATACGGCTTTATCCATCGAGCGCGTCCTAGATGGCAGGGCTATGGCCGAGCGGATGCAGGCGGCATTGCTCGATCTGCCGGAACGCACGCGCGACGTCTTCGCGTTGCGGACGCTTCGAGGGTTGAAGATGGCTGACGTCGCTACGGCAATGCAGATATCGCTGAGCACGGCGGAAAAACATCATGCGCGGGCGCTAGTCTACCTGGCTGAGAAACTGGCGGATTTTCGATAGTGACGCGCAGCGATCTGGAGCGGGCAGCGCATTGGCATGCGCGCCTGTTGGAGGCGCCCGGCGGACCTTCTGGCGACGCCGTGAGGGCGGCTTTCTCCGCTTGGCTGCAGATGCGTAGCGAGCATCGAGCTGCCTACGACGCCGTTGGGCGGACGGATGCGATGGTGCGGTCCTCGGCGGAGGCGCCGGAACTTCGCGCCCTCGGCGAGGCAGCGTTGTCGCGTCTGCCTGGCGTACGATCGCGTCGTCGTCGTGTGGGTGCTGTCGCATTGGTGAGCGCCTTATGCATTGCGCCGGTAGCCGCCATGACGCTGAGGGGCTGGCTGGCTCCGGCGGAACGAGCGCCCCCCCAGGTCCACGAGCGAACCTTCAGGACTGGGGTGGGCGAAAGTCGCAGGATCTCGCTGGCATGGGGTGGTCAGGCCGAACTGGACACTTCGTCGCGCCTGGATATCGTCGGCGAGACGCTGAACGTGACCGGGCAGGTCTACGTCAGCGCGGGGCAGCGCCCCTTGAACCTGGCGTTCGGCAACGGGCTGGTCCTGACCACGGCGGGCGATGTCAACGTGCGTACTCGCGGTCGCTATGTCGCGATCCTAGCGGAGCGGGCGCCTGCCACCGTCCGTGGCGCAAGGGACCGGCAGATGAAGATCGCTCCGGGCAACAATCTGGTTATGGGGCGAAGCGCTCCGCGTGTATCGCCTGCGCATGATCCGGGTGCACTCACCAGTTGGCGTGACGGGTGGCTGACGTTTGATAACGTCCTGCTCGAGGAAGCTGCAGCTGAAATCAACCGGTATCAGAAGAAGCCGATCCAGCTGACGGCCGCTGGCCGGGGGCTGCGCATCAGCGGCTCGTTTCGGACCGACGACGGAGATGGCTTTCTAAAGGCGGTGGACCGTGCGGTTTCCATGAGTGAAGGCCGTGACGAGGGCGCCGGGCGGTCCTCCAAATAATTTACTCAGGGTATTACGGGTTTCGGCAATCGGTGCGTCTAGGTCTATATACCCGCACGGCGTCAGACCGGAGCGGAGTATGGTGACGGAGGGGAAGGCGCGCCTGATGGGCAGGATACTTGGCATGTTGAGCGTGCTTGCGGCGGCGACGCCTGAGCCATTGCATGCTCGAACGGCTGCCCAGGCACCACGCGAGATCAGGATCGGTCGCATCGATTTGGCTCGCGCTCTGCGCCTCTTCTCTCGTCAGACGAACCAGCAGGTCGCGTTCTCCTCCGGCATCGTGCGCGGCAAGATGTCGATGCCAGTCGTGGGCCGACTGGATCCAACGATCGCACTGGCCCGGCTGCTGAATGGCACGGGTCTTGCTGCGCGAGCGGTCGATGGTGGCTACTTGATCATGCTGGTGCCTCCGGTCGCCGCGCCGCGTCCGCTGACGACCACTCCGGCACCAGCCATGCCGGCAGATCCGGAAATCGTGGTCATCGGGACGCGGCTTGACGGCGGCGAAGCCACCGACGTCAGGAGACGATCGCTCCAATCGGTGAGCGTCCTGACCGATGCCCAGATCCGCAACCTGCCGGATACCTCGCTGGCCGACATCGTCCGCCGCATACCCGGCATCCAGATATCCCCCCGCGCCGCGGGCGGCATCATCACCATCCGCGGGCTCAGCCAGATCGAAGACCGGCTGAACGGCCGCAATCTGACGAGCACGCTGTTTCGCGGCTTCGACATCGCGGCGCTGCCTGCCGACATCGTCTCGGGAATCGATGTTTACAAAACGCCCTCCGCCAGCCAGATCGAGGGCGGGATCGGCGGCGTGATCGACTTCCATACCCGGCGCCCGTTCGATGCCGAGGGATCTCAGGCATCGCTGAGTGCGCGGATCGCCCGTGGCGACCTGGATGATAGGGCTCGCGCCTATGTGTCCGGGCACTTGGGCGGGCGCACGTCGACAGCGGTCGGTGAGCTCGGCCTGCTGTTGGGCGCCAGCCGACAGGCGCAGGATGTCGGCGGCGACATCTTCCGCACCGATACGAACCTGATGCAGACGACCGCTGACGGCGAGAAGATCGATGCGCCAGCCAACGCGATCAAGCGCTATCTGCGAGGCACGAAGACGCTGACAACGGGATACGTCTCGGCGCAATGGCGCCCCGACGCCACGGTCGAGATAACGGGGGACCTGCTTTACAATCGAAGCGCGCTCGACTTTACCAACACGTCGCTGCGCGCGGATCTGGGAACAGGCGAAGCCTTGGGTCCCTTCGATCGCGTGCCGGGCAGGGTGCTCGTTCGCGCCGGTCGCTGGAGCGCCGTCCCTCTTACGGCGAGCGCCAGCCGCGGTCGAGGGTATCTGGATGTCTACCAGTATGGTCTCGGTGGACGCTACCGCGACGGCTCGCTGACCGTCCTTCTCGAGGGATCGCACACGCAGACGAGGTTCCGGTACGGCACCGCCACGCTGTCGCTCGGCGCACGGGCACCCATGGTTGACTACGCGATTTCGGGCGGAGTGCCGCGCTTCACCGTGGTCGGTGCCGATCCCGCGCAGCGCGACTTGTGGACGAGTGGTGCCTTCGGCGACATCGCCCTTGCGGACGACAATCGGGAGACAGCGGCGCGGCTCGACGGCTCCTATTCGATCGGTGGCCTGATCGACTCGATCAAGCTCGGCGTGCGGATCGCCCGCCGGACCGTGATGCGCGAGATCGCCACGCAGTCCGCACCGGCGCCGTCGATGCCGGCCGTGTTGCAGGACGGCGCGGTTGCTTCGCTATTCGGTAGTCAGCTTTTCGACGAGGCGTATCCTCAGCCGCGCTGGATTGCTCCAGCCGCATCGGCTCTGCGAGGCGAGCGGCTGACGTGGATCCGCACCGCTTTCGCGCTAGCTCCCGACGGTCCCGCATTTCGACCGGATGCGCGCGTGCATGCGGTGGAGACGATCGCGAGCGGCTATGCGGAAGCGACGTTCGACGGGACGGTCGGCGGCATTTCCATCGCCGGCAACGCAGGTTTCCGCTACGCCACGACCGATCTGAGCGTGGGTGTTCCAGGCGGCGAAGTCTTTACTCCTCCTATGGTTACGCGGAGCTACGGTCACCTCCTACCCAGCATCAACGTGCGTGCGGAACTCGGCAAACGCCTGTACCTGCGTGTAGCCGGATCGAGACAGATCACGCGACCGGCGTTCACGCTGCTTGCGCCCACCGTCACCATCGACTTCGTCAATGCGGTCGGCGAGGCGGGAAATCCGCGTCTGGACGCTTTGCGTGCCACGCAGCTCGATGCCGCGCTCGAATGGTATTTCAAGGGTGGCGGAAGCCTGTATGGCGCATTGTTCTTCAAGGACGTGGCCGGGTTCATCAGAACACAAGCCACCACCGAGTTAATCGACGGTCGCGCCTTCCTCATCAGTCGGCCGGTGAACGCCGACGACGGCTGGGTAGGCGGTGTGGAGATTGGCTATGCCCAGCGCCTGACTTTTCTGCCGGGGGCGCTCGGGGGCCTTGGCGTGGAGGCGAGCTATACCGGGATCGGCAGCTTCGCCGTCGACAACGGAGCCGGTTACCGTGTCCGTCTTGAGCAGATGTCGCGACACAATTACACGCTGAGCGCGCAGTACGAGCGCGACGGAACCACCGGCGGCGTTTCGTGGATCTGGCGTAGCCGCATCCTGCAGGTGTCGCGCGGCGACGAGCTGGGACGTCCACTGTACCGGGATCCTTACGGCCAGCTGGATGCCAATCTCCGCTATCCGCTGACATCGCAGATCAGTGTCACCGCCAGTGTGCTGAACGCGCTGAAGCGGCGCACGACAGAATATTACGCCAACCGAGCCGCTCTGAACCAGGTTTTTGTCGAGAGCCGCCGCGTGCTCCTCGGCCTGACCGTTCAGTTCGGAGCCTCACCATGAACAGCGGTCACGACCCAGACGGCTGATCGCCGAGGCGTCCACGCCGACCACATCCCGAAATCAACAACACAATCCAGCGCTTCGGTGTCTGGAAAGGGGGAATGCTGCCATGAAGATCCCGTCACATCACCATGCGCTGCGGAGCGCACTTCTCGTGTCTACCGCTATCCTGGGAGTAGCGGGCGGCACGCGTGCCGTCGCCCAGGATGCACCAGCCGCGGCGCCGCCAGTCGCCGGCCAAGTCGCCGATCCACAGGGCGCAGTCGATCAGGATGTTGCCGACATCGTCGTCACCGGGCAGCGGCTTGGCTTCAGCACGACCAGCCAGATCAAGCGCGACGCACCGCAGTCAGTCAGCGTCCTGACGACGACGGACCTACGCAATATTCCCGATACCGTCCTAATCGACATCGTGCGCCGCGTGCCCGGCCTCCAGGTTTCGCAGGGCGGCGGTGGCGGCATCGTCTCGATCCGCGGCCTCAGCCAGACCGAGAACCGCCTGAACGGCCGTAACTTCCCCAGCGCGCTCGGCCGCAACTTCGATATCGCGACGCTGCCCGGTGATCTCGTCTCGGGCGTGGCGGTGTACAAGACGCCGACGGCGGACCAGATCGAGGGCGGGATCGCAGGCATCATCGATTTCCGCACGCGTCGTCCGTTCGACTTCGACGGCTATGCGGGCTCTCTCACCGCCAAAGCGGTCTACACGAACCTGGACGACAAGATCGATCCGGTGATCTCCGGATATATTGGCAACCGCTGGGAGACGGGCATCGGCGATGTCGGCGTCATGGTCGGCGGCAGCTTCCAGCGCCAGCGCAATGCGCTGCACCTGCTGACCGCCGACGGCAACCAGACGCCGACGACGGGCGCGGCGGCGGGTATCAGCGCGCCGACTAACGTATGGAAGCGCTATTTCGAGAATACCAAGGAGTTGACGACGGTCTATGGATCGCTGCAGTGGCGGCCGTCCTCATCGCTCGAGATGGTGGTGGACGTGCTCTACAACGACAGCGTCAACCAGGGCGGTCTGCAAAACCTCGGCGCGTTCCTCAACCAGGGCACGCCCGTGCTACCGTTCAGCGTCTATGACGGTTCGAACATCTATCGATCGGGCCGATACACCAACGTCCCGGTCGAATCGTCCACCAGCACGTTCGGCGGCTCGCTCGATGCGCTGCAGGTCGGCTACAACGCCACGTGGAAGGACGATCGCGCGACGATCGTGGCCGACGTCGCCTACACCCGTTCCACGAACCGCAACTCGGGCGGTTTCCTGGCGATGCAGACGAGAGCGCCGCAGGTAACGTATGACGCCGCCTCCCGCTTTCCTGGCGCGGTGCTGACCGGCGTCGATCCTGCGGTTCTGGCGAACTATCGCTACACCGGCTTCAACGAGTATCGGAACGACGAAAGCGGCGACGATCTGGCCGCACGACTGGACGGCACCTACTCTTTCGAAGGGGCGATACGTACCCTGCAGTTCGGCGTTCGCTATGATCGACGCTCGGTGGATCGGCAGACGGGCTTCCGTCCCGCGAACCTTCCCGCCACGCCGCCTCCGGTGACGTCCAACCCGTTCGCCGAAGTGACGCCGGACGATCTGTACGAGAACGACGGCCTGGAGCAGCGCCGCTGGGCGACCTTCAGCTACCGTGCGCTGCGCGGAGGCGGCCTCGCGCAGTCGCGCGCGTTGTTCGGCGTCTCTGGCACCGTGCCGCTGAATCCGGCACAGGCGTATGCGGGCAAGGAGGAAAGCTACACCTCCTATGGCATGGCGACCTTCGCCTTCCCGGTCGTGGGGTTGCCGGTGGACGGCAACGTCGGCGTGCGGATCGTGAAGACGGACCTGTCCATCGACGCGACGCTCACCCAGTCGAACGGCACGCTGGTACCTGACAGCCGGTCCACGTCGTATGTCGATGTCCTGCCCAGCGTGAACCTGCGCTTCACGCTGGCGCCCGAACTGTTCCTCCGCATGGCCTATTCGAAGCAGCTGACGCGCCCGTCCTTCGGACAGCTCGCTCCCGTCGCGACCCTGAGCCTGGGCGGCACCACGGCGAACAACACGGGCGTCTCGGGCAATCCTGACCTGCTGCCGCTACGCGCGGACCAGTTCGATGCCTCGCTCGAGCATTACTTCGGCCGGGACAACAGCGTCTACCTTGCCGGGTTCTACAAGGACGTGCGCGGCTTCATCCGGAACGAGACCGTCCCACGGGTCATCGAAGGCCAGAGCTTCCTGATCACGCGCCCCCAGAACCTGGACAAGGGCTATGTTGCGGGTGCGGAAATCGGGTACCGGCAGACCTTCTCGTTCCTGCCAGGAGCGCTATCGGGTCTCGGCATGCAGGGCAGCTACACCTATGTCGATGGCACCCGCGCGCCGAACAATGCCGGTATCGTCGTACCCTACGAGCAGATCACGAAGCACAACTACCAGATCTCCGGCTTCTTCAACAAGTACGGCATCAGCGCGAACGTGAACTGGGTGTGGCGCAGCAGGCTTCTGGAGGCCGCCAGCGGCAACGCCGCGGGCCAGCCGGACTATCGCATTCCGTTCGGGCAGCTGGACGCGAACCTGATCTACGCGCTGACGCCAAAGGTGAACCTGATCGCCAGCGGCGTGAACCTCACCCAGTCGCTGATCCGCCGATCGTTCCAGGACACCCGGTACTTCGCGCAGAACGCGCTGGAGAACCGCCGCATCCTGGCGGGCGTCCAGATCAAGCTGGGCGGCGGCATCTGACGGCGCGACCGCCCGGCCGTGGGGCCGGGCGGGTTCCGATTGCAAGCGAGGTTATATGCAAGACCGCTCTTCCGACATGTTCGCCCCCGTTCCCCGCCGCGCGGTACTGGCGGGAACGGCCGCCTCCGTCGCCGCGCTCGGCGCGGCTCCGGCCAGCTCCGCGCAGGCGATGCGCGCCAATCCCGCCGGGCTGCGGCTTCTCGCCTCCACCGACGGCGTCAACACGCCGCCGAAGGGCGCGGCGCTGATGAAGTTCAGCTTTTCCAACCCCGAACCTTCGGTGGATTTTGCCGGGCTGCTGTTCGGCTTCGAGGTGATCAGCTTCGAAAATGCATACGGCGTCGATCCCGCACTCGTGTCCGTGCGGGGCAGCGGCGATGCGCTAGAATTCCGAGCGACGGGTCTGACCTGGGCGGGCGGCACGCGCAAGCGCGCCGGCTCGCTCATCGCGACGCTGACCAGGACGGCGGCTGGCGCGATCGAGTGGACCGTCGCGGCGCGCCTCGACCAGCCGATCAAGGCCGTGAAGACGATCGTGCGCGGACTTCCACGCGGACGGCTGTCGGTCGGCGGAAACGATTGGACCGATGCGGGGGAAGACGAACGCGTGTTCGAATATCCCGCGCTGATGGGCGGCATGGCGACGCCGCTGCTGGCGATCGAGGGTAAGGACAAGCGCGTGTGGGGCATCTCAGCGCTTCAGACCGAGGTGCGTCCCGCCCGCTTCGCCTTCTTCCCCGGCCCCGACGGCTACAAGGTCGAGCTGCTCTACGAACAGGCCGGCTGGGATCGGCGCGGCGACGTGACCACCTGCCGCTGGCGGATCGCCGGCGCCTCGGACTTCGCAGGCGTTGCCCGGCCGCATTTCGACGCCGTGCGCTCCGCCTACCGGCTACCGGATTTCGCTGCGCGTACCGACGCGCCGGCCTGGATGAAGGAGGTCGCGCTCGTCCTGTCGCTGCATGGAGAGCACTGGACCGGCTATGTGCATAACGATTTCGCACGCCAGCTCGAGATCCTGCGCTGGACGGCCAGGCAGATCGATGCTCGTAACGTGCTGGTGTTCCTGCCTGGGTGGGACGCGCGGTACTACTGGGACTATCCCGAGTTCCGGATTGGTGCCGATACCGGCGGCGAAGCGGGCTTCCGCCGCCTCCTCACCGAAGGACGCAAGCTCGGCTTCCGCTTCGCGCTGATGTTCGGCAGCAACATCGCCAATCCGGCTTGGGCAGGCTTTGATCGGATCGCCGATGCCCAGGTGCGCACCATCTACGGCACGCCCTTCGCCTCGGACTACGTGGACTGGGATGGCGACCGCAAGGGGGATACGACCATGGTATTCATGAACCTGGCGGTGAGGAGCTGGCGGGATCATCTGCGCGGTCGGATCGCTGACATGCTGTCGCGCTATCCGATCGACGCCTATTTCCTCGACATCTGCGGCCTATGGGAGAACAATACCGACGGCGACATGATGCTGGGCACGCGTATGCTCGTGGAGGAACTCGCCGCCTCCCATCCCGGCGTCCCGCCGATCGCCGAGATGGTCTACGACGCGCAGATGGGATTCATTCCAATGAATCACGTCGCACGTTATCCGCTCTATCCGCAGGCGAGCTTCGGAACGGTGGCCTCCTTCGACCATCTCAGCCATCCTGCCCCGGGGCGTGGTTCCAGCGGCGTGCACGAGATCGGCTTTCGCGCGTACCGGCCGATCCGGCCCGACCAGCCTCAGATCCCGACGATCACCTTCGTCGACGACACCTTCACTACATATCGCGATCTCGCGATGAAGGACATCGCGACCGCTCGGCAGCGCTTCGCCGCTCGTGGACAAAGGACCTGAGGATTCGTGCGTTTGGCGGAAAGGAACAACTGCACCCATGCGACCGAGTTCCCGGAAGGAGAGCGACCATGATGGTTAGGATGACGAAATCCGATCTGCTCAATGGCCCGGATGAAGCAGCCGTGGATCTGATCGATGACGCACGGGCGCAACTCGCCATCTTCGATGCGGCCATCTTCACGTCGGCAGACGTACTGAAGGATCCTGCCGGCGCGAGGCGCGCCGTGCAGGACGCCGTGACGTTGCTTCAGCGGGCGGCTGCACTCCTCATGGAATAGAAACGACGGCACAGGGGCAACGAAATCGGATCTCGCTCCGCCGCGGTCCCGGACAGACTTAGAGAGGATGATGACCATGCAGGCCGAGAGCCCGTCCAGCGATGATTGTATCGTGCGTCCGAACCGACGGGATCTTCTCGCGGGTGTCGCGGCGCTCGCCATGCTTCCGCTGGCCGCCCGTGCCGGTGCGTCCCTCAGACCGGAGCTTGATCTGGCGACTGTCGCCCGCCTTGGCGCCAGCAGCATTTCCGGCGGGTCGACGATCGATAGCATCCTGCGGGCTGAGGTTCCAGCCGCGTCGAGCGACATGGCTAGCGGCATGTGGGCGGTCTGGTACCATCCGGTCGCGCAATGGCTGGAACTCAGCTGGCCTTCGGCCATCACCACGGATCGCGTCGAACTGTATTGGGGCGACGACGGCGAGGTGGTCGGCCTGCCGAGCGCGGCACGATTGCTGTACTGGAACGGAGACGCCTTCGTTCCTGTCGCTGCGCGTGGATCGCTCGGCGTGGCGGGCGATCGTTTCAATAGCCTGACCTTCGCCCCCGTTCGTACCGAGCGGCTTCGTCTTGAGATCGAACCGGGCGGCAAGCGGTCGATCGGCGTCAGGCGCTGGCGGGTGCGGCCTGCAGGAACGCAGCCTGTGTTGCCTCCGGTCGTGGATGCCGGGATCGACCGGAGCGTGGTGCTGGGCGCAAGTACCTACCTGGCCGCGCGCGTCGGCCGGTTCGAAGGCGGGAAGGCCAACCTCCTACGCTGGAGCAAGGAGAGCGGCCCAGGCGCGGCGACGTTCGAGGATGCCACCGCAGCAGAGACCCGCGCGCGTTTTTCGGATGTCGGAGATTACGTGCTGAGGGCGACGACCATGTCCGCAGGCAGACCCGTCTCCTCGCGCGTCCGCGTGCGCGTCGTCGCTCCTCCACCGGAGCGCCGCCTGGACGTCGTCTATACGACGCCCTATGCGATCGACAATCCGCTGTGGAATGAGCGGGTCAAGGCCTTGATCGTCAACTGGATCCCGCACTGCATCGCCTATTGCGAGCGGACCGATCTTCCGACGGGGCAGGGGGGCATCGACAACTTCGTGGAGGCGGCCAAGGCGCTGCGCGGCGAGGAGCATGGCGCGCACAAGGGCTACGTCTTTTCCAATGCATGGGTGCACCAGACGGTCGAGTCGATGTGCTTGGCGCTCATGATCGACGCTGGTGGCGATCCCGAGATGCTCTCCGCACAGGATCATATGCGATCGACGCTTGAACGTTGGATTCCCATCATCCTGGCCGCGCAGGAACCCGACGGCTACCTCCAGACCGCCTATACGCTCGCGGATCGCAAGACGTGGCCGGCGCGCTGGATAGCGGCGCAGCGCACGGGGCACGAGGGCTACGTGGCGGGCTATTTCATCGAGTCAGCGATTAACCACCATACCCTGACCGGTGGCCGAGACCTCCGTCTCTACGACGCTGCGAAGAAGCTGGCCGACTGCTGGGTGGCGCATATCGGCCCGGGCAAGAAGCGCTGGTTCGATGGCCATCAGGAAATGGAGCAGGCCCTGGTGCGCTTCGGCCGCTTCGTCAACGACATGGAGGGAAACGGTCGCGGCGACGCCTATGTCGCCCTCGCCCGCTTCCTGATCGACTCGCGCGAGGGCGGCACCCGATACGATCAGAGCCATTTGCCCGCCACCCAGCAGTACGAGGCGGTTGGTCATGCCGTTCGTGCGATGTACTTCTATTCGGGCATGGCGGACGTGGCCGCGGAAACGGGCGACGTGGACTATCAGAGCGCGGTTGCCTCGCTCTGGGACAACATGGTCAACCGACGATACTATGTGACGGGTGGCGTGGGCAGCGGCGATACGGCCGAAGGTTTCGGCGAGGACTACGGACTGCGTCATGACGCCTATTGCGAGAGCTGCTCAAGCTGCGGCCTCATCTTCTTCCAGTACAAGATGAACCTCGCCTATCATGAGGCACGCTATGCCGATCTTTACGAGGAGACGATGTACAACGCGCTCCTGGGCGGCGTGGCCCTCGACGGCCGCAGCTTCTGCTACACCAATCCGCTGGCCGGCACGGAAAGAGCCCGTTGGCATAGCTGTCCATGCTGCGTCGGCAACATCCCCCGTACGCTTCTGATGCTGCCTACCTGGGCCTATGCCAAGGGCGATCAAAGCCTCTTCGTGAATCTGTTCGTCGGCAGCCGGATCGACGTGGGCGAGATCGGCGGTACTCCGGTCGAGATGGTGCAGGTCACCGACTATCCCTGGTCAGGTGACGTCTCGATGATGGTCAATCCGGAGAAGCCCACGACGTTCGCGCTGCATGTCCGCATTCCGGATCGCGCCACGAGCGCCCTGTACAGCGCGACTCCCCACGTCCGGGGCCTGGGCCGGCTGACCGTGAACGGCAATCCCGCTCCCTTCGCGGTCGAAAACGGATACGCCGTTATCAGGCGTGAATGGACGGCCGGCGATCGGATCGCGTTCGAGCTGCCGCTCGAGGTGCAGCGGGTGCTGGCCCGCGAAGAGGTGAGCGCGACGCGAGGGCAGGTGGCCCTGCGCTATGGTCCAATCGTCTATTCCGCCGAACGGTCGGACCAGCCGGACGTGACCGGTTCGTTAGGTAACGGTGAGCTGAAGCCGACATGGCAGCGTGACTTGTTAGGAGGCGTCATGACGATCGAAGGGCATTGGGCAGACGGTTCGTCCTTCCGGGCCGTGCCCTACTACGCGCGGATGAACCGCATCGACGGCCCCGTGCGAGAGTTTCCCATCGCTGACGGCGCTATCGATCCGAATGGCGAGACGGCAGTGCAGGACGTGGATGCGCTGAATGTGTCACGTGTTTGGCTTACGGTCTGATAGGTCTTCGATCCTGTACGCACCGCCTATGGTCAGCGCATGAACGGTTCTGATTACAGCTAGTGATTAGGACCAGCATGCAGGTGACGCTAATGTCCCGTTCGAGCTGGCGCAGCTATGCTCGACCTGATCAAGCTCCGCGACGTGTCGCGCATCAATCGAGGTTGCCTTATGCTTCTAGAGCCCGTTACGCTGTCGGGAACGCACGTCGAGCTGGTGCCGCTCTCGATCGACCACTCTGCCGCTCTCGCCAAGGCCGTGCAGGATGGCAAACTCTGGCGGCTCTGGTACACGACCGTTCCCGCTGGGGGCGACATGGAAGGAGAGATCCTGCGACGCCTTGATCTTCAGGTGCGAGGCTCGACGCTCGCCTTCGCCGTTCTGGATGGTCCAGGCGGGACGCCGGTGGGCATGACCTCCTATCTCAACGTCGACGCCGCTACGCCGCGACTGGAGATCGGTGCGACGTGGTATGCGGGCCGCGTACAGCGGACGCCTCTTAACACGGAAGCCAAGCTGCTGTTGCTGGAGCATGCCTTCGGCCCGTTGTCCTGTCTGGCGGTGGAGTTCCGCACGCACTTCATGAACGCCGCCAGCCGCCGAGCCATCGAACGCCTAGGGGCGAAGCTTGACGGCATCCTCCGCCATCATGTCCGCATGAAGGACGGAACAATCCGCGACACTTGCGTGTACAGCGTGGTCGCGCCGGAATGGCCCGCCGTCCGAACTCATCTGCAGTGGCAGCTCGACAGGCCGCGGCCATAGTCGCGCGACGTCTTCGTAATGGTGTGGTTAGGCACCGGATGCACGAAGGAACGATGGTCTTCGAGCAGGGAACGGGATCGTCCCGCAGCGCACCCGCGCTTTCAAACATGGATCGTCGCAGCCCCCCGATGAGCGCTAAGCGTATTGGCGAGCCATGCCCCACGAGGATCAGGAGCAGACCTCGTCGCTGCCTGCCAGGACGCATCCGACCGCCGACTCATCGCCCCCGCAGGCCTCGCTCATGAGGAATGCCGCAAGGCCTCTGATCGCACGTGGATCAATCGCATAGCAGACATAGCAGACGATGCGGCAGCTTCTCGTGGCGCCCACAGCTTTGGCCCGTGCATCGCGTTGGGCGGGGTCTACGAGACGTGCCAGCTCTTCGACGGGGAGCCACCGGACGCTGCGGTGCGTCCGGCGGAGAGCAGATGCGCCGCAGCTCGATCAATTTACTCCGAGTCTTGACGGTGCTTCTCCTCCTTCATTCAAGAGGGTCATGCCTCACTCCTCCGGACGCGCTTTCACTGACGTATGGTGCCAGCGGGATGCTTGCTTCCCAATCTCGTATGTATCCCCTAGCACGAGGCGCATCCCGGCGCCTGACGGGAACATGATCGTATCGATATTTCCGGTGGACTTTTGACGTGATACCGAACGACATCGGTTGCATCCCGAGATGCGATTGTCTGAGGAGAAATCTGAGATGACGGTCTTTCGCCCTTGGTACGTTGCGTCCATGCTATCGCTGCTGGCCGCCACTTCCGCGAACGCGCAGCCGGACCGACCGGTAAAGCTCGATACGATCCTGTATGGCACTGCATACTATAACGAATATGTCCCCGCCCCCATCCGCGAAGGCAGGCTGGAGAAGGACATCTCGCTGATGAAGCAGGCGGGCATCACCGTCGTACGCATGGGTGAATCGACCTGGGCGACGTGGGAGCCTGTTGAAGGACGAATCGACTTCGCATGGATGGACAAGGTAGTCGCGGCGATGGGCAAGGCCGGCATCAAGGTGATCCTGGGCACGCCGACCTACTCGATTCCGGTGTGGATGTACGCCAAGCATCCCGACATGCTCGCCAGACCGCTAGGCGGCGGCGAGACGAGCTACGGCATGCGCCAGAACATGAACATCGACGATTCGAACTATCGTCGATATGCGGAGCGGATCGTGGTCGCGCTGGCTCGCCACTATCGAGACAATCCCACCGTCATCGGTTGGCAACTCGACAACGAGACCAGCGCATACGGTTCGTCCAATCCTGGCGTCCATCGAGACTTCGTCGAATGGCTCAAGGCGCGCTACAAGACTACGCAGGCGCTCAACGATGCGTGGCTGCTTACCTACTGGGGGCAGAACGTCGATAGCTGGGAGAATATGCCCACGCGCGACAGGGCCAACAACCCCAGCCTGAAGCTGGCATGGTCGCGCTTCCAGCAGTACAGGGCCTCGCGCTTCATCGCCTGGCAAGCGGGCCTGGTGCGGGCCAACGCCCGATCCGACCAATTTATCTTCCAGAATCATACGCATCAGACTGAAGCCGAGGTCGATGCGCACGACATGGACAAGCCGCTCGACGTGACCGGCACCGACATCTACTTCGACTGGCAGGACGGCTATGACGGCTGGACGCAGACCTTCCAAGGCGATCTGGCGCGCTCGATCAAGAAGAGGAACTACTTCGTCGTCGAGACGAACGCGCAGACCATCGGCTGGGACGCCAAGCGACAACTGCCTCCGTACGACGGGCAGATGTACCAGGACGTGTTCACCGACATCTCCAACGGGGCGAACATGGTGTCCTATTGGCACTGGGCGTCGCTTCACAATGGGCAGGAGATCTATTGGAAGGGGGTCCTCGGGCATGATCTCAAGCCCAACCGCTCGTATGCCGAGGTCTCGCGGGTCGGTGCGGCGCTGAAGCGCGTCGGTTCCGACCTTGTCGACCTGAAGAGGAAAAACGACGTCGCCATCCTGTACAGCGTAGATTCGATGAACGCCCTGAGCTTCATGCCCTATGGCGACCCGAACTATGTCGGCGTCATGCGGCAGTTCCACCGGACGCTCTACGACGCCAACGTCGGCACCGACTTCGTCGCGGCGGACGACGCCGACTTCACCGGCTACAGGCTGCTGATCGTACCCGCGCTCTACGTCGCCGACGACGCCCTCCTGGAGAAGATAAGGGTATTCGTGAGGCAGGGCGGTCACGTCATCATGACGTTCAAAAGCGGCGTCTCGGACGGCGAGTCAATGGTCCGCACGGATACCGCTCCGGGCCCGCTGCGCGACGTGGCCGGCATCAGCTACCAGGAGGTGTCGACGTTGACGAAGCCGCTGCCGTTCAAGGGAGACCCTTTCAAGGTAGGGGGGGGCAACGCCGCCACGACGATCGCCGAGTTCCTCAAATTGGAAGGCGCGCAGGAACTGGCTCGGTACGACCATCCATTCTTTGGGCAGTGGCCCGCAGTGACACGGCACGGCTACGGAAAGGGCAGTCTGGTGTATGAGGGGACCGTCGTCGACGACAAGGTGCAGGCTGCAATAATCACCAATGAACTGAAGCAGCTTGGGCTGTATGGCAAGGATCAGCAGCTACCTGCGCGCGTGCGGATCAAGCACGCGACGAGCCGGCGCGGTAGCCCGATGCATTTCATATTCAACTACTCGTCGGACGCCTTGAACGTGCCTTATGGCTATGGTGCCGCGCGTGATCTCCTCACCGGACAAGCGCTCGCGCCCGGCGCATCGACGGTCGTTCCCGCATGGGGGGTTATCATCGCTCAAGAAGAGCAAGGGCAAAAATCCTAGGATTGCGGCGCTGGGTGCTGTCAAAGCAACTGCAGATGGCCGAGTTAATGCGAGCCTCTTGCCCTTTTGCCTGCTGTTTAGCGGGCAAAAGGGAGCCAACCCTGGAAAATACCAAGCAAGCTCGCAGCACTGACAGCATGGCCTGCATAGCTCAGGTCACCGAATCACCAACCTTGCGCTGCTCTCGAGCAAGCCGGTACGTTGGTTTGACAATACCCCGCACCGAGTTAATGCCGGCCATGAAGCTATTTGCCTTCGATCGTATGACGATCGGGCGACAGCCCTCAGCTTCGTGAGCCAATCACAGGAGTGATCGAGTTGTCGGACGAGCTTCAGGACCGCAAGGACGACATCGATCTTTCGGAAAACGAGGAGGAAGGCTCTGTCAAACCAAATGCACTGGGTGTTCGGGAGAGCCGGGTAGGGTAGGGTAGGGTAGGGGCATGCCCCGCCCGCGCAAGCCAGCCTCGCCATTCCGCCACTTCAACTCGTCACCCGAGGTGATCCGGCTGGTGGTGCTGATGTACGTGCGCTTTCCGCTCAGCCTGCGGAACGTGGAAGATCTGCTGTTCGAGCGTGGGATCGACATCTGCCATGAGACGGTGCGGCTGTGGTGGAACAGGTTCGGCCCGCTGTTTGCCAGCGACATCCGCCGCCAGCGGGTGAACCGTATGCGGGGTTATCGCCACTGGCGCTGGCACCTGGACGAGATGTACGTGAAGCTGAACGGCGAGATGGTCTACCTGTGGCGGGCCGTCGATCACGAGGGCGAGGTGCTGGAGAGCTACGTCACCAGGACGCGTGACAAGACAGCAGCGCTTGCCTTCATGAAGAAGGCGCTCAGGCGCCACGGCTCGCCTGAGGCGATCACTACTGATGGTCTACGCAGCTACGGCGCTGCGATGGACGAACTGGGTTGTCGCGACCGGCAGGAGGTCGGCCGCTGGGCCAACAACCGGGTGGAGAACAGCCACCTGCCGTTCCGACGACGGGAGCGGGCGATGCTGCCGTTCCGGCAGCTGAAGACGCTACACAAGTTCGCCTTGGTCCACACCAATATCCACAACCACTTCAATCTGGAGCGCCACCTCACCGACCGACAAACCTACCGGGAGCGACGCTCCGCTGCACTGGCGGAGTGGCAGGTTCTTGTCAGCTAGGCTGCAGCCTTCAAAGACTGACATGCATCATATGGAGAGCGGTTCGCGTTAGACTGACAGCACCGCCACTTACCCTACGGAAAACAGCCAAAAAATGGCGCAAAGCCGCAGAAAAGCTGGCTTTTGCCGACTCTGGCGTTCCACACCGTACCACCATGTTTGCCCATTTCCCGCTCACAGGGTCAGGCTCAGGGCATACCCTGATTTGTTGACATGGATGGCGGAAATGGCGGCTATCAACCGGCTGACGGCGCTATAGGTGAAAAACTTAGGCGAAGGTTGAGGTGGCTACCTTCGCACCGAGTTCCTTGAGAAGCGGGTTGAGCTAATGGCGACTTGGGCTAACTTCCTCAAAGGCGGCTCCAATGTGGTGACGCTGGCTCAGGCGGATGCCGCCTGATAGGGGGAGGCTACCGCGTGGCGCTTAACATTGAGCGGTTCAAGAAAGACCTGAACGACTTAAGGCACCGGGGTAGCATGTTGGAATGCGCAATGATCCGTGACATTCACGGTGTCCAACGCTTACGCAATGCCGTTGGTGAAATGAGTGACGAGGATTTTGCTAAAATAGAGGCTGAAATACCGCAATTTCGCAATGCGTATGAAGCTTGGTATTCTGAGTGTTTGCCTGTTTTGAAGCAACTGCTTCCTGACCGGCTTGACGACTTCAAACGGCAGTATGAGAAGGCGAAAAATCGCAAGAGCGCCGACTTTGAAACCTATGTAATCGAAGATTACATGCTTGGTTTGCGCGTGACATATGGCGGTGACGTGAAGGCTGACGCAAGCGCGGCCTTCCCAAAGATGCAAAATCAGACAGCTATCTTATCGGCGGCTGAAGCGCGTTTCAAGTCTTCGCTGTTTGAAATGCGTCAGCTTGTGCAAGCCGACCTATTTGACAGTGAGATTGCGTCGGCGCGGGAGCTTCATAAGAACAAGTTTTACCGTGCGGCTGGCGCGGTGGCTGGCGTCGTGCTGGAAAAACACTTGGCTCAGGTTTGCAGCGATCACAACATCAAGATTGCCAAGAAGAACCCCGGCATTGGCGACTTCAACGAGGCGCTGAAGGCGGCTGGCACCATCGACGTGCCACAGTGGCGGCATATCTCCATGCTTGGCGACATTCGCAATATCTGTGACCACAATAAGCAGAAAGAGCCAACTGAGGCTCGGGTCACTGACCTGATTGACGGCACTGACAAGGTGCTGAAGACGATTGCCTAGCCCAACTATGGGGTTCGGCTTCTAGTCAGTCCGCCCCCCACTGGCAGAAATGCTGGCTTTCATGGCGGGGTGGGCAACTTAGCCTTACCATAAACCTTACCATAAGCCTTACCCTTGGCGCAAACGCTGGCACGTTAGCTGCTAAGTTGACTTTACCGGCCATTGCCTCAACCTCATGCACCTGAAGCAACCCATTCGGGTGCCGATGGATGGCAATGCCCACAGTCTGCTTCAGGCGTTTGAGGATGACGAATGCCGGGAAGCCGTCAACTGCGGCAATCAGGTTGGCGAGCTATGGAACCGAGCGCACCTGAAAGCCCTGAAGCGGGACAGCCTGAGTGCGATTAGCCGCTTTCCCTACAACCCCACAGTATGCCGGGAAGATACTGTTTGGGCGTTGTCACTGGTCCGGTCACAGACTGAGCGGATGGTTGGCACGGGCGCCGCGTCGCAACCCGATACAATCGCTGCCCTACCGCCTTCTTTTCCGCCATCACCTTCGCTGCCACCGTCATCTCTTGGCTGTGATCAATGCATCCCGACCCTAGCGCGCGATCAGTTCTGCGTACAATGTTCGATAGGCACGAATGATCGTGCCGTGGTCATAGTCGCGGCGGACACGATCGCGCATTGTTTCACCCATTTCACGACGCCGTGCCGGGTTTCCTGCGATGGCCAGAATGCCCGCGGCGGTCGCGGCAGGGCTGACGAGCGGCGTCACGATGCCGCCATGACCCGCATCATCGCCGCCCCGCCCCTCGATCATCTCGCGGCAACTGCCGACATCGGGTGCGACAACCGGGATGCCGCATGCCCCGCCCTCCAGGATCACCAGCGGTTGTGCTTCGGACAGGCTGGTGAGGACGAGCAGGTCTATCCGGGCCATCCAGTCCTCGATCCGCACCCGGCCGGTAAAGTCGAACACCGCCACGAGCCCGAGATCCTCGACCAACCGCATGCACTCCTCGGCATATTCGGGATCCTCGTCGGCGGGACCCAGCACGGCGAAGCGAATGTCGGGCCGCTCGTCGTGGACGATGGCGGCGGCGCGGATGAAGGTCTTGATATCCTTGATCGGCACGACGCGGCCGAGCAGTGCGACGAGCGGATGTGCCGGATCGCGTTCGTCGGGCATGGAGGCGAAGCGGCTTGCATCGATGCCGTTGGGGATCACCCGCGTCCGCTCTGCCGCCGCGCCCAGCCGCTGCTGCACCATGAAATTCTCGCCGTAAAGCGCGACGATCGGATCGCAGGCATCGTAGCAGGCGGTGCCATAGCTGGTGAAGGCCCGCACCCACAGGTCGCGCAAGTCCCGCACGCTGCGCTCCAGTTCCAGCCCCGTATCGACCTGATCGCCGATCCAGTCGGCCATCATCACCTCGATCTGGCGCTCCAGCAGGTAGATGCCGTGTTCGGTGATGAAGGCGGGGCGCCCCGTCTGCCGCGCCGCGCGCGCCGCGAGCAGTCCGGCGAACCCGGTGGAGATGGTATGATAGGCGCGCGCAGGGGGCAGGGGCGCGGTCAGCACCGCCAGCAGCCCTCCGAGCAGGACCCGCATCGCCCAGAAATAATGATGAAACGACGCCTTGGGCAGCACCGCCTGATAATGGCGGCGAAGGCGGGTGAAAACCGCAGGATGCGCAAGGATATCGCCCGTTGCGGGTATCCGGCGCAATCCGCCGATCATGTCGATCAACCCGGCCAGCCGATCGGGATCGCCGGTCGCGACGAAGGCGACCAGCGCGTTGGCGATCGGCACTGCAACCTTGTCGGGAATGGCACGGGGAGCGG
>NZ_CAMLAC010000014.1 GCF_946477935.1 uncultured Sphingomonas sp. | reverse complement strand
CCCTCTCCCCGCCCGTGAGCCCCCAGGATTACAAGCCCTTCGATCCCGGCCTGCCGCCGGGGCGTGCGCGCGCCCTGCCGTGGATCACGGTGATGGCGGGGTCGCTGGTCACCATCCTGCCGGCGATCGCTACCTTTCCGGTGCTGCCGCCGTTCGGGCTGCTGATGCTGCTCGCCTGGCGGCTGCTCGCCCGCTTCGCGCTGCGTCCCTGGGCGGCGGCACCGCTGGGAGCGTTCGACGATCTCGCCAGCGGCCAGCCGCTCGGCTCCGCGGTGCTGCTCTGGTCCGCGACGTTCCTGGCGATCGAGCTGATCGAACAACGCCTCGTCTTTCGGGACTTCTGGCAGGACTGGCTGATCGCCGCCGGGGGCATCGCTTTTTGCCTCGTCATGGGTCGCCTGATTGCGGTTCCCTTGGGCGCGCAGGTCGATACCGTGCTAGTGGCGCAGATCGTGATGACGATCATGCTCTTTCCCGTGGCGGCGCGCACCGTCGCCTGGATCGATCGCAAGCGCGGCCGGGAGGCGGCGTGAAGCGCCCTGCCCGCACGATGACGGAGGCCGCCCAGGCCTACAGCTTCTCGCGCCGCGCCTTCGTGCTGGGCGCGGGACAGGCCGGCATCGGCCTGCTGCTCGCCGGCCGCATGGCGTGGCTGTCGATCGCGCAGAACGAGAAGTATCAGCTTCTCTCCGAAAGCAACCGGGTCAACACCACCCTGATCCCGCCCCGGCGTGGCTGGATCATCGACCGCAACGGGTTGCCGATCGCCAACAACCGCACCGACTTCCGCGTCGACATCATCCCGGAACGCCTGGAGGACAAGGATCAGGTGCTTGCCCGGCTGCAACAGATCCTGCGCCTGCCCCCCGAGGACATGGAGCGGCTGCGCCTGGACCTGAAGGACGCCAAGGGGCTGAAGCCGGTGCAGGTCGCCGAACGCCTTGATTGGGAACGATTTGCCGCGATCAGCGTCCGCCTGCCCGA
Source organism: uncultured Sphingomonas sp. (assembly GCF_946477935.1). Classification (GTDB taxonomy): domain Bacteria; phylum Pseudomonadota; class Alphaproteobacteria; order Sphingomonadales; family Sphingomonadaceae; genus Sphingomonas. The sequence continues at coordinate 33,906 of NZ_CAMLAC010000014.1, read as the reverse complement.
ACTGCCCGGCGTACAGCCGACGCGCGGCTTCGCCCGCTACTACCCCGCCGGCGCCGCCGTCGCACACCTAACCGGCTATGTCGGCGTCCCCACCGCCGAGCAGTATAAGGAAACCCGCGAACCCCTCCTCGTCACCCCCGGCTTCAAACTAGGCAAAGATGGCCTTGAAAAGACGCTGGAAAAGCGGCTGCGCGGCATTCCCGGCGCCAAGCGGGTCGAGGTCACCGCGCGCGGCAAGCTCGTCGCGGAACTCGCGACGCGCCCGGACGTGCCCGGCCACAATACCCGGCTGACGATCGATGCCGGCTTGCAGGAATATGTTGCCAGGCGGCTCGGCACCAATTCCGGCTCCGCGGTGGTGATGGACTGCCTCACCGGCGAGATGCTCGCCATGGTGTCGATGCCCGCCTACAACCCCAACAGCTTTTCCGATGGCATCAGCCATCTCGAATGGAAGATGCTGTCGGACGACGATCACATCCCCTTGATGAACAAGGTGACGCAGGGGCTGTATCCGCCCGGCTCCACGGTCAAGCCGATGAACGGGCTGGCGCTGCTCCACGCCGGCGTGCCCGCGTCGGAGCGCGTTTTCTGTTCCGGCGCGATGCGCGTCGGCACCGGCGTGTTCCACTGCCACAAGCGCGGCGGGCACGGCCCCGTCGACCTGAAGCGTGCGATCGAACAAAGCTGCGACATCTATTTCTACGAAATGATCCGCCGCATGGGCTATGACCGGATCGCTCCGGTCGCGCGGATGATGGGGCTGGGCCAGAAGTTCGACCTGCCGCTCGCCACGCAGCGCTACGGCACGGTGCCGGACTCGGAATGGAAGCAACGCAAGTACAAGACCAAGTGGACGGTCGCTGACGGGCTGAACGCCTCGATCGGCCAGGGCTATGTGTTGGCCAACCCGCTGCAACTCGCGGTGATGGCGGCGCGGCTCGCCTCCGGTCGCGCGCTTCAACCCAGCCTGCTCGCCGCCGACGTGCATCGCAATGCGCCGTTGTTGTCCCTGGATCAGGAGCATTTCCGCATCGTTCGCGAGGCGATGTTCGGCGTGGTGAATGGCGGCGGCACCGGCGGCGCGGCGCGCATGTATGTGCCCGGCGTCAGTCTGGCGGCGAAGACCGGCACCGCGCAGGTCCGTCGCATCACCATGGCGGAGCGGCGCGCAGGCGTGTTGAAGAACGGCCAGCTCCCCTTCCGCCTGCGCGACCATGCGCTGCTCGTCTGCTTCGCGCCTGCCGACAATCCGCGCTATGCCGCGGGTATCGTGCTGGAACATAACGGCCACACGGTCCGCAACCTCGACACGCCGATGATCGGTCGCGACATCATGACCTATCTGTTCGACCGCGAACGCGCGCTCAAAAGCCTGGCCGAGGTCGAGCCAACTTGGGGCGGCAATATCGAAACGCGCATGGCCTTCCAGGAAGCCGCCTATCGCGCGGTCAACGCCCCGATGCCCGCAACCAAGACCGACGCCGTCATTCCCACCGACGCACCCGCCGTCGAGGCGGCCGCCGCCGCCGCCGATCGCGAGGCGGAGACGCGCGCGACCCAGACCACCGGCAACACCGTCGCGGAAGCCTCCGTGCCCGAGGGCGACGAATGAGCCGCAGCCGGATCATCCCCGAACCGCTGGCACGCATCCCGTGGCGCGTCATCCTGCTGGTCACCGCGATCGGCAGCTTCGGCCTGATCGTCCTCTATTCGGCCGCCGGCGGGTCGTTGAAGCCCTGGGCGATGCTGCAGGGCATCCGCTTCTTCGTGCTGCTCGCCGGCTCACTGGTGCTGGCCCGCCTGCCGGAGCGGTTCTGGAAGGGGATCGCAGTTCCCGGCTATATCGCGGTAGTCGCCGCGCTGATCCTTGTCGAACTGCTCGGCGCGGTGCGCGGCGGCAGCCAGCGCTGGCTGGACGTCGGCTTCATCCGCCTCCAGCCCTCCGAGCTGATGAAGCCGTTGATCGTGCTGGCATGCGCCCGTTTCTACGAGGTGCTGCCCCCCGCCGAAACGCGGCGCTGGTCCGGCATCTGGCCGGCGGCGGTACTGATCGGCATTCCGGCCGTGATCGTCATGAAACAGCCCGATCTCGGCACCGCGCTGATGATCTGCGCGGGTGGTGTCACCGTCATGTTCCTCGCCGGTGTTCCCTTGCGCCTGTTCATCGGCGGCGCGATCAGCGTCGCCATCGCCGCACCCTTGGCCTTCAACCTGCTGCTTCACGATTATCAGAAGAACCGCGTCCTGATCTTCATGGACCCCGAAAGCGATCCGCTGGGCACCGGCTACCACATCAGCCAGTCCAAGATCGCGATCGGCTCGGGCGGCATCTGGGGCAAGGGCTTCCTGAACGGAACGCAAAGCCATCTCGACTATCTGCCGGAGGGGCATACCGATTTCGTCTTCGCCACCATGGCGGAGGAATGGGGCCTGGTCGGCGGCTGCCTGCTGATCCTGGCCTTTCTGCTGGTCATCCGCTGGGGCATCGATGTGGGCCAGCGCGCCAAGACGCGTTTTGCCCGGCTCGCGGCCGCCGGCCTGTCGACCACCATCTTCTTCTATGTCGCGATCAACCTGATGATGGTCATGGGGCTGGCCCCCGTCGTCGGCATTCCGCTGCCACTGGTCAGCTATGGTGGTTCGTCGCAGATGACGGTGCTGCTGTGCCTGGGCATTTTGATGAGCCTCGATCGCGAAAATCGTCGCGCAACCCGCTGGTAGGGCAAAAAAGGGTTTGCAAACCGCGCCGCGGGTGCTAACCGCGCGCTTCCCCGATGCCGGGGCGCTTCACCAAGGCGCTCCAAAGCAACGCTGGCGGGAATGGACGCATAGCTCAGTTGGTAGAGCAGCTGACTCTTAATCAGCGGGTCCTTGGTTCGAGCCCAAGTGCGTCCACCATCCTTTCCGCCCTGACGGGTACGGACGCATAGCTCAGTTGGTAGAGCAGCTGACTCTTAATCAGCGGGTCCTAGGTTCGAGCCCTAGTGCGTCCACCACCTTCTCCCTTATTTTCAAACACTTGAATCGCTCGGACAGTGGATCGTATCCAGACATCTGCGTGCTAGGTAGCTCTCTAGGTAGCAGCGCGGCAATTCGGCGCTGCAGTGCAGGGAATGGTTCATCGCCTGCGCCCTGTCCGACTGAGCTTGAGCGAGTTGTCGGTTCACCTACCCGCCAGCGGCGCACGCTGGGATGGCAGCTGTGGACGCCCCTTCGGATGCAAGCGGTAAATCGGGGCATGTTGGCACGTAGTCGGATGCTGTCATCTGTCCGGCCTCGATGAGCAGCGCCACAGCTGTGGGCCAGTATGGGAGTGCGCGGACCGGATCCATTTCAGCTTATCGCGCTTGGGTAGCGCTCTGCCATTCACTGGTTCTTCCGGCCCCGTCTCGCCGACTGTTGTGCCATACCCTCCTTCGATCCGCCTACGTCCCCGACGCCTCTGGCTGCGGCCGCGGCTTACGCCGTGGCAACCGCCGGAGCTCTGTAATCCTCGTTCCTGGTCAGCAGCGCCCAAGCCATGCGCGCCATCTTGTTGGCAAGCGCCACCGAGACGAGCATGCGCGGCTTGCGTGCAAGCATCCGCTCCAGCCATGAACCAGCTGGAGCGCCATTACGACACGCCTGCCTCACCACTGAACTACCGCCGATGATGAGCAGCCGACGTATCGTTCGCTCTCCCATCTTCGAGATGTTGCCCAGCCGCTGCTTGCCGCCTGTTGAGTGCTGTCGTGGCGCAAGCCCGAGCCAGGCGGCAAAGTCGCGGCTCTTCGCGAACGTCCCAAGCGGTGGTGCGAGTGCCACGATTGCCGTGGCGGCAATCGGGCCGATGCCGGGGATGGTCATCAGCCGGCGTGCCGCCTCGTCTTCCTTTGCACGTCGTGCGATCTCGCGATCGAGGGTGGCGACGCGCTTGTCGAGCTCAGCCAGCAAGTCGATCATGACCCTGAACATCGGCAGCGCTTCAGCTGGCAGCGATGAGGCCATCTCCTCGTCCTCCAGCATCTCGGCCAACAACGTCATGTGCGCCGTACCGCGCGGCGCAACCCAGCCATATTCCGCCAGGTGACCCCGGATCGCGTTGATGAGCTGAGTTCGCTGGCGCACCACTAGGTCGCGCGTGCGAAACACCAACCCTGCGGCCTGCTGCTCTTCGCTCTTCACCGTCACGAAGCGCATGCCGGGACGCTGCGCCGCCTCGCAAATCGCCTCCGCGTCGATAGCGTCATTCTTGTGCCGCTTAACGAACGGCTTCACGTACGCCGGCGGAATCAGCCGCACCTCGTAGCCCATTGCCTGGAGCTCACGCGCCCAGTGATGCGCTCCGCCGCATGCCTCCAGCGCTACCGTGCACCGCGGCCGCCCCGCAAAGAACTCGAGCATCTTGCCCCGCGCCAGCTTGCGACTGAACACCATCGCGCCGCGCTTTTCCGCGCCGTGCGCATGAAAAACACTCTTGGCGGTATCAAGGCCGATTGTGGTAACTCCCGACACGGACGCCTCCCTCAAGTGGTGATCAACACCTCCACTCTGGCACATCGATGCCGTCGGGGGGCGTCCACCCCATCAGCTTAGAACCTCAGGCGGCGCGGTGTGGTGCTGACAGCTAGGCCACCCGAGCTTCGATTCAGAGCGCCCGACGGACAAGAATGACGTCCTTGGCTGAATGCCCTGTCGGCGCGGATACGCCTCATGGTCGGTAAGAACCGTCAGAAGGTTATTCGTGGCGGCTACGAGGAAATTGGGCCAGAGGCGCGATAAGCCTGGTTCTCGAACCGTCAGTCGCGCAGCACCCGCCCGATAGCGGTGTCGACACTGGTCCGATCGCCGCACCGCTGCGCGCCTACCGCCGATCCGGTTTGCGTCCTGTTCCTTCGAGCGATAATATCGCCATCCGACGCTAAAGCATCTCGAGTGGACGGCGGTCGCGTGGCCTGGGAAATGCCGCGTCGAGTGTCGCAAGCTGAGCGTCGGAAAGAACGATATCGGCGGCCGCCCGGTTCTCCCGCACATGCGCGACTGAACTCGCTTTCGGGATGGCGATGAGACCGTCGCGCCGCAAGGTCCACGCAAGTGCAACCTGCACCGGGGTTGCACCGACCTCGGCAGCAATCTTGTCGAGAGCGGGGTGGGTAGAAAGTCGTCCCTGCTCGACTGGACTATACGCCATAACCGGTATGTTATGTTCGGCGAGCCACGGCAGCAGGTCCAATTCGGGGCCTCGCCGGACCAGGTTGTAAAGGATCTGATCGGTCACGCAGCCATCCCCGCCCGCAGCGACAAGCTCTTCCATATCGTCGGTATCGAGATTGCTGACACCCCAGTGGCGGATCTTTCCTGCCGATTTGAGGGCCTCCAATGCCTCCACTGTCTCAGCGAGCGGCACCGATCCCCGCCAATGGAGAAGGTAGAGGTCCAGCCGGTCGGTGCCGAGCCGCTTCAGGCTCGCCTCGCACGCACCGGCAAGGCGGGAGCGCGATGCATTCTGCGGATATGCCTTGCTAACGATGAATAACTGGTCGCGAACGCTGCCCAGCGCCTCGGATATCAGCGTTTCCGCCGCACCATCGCCATACATTTCGGCGGTATCGATAAGCGTCATGCCCAGTTCGACACCGGCGCGTAGCGCGGCGATCTCATCGGATCGGCGCTCGGCACGTTCGCCCATCTTCCAGGTGCCTTGACCCATTGAAGGAACCACTTCCCCGCCCGGCAATGTCACGTGTTTCATGTGTTTTCGTCCTATGCGATGAGTTCGACTGTCCGGTCGCGGGAGGCGGATTGGCAGATCACCACCTTGTAACGATCATATCGCGGCCGGCCATCGATCGAGTGCCATTCTGGCGATGGAGAGCAGTTCGTTGATCGTAGCGCCGTCGCGCGCCTGAACGGACATGCCTTCCATGACCGTATTGATGAATTTGCCTAGCACGGCCGGATCGGTGTTGGCCGCAAGCTCGCCCTGCGCAGCGCCGCGTTGCAGACGCTCGATCAGGAGGGCCTCCGCCGCGATACGCTTGTCGCGCAGCAGGCATTCGATGGCGGCAGACGCCGGCGAAACGGCTGCCGCTGCCGAATACATGAAGCATCCGGCCGGCGTTCCAGGTTCCGAGAATGATGACGCCGCTCGTTCCAGCAGGCCTTTGACGGCCTCGTAGGTGGACAACGCCGGATCGTTGATGGGTGCATAGAGGTGGACGCTGAACGTCGCGGCGTAGCGCTCGATCACCGCCGCAAACAGCCCCGCCTTGTTGTCAAACGCTGCATAGAGACTTGCGGCGGCGACGCCAGTCTCCGCCACCAGATCGGCCATCGATGTCGCTTCGTAGCCGCGCTGCCAGAACAGCCGCACCGCCTTGTCGAGCGCAGCGTCAGTGTCGAACACACGAGGGCGACCTGCGCGGCGACGGCCTTTCGTCTCTGTCATCTCTGATGCACGATATGGAACGATCGATAAATAATATATTGAAACGGGTGGTCCGCTCCCTTACAGAACGATCATTCAACAATCAAGGATTTTCCAATGAGCCGCATCGTCCGTATCCACGAATATGGCGACGCCAGCGTCCTCAGGATTGAAGATGTGGCAGTCCCCGCGCCCGCGGCCGACGAAGTGCAGATCGCGGTCAAGGCGATAGGCATAAACCGCGCCGAGGTGATGTTCCGCAACCATGCCTACCTTCAGGAAGCCGAGTTCCCGAGCCGCCTTGGCTATGAGGCTGCCGGCACTGTCGTTACGGTCGGCGCGGACGTGACCGGGTTTGCGGAAGGCGAAGCCGTCAGCGTCATCCCCCCGCTCGATATCGCGCGCTGGGGCACTTATGGCGAGGTCGCCAACGTGCCCGTCCGCCTCGTCGTCAAGCATCCGGCGGCGCTGTCGTTCGAGGAAGCGGCGGCCGTGTGGATGCAGTATGTCACCGCCTGGGGTGCGCTGGTGGAGCAGGCGAAACTCGGCGAGGGCGATTTCGTCATCGTCACAGCTGCCTCCAGCAGCGTCGGCCTTGCTGCCTTCCAGATTGCGCGGATGGTCGGCGCGACGGTAATCGCGACGACGCGTACCGGCGCCAAGCGCCAGGCTTTGATCGATGCCGGTGCACATCATGTCGTCGCGACCGGGGAAGAGGATCTGGTAGCGAGGGTGATGGAGATAACCGATGGTCAGGGTGCGCGCGTGGTGCTCGATCCGGTCGGAGGCCCGTCGTTCGAGCCGCTGACCGAGAGCATGGCACGCGGCGGCATCCTGCTCGAATATGGCGCGCTCAGCGGCGAACCGACGCCGTTCCCGTTGTTCTCCGTGCTGGGCAAGAGCCTCACGCTCAAGGGGTATCTCTACAGCGAGATCGTCTCGGACGATGCCGCCCTCGATCGCGCAAAGGCGTTCATCGTGGCGGGTCTGGAATCGGGCGCGCTCAAGCCGCGGATCGCGCGCACTTTCCCGCTCGACGCCATCCAGGACGCTCACCGCTTCCTCGAATCGAACGACCAGATCGGCAAGGTCGTCGTTACGGTCTGACCGGCATACCGGGGAGAGTGAGCGATCGCTCCCCCCTCCCCCGACAGAGGATCGGACCCTCGGCGCCCATGCCAAGGCTGCTCGTGGCGCAGGCTTGAGAGCATGACCGGAACCTCGCCCGATTAGAAAAACGCCCGGCTCTGTGCAGGATTGAAACTCCCCCCCTGTATAGTATGCTGGAGCGATTTCTCGGGAAAACGCGATGCCACATTCATCAGAGGACAAGAAGCGAGCCATCACACGCTTGCGGCGTATCAAGGGTCAGGCGGACGCTCTGGAACGCGCGATCGAAGCGGGGGCCGATTGCGCTCCCCTGCTGCAGCAAATTGTCGCCATGCGTGGTGCGACGAATGGACTGATGGCAGAAGTGATGCAGAGTCATCTCAGGGAAACATTCGGTGCGACCGCAGATCGGGCCGTCGGAGGCGCAGGTGGCGGTCACGATGACGGCGTGGAGGGCGTAATGAAGATTCTGCGTACTTATCTTAGATGACAACTTCAGGCTCATTTTCTTGCCCGTGTTCTCCCGCACTTAGAAGCCAGCCCCTGCTGCCTTCTCTGGTTTGAGACCCTCGATAGGACACCTCTTGCATACTGCTAGGGAGTACGGCAAAGATACTCCCTGCCAGTATGAGAGTGTCCACGAATTTGCGCTGACGCGACGGCCTCGCACCAGCAATCGGTTTAACTCAACGAGGGTACCCCAACATGAAATCTCGCGCCGCTGTAGCCTTCGAGGCGGGCAAGCCACTCGAAATCGTCGAGATCGATGTCGCCCCACCCCGGAAAGGCGAAGTCCTCATACGGGTGACGCACACCGGTGTGTGCCACACCGACGCGTACACGCTCGCGGGGAGTGATCCGGAGGGTGTTTTCCCGGTGGTTCTGGGCCACGAGGGCGCGGGCATCGTTGTCGAGGTCGGTGAAGGCGTCACCAGCGTCGGACCGGGCGATCACGTGATTCCGCTCTACACCGCCGAATGCGGCAAGTGCGACTTCTGCCTGTCGGGCAAGACCAACCTGTGCGTCGCTGTCCGCGAAACGCAGGGCAAGGGCTTGATGCCCGATGGGACCACCCGCTTTTCGTACAATGGTCAGCCCCTCAATCATTACATGGGCTGTTCAACCTTCAGTGAATATACTGTCGTCGCCGAAGTCTCGCTCGCCAAGATCAATCCCGAGGCAAACCCCGAACATGTCTGCCTGCTCGGCTGCGGCGTCACGACCGGCATCGGCGCAGTCCACAATACCGCCAAGGTCCAGCCCGGAGACTCGGTCGCCGTGTTCGGCCTCGGCGGCATCGGCCTCGCGGCGATTCAGGGTGCGCGCCAGGCGAAGGCGGGTCGCATCATCGCCATCGACACCAATCCATCCAAGTTCGAGCTGGCACGCCAGTTCGGTGCGACCGAGTGCATCAACCCCAAGGACCATGACAAGCCTATCCAGCAAGTGCTGATCGAGATGACGGACTGGGGCATCGATCATACCTTCGAGTGCATCGGCAACGTCCACGTCATGCGCGCCGCGCTTGAATCAGCGCACCGTGGCTGGGGTCAGTCGATCGTGATTGGCGTTGCCGGCGCTGGCGAGGAAATCTCCACCCGCCCATTCCAGCTCGTCACGGGCCGCGTATGGAAGGGGTCCGCGTTCGGTGGCGTCAAGGGACGGACACAGCTCCCCGGAATGGTCGAGGACGCGATGAGAGGCGATATCGATCTGGCCCCATTCGTAACCCACACGATGGGTTTGGAGGAGATCAACGAGGCCTTCGAACTGATGCACGAAGGCAAGTCGATCCGCTCGGTCATTCACTACTGACCCGCCGATCCGAAGTGGCGCGAGACGCTCGGATCGACAACTCGGCCGTCATCATGGGCCGACCCCGGCCATGATGACGCGCGCTCTGGCGAATTGGCCACGCGTCGAAATGCATTCATCTTTTACCCGACTGTGATGAACCACGGGCCGCACGGGCGTATAGGGCAGGAAGACTGAATTGAAGAACAAGGATATAGACGCGACGACGCCGGCCACCGATCATGGGCATGCGGGGCCGCCCGCTTGCGTGCAGGTTCGCGGCGCGCGCCAGAACAACCTCAAAAATGTTGACGTCGATGTACCGCGCGACGCCTTCGTGGTATTCACCGGCATATCGGGCTCGGGCAAGTCATCGCTCGCGTTCGGCACCCTTTATGCCGAAGCCCAGCGGCGTTATCTGGAATCGGTTGCGCCCTATGCCCGTCGCCTGATCGATCAGGCCGGCGTGCCGGAGGTCGACGCGATCGACGGATTGCCGCCTGCGGTCGCGTTGCAGCAACAGCGCGGCTCGACCAACGCGCGATCCTCCGTCGGCAGCGTGACGACGCTCTCCAGCCTGGTGCGGATGCTCTATTCGCGCGTCGGCGAATATCCGCGCCATCAGCCCATGCTCTATGCGGAGGATTTCTCCCCCAACACGGTCGCGGGGGCCTGCGCGACCTGCCACGGCATCGGCCGCGTATATGACGCGACCGAAGAGACGATGGTGCCTGACGACAGCCTCACCATTCGCGACCGGGCGATCGCCGCCTGGCCGGCCGCGTGGCATGGCCAGAACCTGCGCGATATCCTCGTTTCGCTCGGCTATGACGTCGATACGCCGTGGCGCGACCTGCCGAAAAAGGATCGCGACTGGATCCTTTTCACTGAAGAGGCGCCGACGGTGCCGGTCTATGCAGGCCTGACGCCCGAACAGACCCGGATTGCGCTCAAGCGCCGCATGGAGCCAAGCTACCAGGGCACCTTCACCGGCGCGCGCCGCTATGTGCTGGAAACCTTCGCCAACACGAAAAGCGCGCTGATGAAAAAGCGCGTCTCGCAATATATCATCGGCCGCGATTGCCCGACCTGCGACGGCAAGCGCCTGAAGCGCGAAGCCCTGTCGGTCAAATTCGCCGGCCTCGACATCGCCGAGTTCGGCGACCTGACGGTGCTCAAGCTGAAGGACTTGCTGATGCCCGTCGCGCAAGGCGAATACGGCGTGGTCTCCACCGCCTCAAAGGGCCATGTTCTGGAAAAAGCAACCCGCGATGCAGCGGTCGAACAACGGGTTGCGGCGGGCGGCTCTGCACACAAGAGCGCGCCCGACGTGCGCCGCACGCCCAACCTCTCCGACGAGAAGCGGATTGCCGCCCAACGACTTGCCAGCGAATTGATCGAGCGGCTCGACCCGCTGATCGATCTTGGCCTTGGCTACATTTCGCTCGACCGCAGCACGCCGACGCTATCCTCCGGAGAGCTGCAGCGCTTGCGGCTTGCCACGCAATTGTCGTCACAGCTTTTCGGCGTGGTCTATGTGCTTGACGAGCCTTCGGCAGGGTTGCACCCGGCAGATGGCGAAGCCTTGCTCACCATCCTCGAGCGTCTCAAGGCGGCGGGCAACTCCCTGTTCGTCGTCGAACATGATCTCGACGTGATCCGCCGCGCGGAATGGCTCGTCGATGTCGGGCCAGGAGCCGGGGAAAAGGGCGGTGAAGTCCTCTACAGCGGGCCGATAGAGGGGCTCGCCGACGTCGAGACTTCGATCACCCGCCGCTACCTGTTCGCAGAGCCGCTGCGCAGTGAGCGCACACCGCGCGATCCCAAGGCATGGCTACGCCTGGAAGGGATCAGGCGGAACAATCTCCATGGTCTCGACGTCGAGTTTCCCATCGGTTGCTTCACCGCTGTCACCGGCGTTTCGGGATCGGGCAAATCCAGTCTTGTCAGTCAGGCGCTGCCCGAGCTCGTCACGGAACACCTCGGCGGCTCCCCCGGGGCCGAGGAGGAGGATATCGATCCGCTGCTCGATGTTGCGCAGAACGACACTGAAGGACGCCTTGTCGCAGGCATGGAGCATGTTCGCAGGCTGGTGCGGGTCGATCAGAAACCGATCGGCCGGACGCCGCGCTCGAACCTATCCACCTACAGCGGCATGTTCGACCATGTGCGACGGATCTTCGCTGATACGCCGCTCGCCCGCCGGCGACACTATAGCCCGGGCAGGTTCTCGTTCAACGTCGCGCAAGGTCGCTGCCCGGTGTGCGAGGGCGAGGGATACGTCATGGTGGAGCTGCTGTTCCTGCCGAGCGTTTTTGCGCCGTGCTCGACCTGTCATGGCTCTCGCTACAACCCGCAAACGCTCGAAGTCGAATGGAACGGGCGCAATATCGCCCAGGTGCTCGAACTGACGGTCGACGATGCGTGCGATTTCTTCGCTGGCGAGGCATCTGTGATGCGCTCCCTCGACGTGTTGCGGGAGATCGGTCTTGGCTATCTGAGGCTCGGACAGCCTGCGACCGAGCTGTCTGGCGGGGAGGCGCAGCGCATCAAGCTGGCGACTGAACTGCAACGCGCCCAGCGCGGCAACACGATCTACATCCTCGACGAGCCCACTTCGGGGCTTCACCCCTCCGATGCCGACCGGCTGATGCAACACCTGCAGGGCCTCGTCGACGCTGGCAATACCGTCGTCGTCGTCGAACAAGACATGCGCGCCATCACGCAGGTGGACTGGGTCATCGATCTGGGACCGGGGGCTGGGGAAGATGGCGGCCGTATCGTTGCCAGCGGCGTCCCTGGCGTCGTTGCGGAAGCAGAAGGCAGTCTCACCGCCCCCTATCTCAAAGCGGCGCTGTAGGTCGTAAACCTGACCGAACGGGCGTTCGATCAGGTGTATGTCAACCGGACGCTGGAATGGGTCGAATCTGGAAGCGGGAGCCGAAGATGTGTCAACGCGGTTGACGCGGTTTAGGGTTCGAGTGCCCGTCAGGTGCGCCGTGTTCGTCTGATATGCGGCGTAGCGGACGGCCAATCGCCGGCCATCCGCTACGCCTGTTTTGTGCGGAACTTCTCCAGGGAGCGGGCCCTCACATGGTTCGTCGAAACCGCCCCGTCTTAATTCCCGGCTGCGAGCCCAGCGCCCACACCTTCCGCGATTTCGTCCACGAGTCTGGCGCAGAAGGCGGGTAAATCATTAGGGTCGCGGCTTGTGACAAGGCCGTTGTCGACCACGACTTCCTCATTGATCCATGTACCGCCGGCGTTCTCGATATCGACCTTCAGCGTTGGGTAGGACGTCAGGGTGCGACCCTTAAGCACGCCCGCCTCGATCAATGTCCAGGGTGCATGGCATATAGCCGCAACCGGTTTTTTCTGATCGAAGAAAGCCCGGATGAAACCAATTGCCTCGCCGCTGCCGCGCAGCTTGTCGGCACCGACAGTCCCTCCGGGCACAACAAGTCCGTCGAAATCGTCGGCTTTCACCTCGGACAACGTCTTGTCGATAGTATAGCTGCCGCCCTCGTCGAGATCGCTATTGACGGTGCGAGCCACGCCCGCTTCAAAACTGACCACGGTCACTTTGCCGCCAGCCTTCTCGATAGCTTGCTTGGGCTTCGAGAATTCCGGTTCTTCCGTTCCGCGGGACGCGATCAGAATGGCAACTGATTTGCCTTCTAACGTCATAATCTATTCCCTATTCCGTAGAAGACTAATGTCAGGCGCCCGGTTTGAGCACGACCTTTGTCCAACCATTATCGCGCGCATCGAAATGCTTGTAAGCGTCTGGTGCCTGATCGAGCGGCAGTCGGTGCGAGATGATTTGAGCAGGATTGGCCCGGCCATGCTCGATAAGCTTCATCAGCCGCCGGTTGTAGTGCTTTACATTGCACTGGCCGGTGCCGATCTTCTGCCCCTTGAACCAGAATTGGCCGAAGTCGAACGCCATCTTGCCTTCCTTCTGGAGATCGTCGGGCGCGTTCGGGTCTTCCGGAATGAACACGCCGACGACGCCGATGCCGCCGGTGGCCTTCGTGCTTTTGACGAGGCAGTTCATCGTGTAATTGCTGCGCTCCTTGCCGTGGCGATCGCAGCACTGGTACCCTACCGCCTCGACCCCACGGTCGGTCCCGAGGCCGCCGGTCGCGTCAAGGATCTGCTGGGCGGGGTCGCCCTTGCGCATGTCGATCGGGATCGCGCCGATCGCCTCGGCCAGCTTCAGACGGTCATCGTGGGAATCGACCACGAAGATCTGAGAGGCACCGCGGATTTCGGCCGAGTGCGCGGCCATCAAACCGACCGGACCGGCACCGTAGATCGCTATGCTTTCACCGGGCAGGAAACCGGACAGTTCGACACCATGCCAACCCGTGGGGAAGATGTCGGAGAGCATGACATAGTCGTCCTCCTTCTCTTCGGCGTCCTCGGGCAACTTAAGGCAATAGAAGTCCGCATAAGGAACGCGCATTAACTCGGCCTGACCGCCTTGCCACGGCCCCATCTCGGCAAAGCCATACGCCGCGCCGGCGGTTCCAAGGTTGGTCGTGAGGCAAAAACCCGTCAGACCGCGTTCACAATTTTCGCAGAACCCGCACCCGACGTTGAACGGCATGCAGACGCGATCGCCCTTCTTGATCCGATCTACGCAGCGCCGACTTCGATGACCTCGCCAAGGTTCTCGTGGCCAAAGACCCTGCCCTTCTCGAAGCTGGTACGGCCCTCGTACATGTGAAGGTCCGACCCACAGATGTTGGTCGTAGTCAGCCGGATGATGACATCGGTGGGTTTCTCGATCTTGGGATCATCGATGGTATCGACGGAAACGTCTTTGGGCCCGTTGTACACGACAGCTTTCACGGTTCTTCTCCTCTTATGGCTTTGCTCAAGCGTCATCAAATCGAGAGCTTTCTGAGGAGCCGATCCAGCGCAGCTCCGGAGAACATGGCATCTTTCTAACTGACCTCAGCTCCTAAACGGCCTCGCACCTGAGCGGCCCCCCCCCCCGGTTCGGCAATTCTCAGATCGAGAACGCGGGCGTATGAAGTCCCGGTCTGCCGTTAAGCCGAGTCCGACGGCATGGTGTCGAGCACTCTGCTATTTAGCTGCCAATAGGGTGAACTTATGGATCTGCGGCGGTTCGGAAAACAGCTCATCCGCCTTGTCCATCAGTGCGGCGGCAACCTTGCCGTCAAGATGCGCCTGCCGATCTTCCTCAGTGTCGAACGTATCAAAGATCGCGTACGCACCGGGGCCTTCCTGGATCGCATACCAGGTCAGGGTACCGGGCTCGGCTTGAACGAGCGGCAGTGCCGAGGTCAAGAAATTCGCGACATCGCTCTCTTTTCCGGGCTTCGCCTTAATTGGCACGTACAGCGCAAGTTTGGGCATGATCAACTCCTCAAGATAAATGACCAAATATTAGTCCGCTGGATAACGAACGAGCGGGCCGAAACGTTGCCCAGCGGTCACGCGCTCGATAACGCCGCGGTGGATGAGGCAATAGTGTAACGAAGGCGGCTAGCTGCCCGCGTGGAACAGTGCATCATTCCAAAATCTTGTCGATCGTGATCGGCAGGGACCGGATTCGCTTGCCAGTCGCGTGATAGATCGCGTTGGCGATCGCCGCAGCAGTGCCGACAATGCCAATCTCGCCCAAGCCTTTCACTCCGAGCGGAGTCACCTCAGGATCGGGTTCATCGACGAAGATGACCTGAATATCGTGGATGTCGGCTTGCACGGGTACATGGTATTCGCCGAAATTGTGGTTCATCCAGCGACCCAGCCGGTGATCGGGGAACGTCTCCTCGTGAAGCGCCATGCCGATACCCATCACCACGCCGCCGAGGATCTGGCTGCGCGCGGTCTTCGGATTGATGATGCGGCCAGCAGCGACGGCGTCGACGATGCGGGTGACACGTACAACGCCCAACTCCTCGTCCACCTTCACTTCCGCGAAGATTGCGCTGTGGGTGTTCTTGGACTTGTGCAGACCCTTCCACATGTCGCCGAAGCCGGGCGCTGCGGTCTCCTCTTCCTCGATCTCCGTCAGGTCCGCGGCGCGCATCGCGTCGCCGAACGGCACCCGGACCGTCGGCACGGCCTTCAACACGATGCAGCCGTCCTCGAACAGCACATCGTCCATCTTCGCTCCGCCCAGCGGTTCGCCGGGGATCTTGCCGGCCGCCTTCAGGAGCTTCTTGCCGACCGCCTGGCACGCGACCTGGACCGCCGCGCCCGACGATGCCGCCCCCCATGACCCGCCTTCCACCGGCGCAGTCGGCAGATCGGAGTCGCCCAGCTTCGCAGTGATCTGCTCAGGGGGCAGGCCCAGCGTATCGGCGGCGACCAGGGTCATCACCGTGTAGCTGCCGGTGCCGATGTCCGACGTTGCGCACGCAACCTCCAGATGCCCATCGACCGTCAGCTTCGCGCGGGCGGACGTCTTGGAGAATTGTGCGTCCCACATGCCGGTCGCGCAGCCCCAGCCTATCAGCTCGTTGCCTTCGCGCATCGAACGCGGCTCCGCCGAACGCTTGCTCCATCCGAATGCCTCGGCGCCCTCGTGGAACGCCTCCCGCAGCGCCTTGCTGGTGTAGGGCGTGCCGTTCATTGCATCGATGGGTGAGTAATTGATGAGCCGAAACTCGAGTGGATCGAGCTTGGCGGCATAGGCCATCTCGTCGATTGCTATCTCGAACAGCGTCATGCCGGTCGCCGCCCCCGGCGCGCGCATGTCTGCCGATGTCGGTGTGTCGATCTGAGCGACGGTGTATTCAGCGTCGGCGTTCGGGCAGTCGTAATTCATCAATCCCCAAGTGACGACATTCTCCATATTGTCCTCGTAGCGCGAGGTGGAGGTGGTCGCCGCGTTCCGGATCGCGGTGAGCTTGCCGGTCGTCTCCGCGCCCAAGGCGATACTTTGAACCGCCTGCGGGCGGTAGGCGTGGCTGAACATCTGCTGGCGTGTCATCGTCACCCGTACGGAGCGTTCAAGCATCTTTGCGGCGAGCACCGCGAGAAACACCTGATGCTGCGGTCGGAGTCCGGAGCCGAAGGCGCCGCCGACATAGGGGTTGAGCACGCGCACCTTCTTTTTCGAAAAGCCAAAGACGCTGGCAAGGTAGGCATGCACCCCCTGCGAACCCTGGGTCTTGTCCCAAACGGTGATGCTGCCGTCGCCGTGCCATTCGACGGTGGAGCCGAACATCTCCATGGGATTGTGGTGTTCCGGCGCGAGCCGGTAGTCGCCGGCCACCTTGAGCGGGGCGTCCGCGAACGCCTGCGCCGCGTCCCCACGGTCCTTGGGTGGCATGTAGCCGCTGCGCTTTTTCTTCGGCACGTACTTCTCGGCGAGTGCGACCTCGAAGTCGGTGTTGTGTGCCTCCGCCTCATAAGCGATTTCGATCAGGCTGGCGGCGTAGCGTGCCGCCTCGAACGTCTCGGCCATGACCAGCGCGATGGGCTGCTGGCTGAACTGGATGCGGTCATCGTAGAGCGCCCGGAACGGCGAGCCGGGGATCTTCAGCTCGTCTTGGTAGCTGTGGTCGGTCCAAGCAACGTGTGGCCGGTTCAGGTGGGTGATGACCTCGACGACGCCTGGCACGGCGCGTGCCGCCTCCTCATCGATGCTGACGATCCGCCCCTTGGCGATCGCGGCCTCGACGATGTAGCCATACAGGAGGTTCGCCACTGGATGCTCGGCGGCGTAGCGCGCCGTGCCGGTAACTTTCTCGACGCCATCGACGCGGTTGATTGCGCTGCCGATCCCGATCTTCGCTGTGGTAGCCATGATGTCTGCTCCTTAAGCGACGCGCTTGTCGGTTTGCGATTGCGGGGTGGCCTCGGCAGCCTGTTTCAGCCCCCGGACGATTCCCTTGCGTGCGAGCGGGATTTTAAAGTCGTTCTCGCCCTGACCGACCGCTCCGGCGAGGAGGGCTTCGGCGAAGGCGCCGAACGCCTCCGGCGACGGCTGCTGGCCTTTCAGCAGCTTTTCGGCTTCAGTGCTACGCCATGGCTTGTGCGCGACGCCGCCGAGCGCCACCCGCGCTTCCGCAATTGTGCCGCTCTCTACCCGCATCGCGACGGCTACCGATACCAGCGCGAAGGCATAGGACAGACGATCGCGCAGCTTCAGGTAGGTGTAGTTCTGAGTGAAGTCCTCAGCGGGTAAATCGATGCCCGTCACCAACTCGCCGGGTTTCAGCGTGTTGTCGCGCCACGGCTCGTCGCCGGGCAGTCGATGATAATCGGCGATCGGGATCGCGCGGTCACCTTCCGGCCCGGTCACCTGAACAGTCGCGTCGAGCACTGCCAGCGCGACGCACATATCCGAGGGGTGTGTGGCGATGCATTGATCACTCGCGCCCAGGATGGCGTGGATGCGATTGACCCCGCCGATTGCACCGCAGCCGGAGCCCGGCTTGCGCTTGTTGCACGGCGTTGCGACATCATAGAAGTAATAGCAGCGCGTACGCTGGTTGAGGTTGCCGCCGTTGGTCGCGGCATTGCGCAACTGCGGGCTGGCGCCGGCAAGGATCGCGGAAGACAGCAAGGGATAGCGCTGCTCGACCCGCGCGTCCCACGCCGTATCGGAGTTCGGCACCAGCGCGCCTAACCGCAGCCCTCCGCCGTCCAGCTCCTCGATCGCGTTCAGTGGCAGGCGGTTGATGTCGATTACCGTCACCGGCTGCTCGACGTTTTCCTTCATCAGGTCGATCAGGTTCGTGCCGCCCGCCAGGTAGCGGACCTGGTCTCCGGTGCCTGCCTGTACTGCTTCGGCAACGCTGGCAGGACGGGCATAGTCAAAGCGGTTCATGCCTGCTCTCCGATCACGTCGAGCACTGCATCGATGATGTTCGTATAGGCGCCGCACCGGCACAGGTTTCCGCTCATCAGCTCACGCACTTCGTCGCGGGTCCTTGCCTTGCCTTCATTGATAAGGCCCTGCGCCGAACAAATCTGGCCGGGCGTGCAATAGCCGCACTGGAACGCGTCGTGGTCGCAGAAGGCGGATTGCAGCGGATGCAGGTTGCCCGGCTGACCGAGTCCTTCGATCGTTGTGATCTCCGCCCCGTCCAGCGTCACCGCCAGCTTGAGACACGAGTTGATACGGCGCCCGTCAATCAGCACGGTGCACGCGCCGCACTGGCCATGATCGCAACCTTTCTTGGTGCCGATCAGGTCTTCCCCCTCGCGCAGCAGGTCGAGCAACGTCGTCCAAGGTTCGATCGCGCGGGTGCGCGTTTCACCATTGATCGTCAGCGTGGTTGACACCGTGCCGATCGGCACAGCGGCGTATGTGGTGGTATTGACGGCTGTCGGCATGATCGGTGCCTCTTGCTTCGGCTCAGGCCGGAATGGCGGTGATGTCAGCGATGTTTTCTTCGGTAATCCCGCTCTCGCGGTGTCGCAAGGCGGACAGTGCACGATAAACCTGCAGCCGTACGCGCATCACCGACCCGAGCGGCCGACGACACTGCACTCTTGACCCCTTTGGGGAAGGGCCTCGCTTCCGGCGGAAGCGTCGCGGTAGCGCAGGCAGGTCATGACGATCCCCAGCGGCCTGGAGCGAAAGAGAACAACTCGGTGCGGATCGATGGCGGCGCACCGGGCTTGAACCATTGCGTGTCCTGAATGTGGCTGGCGGTAACGTACATTGTCCCGTCGGGACCCTCGGCGAAGGTATCGGGCCAGCGCAACCGCTTGTCGGTCAGGACGATCTCGGTCCCCGACCCGACGAGCCGCCTGATCGAGTAATCGGTCGGCGAGGTGATGTAGAGCGTCCCCGCCTTGCTCATCCATAGACCGTCAGCGACGGCGGTGGTGGCGACGGTCTTCACCGCAGCGCCGCGGTCGCGCTCGCTGACGTCGGCGCGCAGCTTGTCTGTGGCGATCGAATAGAGCGTCATTCCGGTCAGCGCCTGCCAGTAGAGCGTCTTCCCGTCATTCGAGATCGCAATGCCGTCGGAAGCGAACGCGGGCTGACGGCCGTCGGGACGGACAAGCGGCTTGCCGTCGATCGCGACGATGACGCTCTTGTCGATCTGGGTCGACGGGTGACCATCAAGCGCGCGGAAGCTCTTGCCGTTGTCCAGGTCGACGACAATGATCGCGCCACGTGTGCCGCTGTCGGTGATGTAGCCGGTCCGACCATCGGGCGAGAAGCGGATATCGTTGAGGTAAGTGCCCTGCAGCGCGACATCGCCGGGCACCGCAATGACCTTGGTCACCGTGTTCGTATTCAGGTCGATGCGGACGAGTTTCGGGGCGCCTTCAAGGATCTTCTCGTTGCCGGGCGCGCCGGGGTCGAGCACCCACAAATTGCCGTGGCCGTCCGGGACGATCGACTGAACGCAGACGAAATACTCGCCGACCGGCATCTCGTTCGCCTTGGCGTTGCGCCAGCTGTTCCACTTGGGGTCGGGATACGGCCGGAGCGATCCGTCGGGCATCACCTCGGCGACGGAGATGGGCGCGTCGTCAGTCCAGCGCGGAAAGTTGACGAAGCGGCGTCCATCGGCTGTGACGGCAACGCCGGTTACCTGGTGATCGAAACGCGCCACCTGTTTCAGCGCAGCGCTGCGTCCCCTCTGCGCATATGCAGCGCCCGCAAGCGCCGCCGCAAGGCCTCCGAACCCCATCAAAACATTGCGGTTCCGCACCGGCCCCTCCCCTTTTCTGAATGAAATTTGCGTTACTTCGGTGGGTAACGATCGTGGTCCCTGTTTCGCTCCCGGAAACGGAAATCAGACAGCATCCTCACCGCATAGGCACGTAGCTGCGGTGTGATTGACTGTCGTTGTCTTGCTCATACAGGCTCCACCTTCTTAGGAGTTGGAGCCTCCGGCAAACCCGGGGCGGTTCAGTAACGTGATACTCGCTTTCGATTGCGCGCGTTACGAAAGCGGTAGTTAATCGCTCTAGGGTCCAAACCCAATCAGAAGCTTGATTCTGCAACGGCGTGCTGATTCAGGAGTCTCCAGTGAGGAGGGTCTGGGCATGGCGGGATCGTTGTTTTGGTTGTCGGATGCGGCGTGGGCGGCGATCGAGCCGTACTTGCCGAAGAACCAGCCGGGGGCCTGGCGGGTCGATGATCGGCGGGTGATATCGGGTATCGTGCACATGCTGAAGTGCGGCGGTCGCTGGGCCGATTGCCCGAGCGACTATGGTCCCTCGACGACCATCTACAATCGCTGGAACCGCTGGAGCCGACGCGGCGTGTGGAACTGTATCCTGGCGGCGCTGACCGAGGAAGGGTGGATCGCCGAGACCGGCCAGATCGACAGCAGCTATGTGAAAGCGCACCACTGCTCTGGCGGCGCAAAAAGGCGGGACCCGATCACGCCCAAGCGCGTTAAGGTCTTCGGACTGGTTTGACGGTCGAACCGGTCTTCTGAATGGAGAAGATTATGCGCGCACTGTGTTGGCACGGTAAGGGTGACGTCCGCGTCGACACCGTCGCAGATCCCGAGATCAAGCACCCGCGTGATGCCATCATCAAGGTCACGGCATGCGCCATCTGCGGGTCCGACCTTCACCTGTTCGATGGCTACCAGCCTACGATGGAGGCAGGTGATATCCTCGGCCACGAGAATATGGGGGAGGTCGTGGCGCTCGGTTCCGAAGTGACGAACCTGAAGATCGGCGATCGTGTCGTCGTACCCTTCACGATCAGCTGCGGCGATTGCTGGTTCTGCAAGAAAGGCCTGTTTGCAGCTTGCGACCGGACGAATCCGAACGCCGAGATGGCCGCAAAGGCCATGGGCCATTCGCCCGCAGGGTTGTTCGGCTTCAGCCACATGATGGGCGGCTACTGCGGCGGTCAGGCGGAATATCTGCGCGTGCCGATGGCCGACGTCGGTCCGATCAAAATCCCCGACAACATTACGGATGAGCAGGCGCTGTTTCTATCCGACATATTTCCGACAGGCTACATGGCCGCCGAGAACGCACAGATCGAGCCCGGCGACACCGTCGCGATCTGGGGTTGCGGCCCAGTCGGCCAGTTTGCCATCCGATCAGCCCTGATGATGGGCGCAGGCCGGGTGATCGCGATCGACGAGGTGCCCGAGCGGCTCGCCATGGCCGAGGCGGGCGGCGCCGAGACGATCAACTTCGCCGAGACCGATGTCTATGACGAATTGCAGGCGCGGACCAAGGGACGTGGCCCGGATAGCTGCATTGATGCGGTCGGCTGCGAGGCGGCAGGTCACGGCGCGGCCGACGCGGTGATGGACAAAGTCAAGGCGAGCTTGATGCTCGCCACTGATCGGGTGCATGTGCTGCGCCAAGCCATCATGAATTGTCGCAAGGGAGGCACGGTGTCCGTCCCTGGCGTATATGTCGGCGTGGCCGACAAGCTGCCACTCGGGGCGGCAATGAACAAGGGACTGACGATCAAACTCGGTCAGACCCACGTCCAGCGCTACACCAAGCCGTTGCTGGAGAAGATCGTAGCCGGTGCAATCGATCCCAGTTTCGTGATTACCCACCCGGCAAGCCTCGAGGACGCGCCGGAAATGTACGCCAAGTTTCGGGACAAGGAAGAAGGCGTCATTAAGGTGGTTATGCGCCCGCACGACTGACGTGCGGATCTGATCTGCCCCCACGGAGCGGACCGAGCGGTTTGTTAGTACAATAAGCTCGTCGCCGTCATGTCCGGACGGAGGTGGAGCGAAGCGGAACCGGAGGCCGGAGATGGCGGTGGAGCCATCTCCGGTGCCGGCGGTCGGCAGGCAGGCTGCTATGGGGCCCTATAGACCAGAAAGCCGAGCCGCAGGCCGACATGATCGACGCAACCTATCTCAAGGCCGGCCGCACGCCTTCCAGCCTTGGGGTAAAAAGGGATCTCGGGCCCCTGATTGGACGGACCAAGGGCGGCATCAACACGAAGCTGCACGCCGCGACTGATGCAAACGGCCGCCCTTTAAGCTTCTTCATCACGGCCGGCCAGATCAGCGATTACACCGGTGCAGCTGCCTTGCTTGACGATCTGCCCAAGGCCAAGTGGATGCTCGCCGACCGCGGCTTTGACGCTGACTGGTTCAGAGATGCGCTGGAGCAAAAGGGCATCAAACCGTGCCTTCCGGGCCGCAAATCCCGATCTCTGCCTGTCAAATACGACAAGCCGCGGTACGAACGGCGTAACCGCATCGAGATCATGTTCGGCCGCCTGAAGGACTGGCGCCGCGTGGCAACGCGATATGACCGCCAGCCGTCGGCTTCTCCGCACTAGCACTGGCCGCCACCGTGCTCTTCTGGCTGTGATCAGTGAGTCCTAAGCCTAGAGCGGTTCTCGATCAGTCCAGATCATAACCGCACGATGTGAAGTAGTTGGCGCATTCGATTGGTTGGAAGATATCGACGAGCCTGCCGATGAGGTTCCAGAGGCCGTTCACAGTCCGCTCGCCGATCTTTCTGAGCATGGCCTTGAGCTTGGAGAAGGCCTTTTCGATGGGGTTGAAGTCGGGGCTGTAGGGCGGGAGGAAGCGCAGCGTTGCGCCAGCCTTCTCGATCAGATCGCGAACCGATGCCCGCTTGTGGCTGGACAGGTTGTCCATGATGACAACGTCACCGGGCCGCAGCTCGGGCACGAGCACCTGGGTGACATAGGCTTCGAACCAGTCGCCGTTGATCGGGCCGTCCAGCACCATTGGCGCGACCATGCCGGTCATGCGCAGCCCGGCCACCAGCGTGGTGGTTTTTCGGTGCCCGTGCGGGAAGCCCATGCGCAGCCGCTCGCCTCTGGCGCAGCGGCCATAACTGCGGGTCATGTTGGTCGCGGTCCAGGTCTCATCGATGAACACGAGCCGTTCGGGATCGAGGTCGAACTGGCCATCGAACCACGACTGCCGCTGGCTCAAGACGTCGGGCCGGTCCTGCTCGATGGCATGGCTCGTCTTTTTTTGCGCGTCATGCCGCGACGAGCGAAGAAGCGGTGAAGCCCGGCCACAGAGACGTTCAGGCCGATCTCGATCAGACCCGCGCGCAACTCCTCAAGCGAGATGTCCTTGCGCGCTTCCCAGAGCGCGAGAATGTCCTCCCGCCGCGCTTCGACATGGCGTGATCGCATGTCGCCACTTTGGGGCTTTGGGGCAATGTTTCCGGTCGTGCGCCGCTGTTCATGCCAGCGGATCGCCGTCGAGGGCGCCACCCCAAAGCGAGCCGCCGCGGCTCGGCAACTCATCCCGCATCAACCGCCGCAAGGACCCGGACACGCAAATCCAACGATAAAGGCTGACCCATCCATGCTGGCCTCCTTCACCAGCACAGATTCTGAATCAGAAAATCCGCCCCTTGGGAATCCCTTGCGACTCAGAACGGTCGAAAACCGCTCTAATCAACGACGGGATAATTTGGCATTGGCCATTCATAGCCAGGATTGCCCATCATCAGGTCTACGAAGATGGGCAGCAGGCATCCGAGCAGCGACGCGCCATCCCTCACTTGGTCGCGATTGACGTCGCTGTTCCAAGTCGCACCCCCATGGACCAGCTGGTTTCGCAGAACGTATAGCCGATCGAAGAGGATCGAAAGGATCCGCGCGGTGTCATGTTCGCGCAAGGCATGGTTAATCGCAGTCCGGCTCCGGTCGAGCTTCTGCTCCCAATCCGCATAGCCGGGCACCCCGTTCTGGTGCTGCCAGAACGGGTGATAGACATAGCGATTGTCCAGCAGCAGCCGGATTTCCTGGCTGAAGCGCTGCCAAACAGCATCATAGACCCGGTGGCGTGCGTCGAACTTCACCAAGGTTGAGAAGAATGCCTGAAACAGGCCGCGTTCGCCTTCCGGTGCAGAGCTGCTGGCTGACGCATCGACATAGGCCGCGTTGTATCCGATCCAGAGAAGGATGAAGCGGACGTCATAGTCTTGATCCTCTGCTTCCGCACGTCGAAGCCATGATAGCGCCCGGTGAACGCGAAGTGCTAAGGGCGTCTGGAAGCCTCGCGCAATGAGCGCTGCTTCTCTTTCAGGGCTTCGGGATGGAGAGAATTGTCAAGGGGGTAACGGTAAACCATTGGCACAGCTTAGCGCGAGGAATCCTAACCGAATAGATCATTGCGTCATCAGTTTGGAATTCGCGATACAGCGCGGATCCACTCGTCAATTTCTGCCTCAACCCAAACTGCGCATTTGGGGCCGAGCGATCGCGACCTTGGGAAGCGCCCTTCGCTCATACGCTGGTAGATGGCGGAGCGCCGTAGTCCGACGCGGGCGATAACCTCCGGCAGGCGCAAAAGCCGTGCCGGCGGCAATACTTCGGGCGGTTGAGGCGTCTGCGTTTCATCTTGTGTTGCATGCGGCATTGCTGGTCTCATTCGCGTGGGTTCGGTCCCCTCCGAACTCAAGGATTTACCGGGACAGCGACATTGCGATGTCGCGGCCCACAAAATCATCGATGTGCTTTGCCAGCATTCGCGCCACGAGCTGTGAGGTGCCGTTAGCCCACCGCGGCCGCAGATCCTCAATCCGGCGTCCCAGGGTCCGCTGCAGATGAAGGGGCAGGCTGGTGAAGAACTCTTCGAGAAATTCGCCCATCTCGCCATGCATCCACTCGCAAGCGAGATCTTCCTGCCCGGCGAGCGCGAGAATCATGGATGCGCGAGGTTGCGCTCCACAGGCGGAGAGCACACGTGCTGCTTCGTCGAGCCCGATAGGCCGCTCGCCGCGCGCAAGGCGAAGCAGGGTCTCGCGATGCATGCCGCATTCATTGGCAATCCTGTGGCGGGGTTTGCCGGCGGCTTCGATCGCATGGGCAAGAACGCGGGCCAGGCTTTCATTGGCTGGTCTGGCGGCAGCGGTTGGATGGTACATGGTTGTCTCCTAGCTTCTGCACTGGTGCGACTCGCAGGATTAACGCGAAGCATCCCATGTAGGAAAATGAAAAGAACATCCACGGAACATCTCGTTTAGAGGCGACTCAGTTCCTCTACCCGAGTCGTCGCCAAATCCCGTCAGTTGCGGCGGTTTTTACCGACATAAAATAACTGGTTTAGCGTCGTTATCGCTGGTTTGGGGCGTCGGACTGCAAAAGATGCGTCCGCATTCTTCCACCTCCAGGCGGGATTCCCGCTCGACACTTTCCTACGAACATTTCCTAGATGCATGTGGAACACACAGCGAACGCAAGAACGCTGTGACCACCCCTCCAACCGGAGCTTCACATGCAGTCTCTCACCCTTCCCCGGCGCGCCAGCGCCAATGGTCTTGGCAAGGCCATCAACTTTGCCATCCCGGTCGCCGTCGCGGCGCTTGCGGCGAGCGCCGCCTATGCTGGCGCTGACACGACCTTCACCCCTGCCCTCACCAAGTTCACCGACTTTCTGGAAGGCTCCGGCGGCAAGATCATCACGGTTCTCAGCCTCGCTGGCGGCCTGATCGGTCTGGCGTCCGGGCGCTTTTCGCTCGGCCAGGTCGCCGTCCCGGTGGGTGTCGGCATCGGCGTCGGCACCGGTGTTCCGATCGTCACCTCGGTCGTGACCGCGGTCATCTGAACGGTCGGACGGGAAGGCGGCGTCGCCATGGCAGACACTTACATCATTCCCCGGCGTCTCGATGACCCGGAGCTTATCGGCTTCTGGACCATCGACGAGTTCGCGGGAATGCTGGCCCCCTTCACCTGGGGGATCCTCACCCAGCATATCTTTATCGGCATCATAGTCGCCTTCGGCGCCTGGTTCGCATTGCGAAAGGCAAAAGCAGGACGCGCCAGCTCCTGGGTAGCCCATGCCGCATACTGGTATCTGCCTGCAGGATTTCTGGGTCTCAAGGCAACGCCGCCTTCTCACTGCCGACTGCTTGCCGGTTGAGGGGAAGCCCATGTTTTCCGACATATCCCATGAACGTCAGCAATCGCTGCTGCGCCAGCGAAACCTCTTTGCGCTGACCAGCGCCGGCCTTGGCCTCGCATTGGTCATCGCCGGGAGCCTTGCCGCTACCCGGGATCGCGAAGTGGTGCTGGTGCCGACCGTCGCCAAAACGCTCACCGTGAGCAGTGCCGGGGTCGATGCCGATTATCTCGAGCTCGTCACACGCGATGCGGCCCTTGTTCTCCTCAATCGCAGCCCCGAGGGTCTCGACTACTGGATGAACGAGATCCTGAACCTTGCTGATCCCGCAAGCTATGGCCGCCTCAAGGCCGAGCTGGTGCGGATAGTCGAAGAGCAACGGGGATCGGACGTCACCCAGGCTTTCGTAATCCGGTCGATGACGGTCGATCCGAAGGGCCTGACCTCAGATGTGACCGGAACTCTCAAGACCTTTGTCGGCGCGCAGGTGATTGCGAGTGACGAGCGCCGCTTCCGCTTCAGCTGGACGTACCGCGGACTGCGCCTGGCGCTGGCAGGGTTCGCCCAGCTCCCCCCACAGGACAAATCGAAGGAGGCCCAGTGATGGCTTACCGAAAAGGGACCCATACACGGGGTCTACTTCTGAGCACGGCCGCTCTGCTCACAGCAGCATCCCCCGCTCATGCCGCCGACCAGTTCAAGCAAACGGCTGACGGCGCCGGAATCGAGTGCAGCGTTTCAGCGCGCGAGCTGACCCGCTTCGCATTGGTCGACGACCAGTTCGCCAGCGTCTCGAAGATCTCGACCGGCACGCCCTACAACGACTTTGCAGTGACCAACGAGCCGGTGCGCGGCGACATCTATGTGTCGGTGCCGGAAACTTACGCGGCACGGTCGATCAGCTTCTTCACCACCACGAAGAAGGGCTTCGTCTACAAGGTCGCGTGCCGGGTTGAGCAAATTCCGGCGACCCAGGTCTTCATCACCAACCCCGCCATCGCGAAGAACCGGGCGGCGGATTGGGAAAGCCAGACCCCGATCGAGACAAGCGCCGTCAGGCTCATCCAGGCCATGGCCAATGACCGGACGGTCGACGGTTTCGAGGTCCGCCAATCGACTGCCATACCCGCACGGGTCGGCGATCTCGAAGTTCAGCTCATCGCTGATTATCGCGGCGCCAGCCTCACTGGGAAGGTCGTCCGCATCCACAATCGCGGAGCGAAACCCGTGACGCTCGCCGAGCGCGATCTCGCACCGCGCGACACCCTCGCCATCTCGATTGCCGAGCCGAAGCTCGAGCCCGGGGCCAGCACAACCGCCTTTGTTGTCGGCGCAAGCGGGGAGACCGGCCATGACTGATCCAGTCAATGCCAACGGCACGGCCCCTCTTCAGGCCGAGAGCGCGACACCTTCCGAACTTTCAGGGCTCAACGCGCGCACCGCGCGCCGTCAGAAGCTGCTGCTGGGGTCGCTGGGAGCGCTCGCGCTGCTCGGCGGGAGCTGGTTCATCCTTGGCGGTGGCGACAAGGCCAAGACCGGCGATCCCAATGCGGCGCAGACGATCGACACGGCGGGCCTCGTCAACCGCGATCTATCGCAGCGCGAGTTCGTCGCGACCTACGGCAACAGGCTCGATGCGGTCACCCGCGAGCAGAAGGCGCTGAAGGATGGGAGCATCCCGCGGACGGAGATCGAGGCGCAGCTCGCGGCTCTCAAGGCCGAAAACCAGGCCATGCGGGTCGATGGACAGGCCGCGATCGATGCTATCTCGGCAGAGAACGCCGAGCTCAAGACCCGGCTTGCCGCGCAGCCCGCAACGACGGCTCCCGCTGTACCGCCTCCGGCGTATGGGCCGCAGGCAGGCGGCTACGACGCGCGAGCCCGTTCGTCCCAGCCAGGAGCTGCGCCCACAGGGGGTGATCCGCAGGGCGGCACGATCCCGTCACCTGGCGAGGTGAAGCTGATGAGCTTCAGCTCCGACAAGGCAGGCACCAACGGTCTCAGAGTGGGTCGCCCCGATGCGCCGCCGGTTGTCGTCGAAGATTCGCCGGATTACCTGCCCCCCAATTCCTACGCTTCGGCCCGGGTAATTGTCGGCGTCGATGCCTCGGCAGGCGTCGTCAGCCAGACCGATCCGCTGCCCGTGGTCCTCAGGATCACAGGGCCTGCCCGGTCGGTCATTCAGAACGGGAAGGTTCTCACCACCCGGATCCAGGGCTGCGTGGTGAACGGCGCGGCGCGCGGCGATCTCAGCAGCGAGAAGGTCTATGTGAAACTCGCCCGCATGACCTGCGATCAGCCCGGCGGCCGGGTCGCGGTGAGTGAGGTCAAAGGCTTCATCAGCTTCGCCGGCAAGTCCGGCGTCCGCGGCCGCGTCGTAAGCCGCGAAGGCAGCCTCGTCAGCCAGGCGCTGCTCGCCGGAATCGTCGGCGGCTTTGGGCGTGGCTTCTCCGCCAACGCCAACAGCGTCTTTTCGGGTGTCACGACCAACCCCGACGGCAGCCGCTCCAAACTTTCGGCCGGCGACATCCTCGGCGGCGGGCTTGGCCAGGGCGCCGCCGATGCTGCCGACACGGTCAGCAAATACCTGATCGAGCGCGCCGAACAGTACCAACCCGTCGTCGAGATGCCGACCGGCATCGATGTCGAGATCGTGTTCCTCGACGGCGTCTACGTGAGGAACTCCCAATGATCGAAAATACTCTCCTCGAGCAGGACAATCGTCGGCGCCGCTGGTTGCGCCCGGCGGCCGGACTGGCGGCGATCATCGCCGTGTCAGCCGCGACGGGATGGGGTGTGGCAAGCCTTGCTGCCCCTGCTGCCGCTCCTGACACGGCGAAGGTTCGAGAGGCGCTCAAGCTGCGCCTGCCCAAGACGCCGATCGGCGCGATCAACTGCAAGGGCCTTGGCGGCCTGTGCGAGGTCGCGTCCAAATCGACGCTCTTCTACGTCGACCGGGCCGCAAAGTATCTGGTGATCGGCCGGGTCTACGACATGGAAGCCCGTCAGGATCTGACGGCTGCCCGATTGCTTGCCCTCAATCCGGACCTGTTGGCAGCGGGGGCAGCGCGGCGAAGCAATCCTGAAACACAAGCGGAAGGCGGCCCGAGCGCAGCCGCAGCGTCAGCCCGGAACACCCCGCCGCGCCATGTCCCCCTCGGAGAACTGCCGGCCAAAGGCGCGATCACCTGGGGACCTGCCAATGGTCCGCGCGTCGTTGTCTTCTCCGATTTCCACTGCGGCTACTGCAAGAAGCTTGAGGCAGAACTGAAGGCGATCGGAGCGCGGGTCGAAGAACGGCCGATCTCGATCTTCGGGGCGGAAAGTCGGCACGATTCTGAACGGGTGCTGTGCTCGCCGCGGCCTGAGCTGGCGCTTCGCATGGCCTATTCGGGTCTGGCGCTCGCCAATCCCAAACCCTGCGACACGAGCGGGCTCGATGCCAACGAGGCCTTCGCCCGGGCACACGGCTTTGGCGGCACGCCCGTGATCGTGCGCCCCGCCGATGGCGCTGTTCTCGAGGGCTTCCGGCCTGCCGCCGTGCTCCGGGAATTCCTGCGCGCTGCCCCTATCCCTGCTCCGAAAGGATAAACCCATGCGGTTTCCAACACGTCTTCTTGTCTGCGCCTGTCTGGCCGGCTTCGCCAGTGGCTGCGCCACGTTCGGCACCAATGTGGAGGGCGATTTCACCTGCCGCGCTCCGAAGGGCGGCTGCGCACCGACCCATCTGATCGATGCCAAGGCGACCGGTAATCCGTCAGCTGAAGTGCTCACTCAATCAGACGTGCGGCAGAGATCTGGCGTCGTGGATGCCGACACTGCCCGCACGGCGGAACGCACCTTGCGCGTCGTCTTCCCCGCCCATGTCGATGAAGCTGGTACACTGCACGACGAAGCGGTCGCCTGGACGGTTGTCGAAAATCCGCGCTGGGCCACCGAGCTGCGCCGCAAGGCGGGCGAGGATCAGGGCGGATCCCTGATGCGCCAGGTGCGTCGGCAACTGAAGGCTGCTCAGGCAGTCGCATCACAAGCTGGCTCAGACGGACACACGGACGCCTCTGACGACCTGTCGCCCTTCTCGTCTGCCGACACTGCCGAAACCAGGGCCGTCCAGCCCCTGGCCGCAGAAGCCCCCAATTTGCTCACTGAAACTTCGGATGCCTCGCCGCTGGTCCTCCCCTCCACGGCGCGCGAGGCCGTTGCCGGTGCCAAGGCACCGGCGGTCGAGGGGTTCGACACGTCGCCTCCCCCGCGTGATCGAGCCCCTCGGCCTGAGGCGGGGCAGAGCGCTCCGGTGTTCCCGAGCGCGGCAGCGATTGAAGCCGCAAAGGCCGCAATCCGCCCAGCAATCCGGAACGGCGCTCTGCCGACCGACAGCACCTCGCAGCCCAAGGAGCCCAAGTGATGGCCGAGCAACTCAAGTCCGTCGTCGATCGGTTGCTCAGCGGACTGCTGGGGGATGCCGAGCACGCCGAGAAGGCCCGTCCGCAGCTCATGGTCGACATGCTTTCCGACTGGCTGCCCTACCGGGTCTATGATCCAGCGACCCGGCTGTACTTCAACGCACGCTCCAAGGGCTTTGTCCTCTCGGTCACGCCTCTGATCGGCGCTGACGAGCGCACCGGGGAAATCCTCGGGCAGTTCTTTTCGGAAGGCCTGCCAGCAGGTGCCTGCCTTCAGGTTCTCCACCTTGCCAGTCCGCGCATCAGCAGGATCGTCGGCCCGTGGTTCGCGCCGCGCTACATGCAGGGCGGCGTCTACGAAGCGATTGCCCGGCACCGGGCGCGGCGGCTCTATTCGCTCGTTTGGGAATCGGGCTCGCCGGACGCCCCCTTCCACGCGCGGCATCACCAGGTCATCGTCTCGGTCGGCGTGCCGACGTCCAAGTCGGTCAGCAACGAGGATCTCAAGCAGACCCGCGAGGGCCTGATGGCGATGCTGAAGTCGCTCAACCTCGGCGTGGTCGAAGTCGGGCCGGAA
Source organism: uncultured Sphingomonas sp. (assembly GCF_946477935.1). GTDB lineage: Bacteria > Pseudomonadota > Alphaproteobacteria > Sphingomonadales > Sphingomonadaceae > Sphingomonas. Next base: position 2,826 of record NZ_CAMLAC010000014.1, on the reverse strand, counting down.
GCGCTCATCGCTGTCATCGATGATCTGACCTCGCCAACCACCGCCCCGCAGGACGATGCGGTGCCTTACAATCCGAACGATCCAATCGCCTCCCAGGCGATCCGCCACGACATCGAACTGGTCGTGGCCGAAGACCGCATGCGGCTCGTGACCGAGCGCTTTCGTCCCACCGGCAAGGTCAACGACGGAGTACCCGAGATCGGGACGGTCTATCCTGATGCCTTCGACGTCCGGCATTTTGCCGTGCGCAACATGCCATCGCGTTGGGCCCCGTGGGAATGCGCGCGGCTGATCGGCGACCTTTTCACCGACAAGCTGCGCTTCCCCTGCCCGGCCGCCACCATGCTCTGTCTCGTCTATCCGGACCAGGAAGCGGCATCGGCAAAGGCCGGCTTCAAGTTCATGCGGACGACCAGCCTAGCCGGGACCCGCAGCGCGCGGTTCCTGCCCCGGATCGGGGAACAGGCCGCCGAGTGGCAACACGTTCAGGCCGAGCTCCAAGAAGGCCGCCGCCTCGTGCGGGTGTTCTACGGCGTGACGACCTATTCGCCGGCAGGGCAAGGCGATCGCCACGAACGCGCGATCAAGTCGATCTACAAGGCGGCGGGCTGGGATCTCACCGACGAGCGCTATCTCCAGCTCCAAGGGCTTCTCGCGGCGATGCCGTTGACGCTAGCCGACGGGCTCGGGGCCGACATGGAGCGGCTGAAGCGGTTCAAGACCGTCCTGTCGACCACTGCCGCGAATATCGCACCGATGCAGGGTGAGTATCTTGGAAGCGCCCATCCTCACCTGCTGTTCGTCGGGCGGCGCGGCCAGCCCTTCTTCTGGTCGCCGTTCGAGAACGACGCGGGCAACCACAATGTCGCGATCTGCGGCAAGTCGGGATCGGGCAAATCGGTGCTGCTCCAGGAGATGTGCGCGGCCCTGCGCGGCGCCGGCGCGCAGGTGGTCGTGATCGACGACGGCCGCAGCTTCGAGCATTCGGTCAAGCTGCAGGGCGGCCGCTTTGTCGAGTTCACGATGAAAGCGGGCTTTTGCCTCAACCCGTTTTCGATGATCGATGGGACCCGCGCGGCCGAGGACGAAGACTACCGTCTCGACTGCTTCGGGATGATCAAGGCGATCGTCGGGCAAATGGCTCGCCACAGCGCGAAGCTGACCGATACCGAGCGCGGGCTTATCGACCGGGCGGTCAATCTCGTCTGGGCGGAACATGGTGCCGCTGCGACGGTCACCACAGTTGGCGAGATGCTGGCCAGTCTTGGGCATGACACCGCCTCAGACATTGCGACTGCGCTTGCCCCTTACATGGCGGGCGGGACCTACGGGGCCTTCTTCGAAGGCCAGGCAAGCCTCGACCTCGATGCCGACTTCACGGTCTTCGAGATGTCCGACCTCGCGAGCCGGGAGGATCTGCGTAGCGTGGTGCTCTCCGCGATCATGTTCATGACCAGCCAGGCGATGACGCGAAGCCCGCGGTCGCTGCGCAAGCTCCTGCTGATCGATGAAGCCTGGTCGATGCTGAAGGGCGGCTCGATGGGTGAATTCGTCGAAACCTACGCCCGCACCTGCCGCAAATATGGCGGTGCGCTGGCGACCGCAACCCAGTCGCTCAACGACTACTACAAGTCCGACGGGGCGACAGCGGCGCTCGAAAACAGCGACTGGATGCTGATCCTGCAGCAGAAGCCGGAGACGATCGCCGACTTCAAGGCGAGCAAGCGCCTCGACATGGATGATCGCACCGAGACGCTGATCCGCAGCCTCAAGCGCTCCGGGAGCGACTATTCCGAGGTGTTCATCAAGGGGCCGGAGACCGAGGCGATCGGGCGGCTCGTGCTCGATGACTATTCGGCAACGCTCTTCTCGAGTTCGCCCCAGACCTTCGCCGCCATCGATGCCGAGATCGCGCGCGGGCACCAGCTCGCCGATGCGATCGAGCGCATCGCCTTCGCCAACCGCTGACACCCCATCACCAAAGGATTCCTATCTTCATGCCTCTCCACCTCGTCACCCCCTTCGACCGGACCGACCCTTCCGAAGACGAACAGCCCGTCAGCCAGCCGGTGCGGACATTGCGCTCGCGCGTGGCCGATGGCTGCTACATTCTGCTTCGCGGCTGCCTGTTTCTCGGCTCGTCCTACCTGATGGCGCTGGGCCTGCCGCTGCTGTTCTTCCTGCTGTTGTCGGGCGGCAATCCCGATGCCTTCTTCGCCCATGTCGCCAATCTCGGTGACCGCTTCCTGGCGGCCGACCTAGCACGGCGCGTGAGCTTCCTCGGCCAGTGCAAGTTTGTTTTGATCGGTCTCGCGACGCTCGTCGTCGTGTGGCGCATGCCGCGCTTCATCCGCGACCTCGACCGCGAACTCTCGGGAGAAAAGTTGTGAAGAACATTCTGGCAACATCCAACCTGCGCGTAAGGCTTGGATCGATCAATCTAACCGCTGTTGCTCTCGGCGTCGGCATGGTTGGTCAAGTTCTGTGGGGCGTCTGGGCGACCGACAAGCTCCTTACCCTGGAGAAGCGCGAGGTCGTCACGGTCCAGCTGAGCCGGATCATGGGCGACTTCATCGAAGCCGAAGCGCGCGCCGGCCGGCCGCCTGAAGAGACCAGGCAACGCGTCCAGGCCTACCTCAAGGCCGTGGAAGCCTCGGTGCAGAAGCTCGGACGCGAAGGCCGGACGGTCCTCGTTGCCGAAGCCGTGGTGGCCGGGAGCACGCCGGACCTGACCGGGTCTGTGCGCGCAGATGTTGTGCGCCGGATGGGAGCCCTTCCCGATGCAGCCCGCTGATCGCCTGATCCGCTCGGCGTCTGCGCGCCTGC